>NZ_AHYZ01000031.1 GCF_000255495.1 Liquorilactobacillus vini DSM 20605
CAGGCTTAACTATCTTAACTGAAATTGACCTCTTTTTCAAACTTAACGAACGTTTGTTTGCTAATTAAAAAATGTTATGCTAAGATAAAAGTAGTGAATTTTTATTGGAGTGGCTTACAATGACAAAAACATCTGAAAAAAAGCAACTAGCAATTTTGCGTTTTATTTACGAACGAGTAACTACCCAAGGTTATCCGCCAACTGTTAGGGAAATTTGCGAAGCTGTCCAGTTATCATCAACCTCAACTGTTCACGGTCACTTGAGCCGACTAGAAAAAAAGGGTTACTTGCAAAAAGATGCTACTAAACCGCGAGCAATTGAGTTGACCAAAGCTGGTTTAGAACTAATTGGCATTAAAATTCATGCCAAAAAAATACCGATCATTGGTACGGTGACAGCTGGTTCACCAATTTTAGCAGTTGAAGAGACAAATGACTTCTTCCCCTTGCCACCTGAGTTTGACTCAGCTGATAATTTATTTATGCTAACAATCCGTGGTGAGAGTATGATTAACGCTGGCATTTTAAATGGCGACCAAGTCATTGTTCGCAAGCAAAGATCAGCAGATAACGGGGATATCGTAATCGCCATGACTGAAGATAACGAAGCAACCTGTAAACGATTTTTTAAAGAAACTAATCATATTCGTCTGCAACCAGAAAATGATACCATGGCTCCAATTATTTTGAATAATGTTTTAATTCTTGGGAAAGTGATTGGGCTTTATCGTAATTTTATTTCATAAAAAAACCGGATTTTCTAACGATAATTGTCTAGAAAATCTGGCTTTTTTTAGCTTTGTTTTAGTTTATCAGCTAAAGTAATTAATTCCTGTGCATGTTCAATGGCAGATGACGTAATCTGGCTTCCTGCTACCATTCGCGCTAATTCTGTGACTCGCTGCTGGCGATTTAGTTTTGTGACTATTGTTTGCGTGCGACCATTTCCAACTGTTTTTTCTACCAGTAAATGATGATCACCAACTGCAGCAACTTGTGGTAAATGAGTGATACACAAAACTTGTGAATGTTGTGCCAATTGCAAAATTTTCTCAGCAATCGCTTGCGCAACTCGACCGCTAACTCCGGTGTCAACTTCATCAAAAATGATACTGGTAAGGTTCCGTTGAACAGCAAAAATTGTTTTCAAAGCCAGCATGATTCTTGACATCTCTCCACCAGAAGCAATTTTTGCTAATGGGCCCATTCTTTCTCCAGGATTAGTTTGAATGTAAAATTCTACCTGATCGTGACCAGTTGGCTTTAACTGATTAACTGCAGCAAAATGCACTTGAAAGACCGTTTTGCTCATATAAAGAGCTGCCAGCTGCTGATGGACTCTTGCCTCAAGTTTAACTGCTGCCTGCTGACGAATTTGCGACAAATCTTGAGCTAATTTTTCAGCTGTTTGCCGCAAATCAGCAACTTGTTTTTCCAATTCATCACCACTTGATTCAGTGGCTTGCATTTGTTGCAGTTCAGTTTTTATTTTTTGATAATATGCCAACACTTCAGCTAACGTACTACCATATTTATGTTCTAATTGATGAATCAATTCTAAGCGTTCATTGACCTGATCCAAACGATCTTCATCCCACTCTAACAGATCATTTTGACTAGAAAGATCATGACTGATATCTTGCAACAAATAAAATGCATTAGTAACATCCGTTGAAATTTTTTTCAATTGCGGTGAAAACTTCTCAATTTGCTTCATCTGTTGCATAACCGTTCCAACTTGGTCGATCAAAGCGATTGGTTCACCATTTAACAGCTGATAACTTTGAGCTAAAGTTTGCTGGATCAACTGAAAATTTTCAAGTTTTTCTTTTTCCTGTATCAGTTGTTGCTCTTCTTCTTTTTTTAAGTTGGCGCTTTCAATTTCGCTAACTTGAAACTTCAACATATCTAAACGTTGAATCCAGCTCTGTTCATTTTGCTTGCGTTGCTGCAAATAGATAGCTTTTTTACGAAAACGTCCAAAAGCCGCTTGATATTTTTCTTTGACTGGCTGAATTCGTGAATCAAATTGATCAAGCAGTTTCAAATGATTCTCAACTTGCAAGAGACTCTGTTGTTCATTTTGACCATGAATATCAATTAGCCACTGCCCAACTTGACGCAAAATCGTTCTCGTGACCAAGGTACCGTTAATGCGACAGGTTCCATGCCCACTGCGTGAATATTCACGCTGCAAGATTAAATTGCCTTCATCCCAGTTAATACCGAGCGAATGCAAAAAGTCTTGTTCAGCTGAGGCTAATGGCAAATCAAACAAGCCTTGTAAAATAAATTTGTTAGCCCCCTTGCGAATAAATTCTTGTGAAGCCCGACCACCTGCCAATAAGCCCAAAGCATCAATGACAATTGATTTTCCTGCTCCAGTTTCACCAGTAATGACTGTCATTTTAGCCTGAAAAGTAATGTCAATTTGCTCAATAATAGCAAAATCTTTAATTATCAATTCTCGCAACATCTAACCATTCCCTTAAAATTTCAGCTGACCATTTCTAACAGCATTCTTTGAACCTCTTTAGCTGCCCGTGGATCCTGAGCAATTACTAGAACTGTATCATCATCACCTAAAGAACCAAAAATTTCTTTAACTTTCAATTGATCAATCAAACTAGCAACTGCTGGGCCATTACCCGGCAATAATTTGATCAAAAAAAAGGATTCATGTAATCTTGAAGATAAATACGCATCATGCAAAGTCTTTTTCAACTTTTTCTCAGCATTTAATTTCTTTTCAGCCGGTAAACTATATTGATAGCCACCATTTGGAGCAGGTAATTTTACTAATTGTAATTCCTTAACATCACGCGAAACAGTTGCTTGAGTGACCTTAATGGCCTGCTCTTGCAACAACTTTACAATATCTTCTTGCCGATCAATACTATACTGTTGAATTAACTTTCTAATTGCTTTTTGTCTTTCAAATTTTCGCATTAATTTCACCGTTCCCTAAATAATATTCATTCATATAATATTATATTTTGGATAATTATACAAAGAAAAAATTTGGCTATGACTAATTTAAATTTTGCCAAGCTGAGGTGACCACCTGATCAATATCAACATTAGCTGATATTTCTCCTGAATGATTGCGAGTCTTTAAATGTATTAAGAATTCAATATTTCCTGTGCCACCCTTGATTGGTGAAAAATCTAAACCACAAATATCATAATTCTCCTGAATAGCCAAAGAAATTATTGACTGCAAAACCTCACGATGGATTTGACGATCACGAATAATTCCATGTTTACCAACCTTATCTTTGCCAGCTTCAAATTGCGGTTTGATCAAAGCAACCACTGAACTATCAACAGGTAAAATTGCATGTAAATTTGGCAAAATCAACGCGAGCGAAATAAAAGAAACATCAATTGAAGCAAAAGTCGGTTGCCCCCTCGTAAAATCTGTTGGCTGACTATAACGAAAATTGGTCTGCTCCATGACAACAACGCGCGGATCTTGACGTAATTGCCAAACTAGTTGATTTGTCCCAACATCTAATGCGTAACTTAATTTAGCCCCATTTTGCAGCATCACATCTGTAAATCCACCTGTTGATGCTCCAATATCTAAAACAATCTGGTCTTTGACGCTTAAATTAAAGACCTGTAAAGCTTTGGCTAATTTAAAGCCTCCACGACTGACATAAGGCATCTTATTTCCCTTAAAGTGCAGTTCTGTTGTTGGATCAATTTTCATTCCTGGTTTATCAAGTCGTTCTTCATTTTTTCCAAGAATCTCTCCAGCCATGACCGCTCGCTTAGCCTGTTCACGACTGGCAAACAATCCCTGCTTAACTAAGAGAACGTCAATTCGCTCTTTCTTCATTGCTCTTCCTTTCTTGAAAAATATGTTAATAACCCCTGCAAAAGACTGCAATCTACTCCTGCTTGCGACAAAGTTTTCAACGAATTTGCAGCTCGGTCAACAGCCCCGGTCAAAGCATCCCAACTTTGGGAAATTCCAAGCAAGCTAGGATAAGTGTTCTTATGCTCATTTTGATCTTTATGAACCTTTTTACCCATTTTGGCTGTTGTACTAAGTTCATCCATTAAATCATCATAAATTTGAAAAGCCAAGCCAAAATTTCGCCCATAGTTTTCGATTGCTATTCGTTGCTCCAACTTAATTCCTGCTAAAATAGCTCCTGCCTGACAAGCATATAAAATTAAAGCTCCTGTTTTTTGTTGATGGAGTTTCTTTAATTGTCTCAAATTTAAACGTTGTTGTTCTCCCAAAATATCACTCATTTGACCGCTAACCATTCCAGAAACACCAGCCGCATGGGCTAACAAGCCTACTAATTCGCTAATTGTTTTTGAGTTCAAGCTAGTCTGAGTCAACCATTCAAAAGCGGTCGTTAATAAGCCATCGCCAGCTAATACCGCAGTTGCTTGACCAAATTTTTTATGATTAGTTAAAACTCCACGCCGCAAATCATCATTATCCATTTCAGGCAAATCATCATGAATCAAGGAATAAGTATGCAGCAATTCTAAACTCCCAGCTACATCTAAAACAGCTTGATCAATCTTGCGCTCAAAACTTTGGCAAATTGCCAAAATCATCATTGGCCGAATTCGCTTGCCACCAGCCATAACTGAATAAGTCATAGCTTTTAATAAATACGGCTGAGCAGTTAAGTTTTGTAAATATTCACTCAAATGTTGCTCAAGCTGTGGCCGATATTTTTTTTCAAATTGAACCACTTTTTGATCAATCATTAGCATGATCCCGCTCAAAATCTTTTTGCTCACCATTTTCATCAACAACTTGGGTCAAAGTCTTTTCGGCATTTTCAAGTTGCTGTTGGAGTTGGCGACTTAACTTAACTCCGTTTTGAAATTGAACTAAAGCTTCTTCCAATGGTGTCTGTCCCTTTTCCAATTCAACAACGATTTTCTCCAATTCGTTAAGCTTATCTTCAAAAGTTTGTTTTTCAGCCATTTTTATTCTGCTCCTTAATCTTAATTGCTTTGGCAATAATTGTTCCATCCTTAAGATGCAAATCAAAATTTTGGTTAAGTTTCACTTCAGTAACTGACTTAACGACTTGATTAGCAATCACTACATATCCATATCCACGCGCCAATATTTTTAACGGGCTCAATGCATTCAACTGGGCAATTAACTGACCAGTTTGCTGCTGACGTAATTTTAAATAATTTTGACCATTTTTCTGTAAATTTTTTTGTAGAAAAATCAGTTGCCGCTGTTTTAAATGCAACTGTTCCAGCGGACTGACATTAAATAAATGTTGCTTTAAAGTTGTCAATTTTCTTTCTTTAGTTACTAAAATATGGTCAGCTTGTTGTTGCAGTCGTTGATTTAATAAATCGATCCGTTGAAAATAGCCTTCATATAATCGTCCTGGTTGCAGAAAAATGGCTGCCTGGCTCAAGCTAGCCAATCGCTGCTGCTTTGTATGTAACAAGCCGCGAAAAGCCTGGACCAAGCGCAATTGCTGCTGCTTGATCTTTAATAATTCATCACTTAAAACTGGTACTGCCAATTCTGCAGCCGCAGTTGGTGTCGCCGCCCGCATATCTGCCACATAATCTGTTAAAGTCGTATCAGTTTCATGACCAACTGATGAAATAACTGGTAACTTGCAGGCAGCGAGTGCACGCACAACTCGCTCCTCATTAAATGGCCAAAGATCCTCGATTGAACCGCCACCACGTCCAATAATCAAAACATCAAAATTCCCTTGCTCAACTTGTTGAATTCGGGCGACTAAATCACCAGCTGCTTCTTGCCCTTGAACCTGGGCAGGAAATAAATATAACTTAGCAATTGGATAACGCCGACGCACAGTCGTCATAATATCTTTGATGACTGCACCAGAGCGACTGGTAATCACTGCAATTTTTTTAGGAAAGTGCGGCAACTTTTTCTTAGGTTGCGAAAATAAACCTTCAGCTGCTAATTTTTCTTTAGCTGTTCATAAGCTTGATATAATGCACCAATCCCAGCTGGTTCCATTTGTTCAACATAAAT
Source organism: Liquorilactobacillus vini DSM 20605 (assembly GCF_000255495.1). Taxonomy (GTDB): domain Bacteria; phylum Bacillota; class Bacilli; order Lactobacillales; family Lactobacillaceae; genus Liquorilactobacillus; species Liquorilactobacillus vini. The sequence continues at coordinate 6,017 of NZ_AHYZ01000031.1, forward strand.
CTGATAACTGCCACTAGCCGGATAAATTGAGACACGACCAACTAAAATAACCTTCATCCCTTCTTCAGGTTTGAATTTAAGTTTAGCAAAAGCTGAGCGAAACATGATCGCATTAATTTTTGCCTGTTCATCTTTCAAACTGAAATATTGATGAGCATTGGGTCGAAAACGATAATTTGAAATTTCTCCAGTTAAATAAACTCGACCCAAGTAAGGATCAGCATCGAATTTTCTTTTTAAATAGCCAGTTAATTCACTGACTGTCAAATATTGTCTTTCCTGTTTCATTTTTCCTGTTTACTCCACTTGGCAAACTCAATCGTTTGTTTCATTAACATTGCAATCGTCATTGGTCCAACTCCCCCAGGAACAGGTGTCAAATAACCGGCAACTTGACCAACCTCCGTCTGTTCAACATCGCCAACTAACTTGCCAGCAGCATTTCGATTGATGCCTACATCAATAACAATTGCTCCTGGTTTAACATCTTGGGCTTGAATAAAATTGACCCGACCCACTGCTGCTACCAAAATATCAGCTTGGCGCGTAATTTCACTTAAGTTTTTGGTATGACTATGAGCAACTGTTACGGTTGCATTTTGGTTAAGCATCAAAGCAGCTAGTGGTCGACCAACAATTTTGCTGCGGCCAACAATCACAACATTTTTTCGATCAACTGAAATTCCATATTCTCTTAACAAATACATAATACCATTTGGAGTACAAGGAATGGCATAAGGATCATTAACAAATAAACGACCTAAATTATAAGGGTGAAAACCATCAACATCTTTCTTTGGTGAAATTGTTTTCGTGATTCGATCAGCATTAATTTGATCCGGCAAAGGCAACTGAACTAAAATTCCATTTATCGTGGGATCATTGTTTAATAAAGCAATCTTTTCTAATAACTCAGCCTCACTGGTATCTTTTGCTAAACGCAAATCCAATGATTCAATTCCAATTTTTTCAGCCATTCGATGTTTGTTTCGAACATAAACTCGACTTGCTGGATCATCGCCCACCAGGATAACTGCAAGCTTGGGAATGATTCCTTGATTTTTAAGAGTTTTGGTTTCTACCTGCAAATCATTAGTCAATTTAATTGAAAGCTTTTTTCCATCTAATTTAACGGCCACTTTCCCACATCCTTAAACTATTCATATTAAATTATATTTTAACATAATTATTCATCAAGCAAGCTTTGAAATTAGATAAAAAAAGCTGGCATTGCCAGCTAAAAGTAATTAATTTGAGACAATCAGGTTCGATAAAATTCCATTAATAAAGCGACGTGATTTTTCATCACTGAATTCTTTAGCTAATTCAAGTGCTTCATTAACTGCTACCTTATCTGGTGTTTCAGTTATAAATTTGATCTCAAAAACAGCAATTTGCATAATTACCAAATCAGCCTTATTTAACCGCTCAAGCGACCAATTTTGCTTTAAAAATTCAGTAATCACCTGATTAATCTCTAGCAAATTTTTTTGAACGCCCGCAATCAGTAACTTTAAATATGCTGGCATCTCAGAAGGCATATTCTTATTTACCTGTTGAAGCTGCTGATATAACTCAACCGAATCAGTTAATGAGTTGCTCTCCCAAGCAAACAAAATTTGAAACGCGACTTGACGCATCTCACTTCTTTTCATCGTCACTTTTTTTCACCATTTTCTTCTGCAAACAAATCATCAGGATCAACCGCTGCAGCTTGTTTTTTGGGAACTACTCCCTGCACGTAAACATCAACCGACGATAATTTTAATCCAGTCATAAACAAAAGCTGTTGTTTAACTTTCTCTTGAATTTCGAGAGCTACTTTAGGTACTGCAACACCATAATTCAAAAAAGCATAGACCTCAGCACGTAGATTCTCACCATCACGAGAAATTTTTACACCTTTTCCCCGATTCTTTCGGCCAAATAATTCATTTAAACTACTTGCCAATGACCCGCGCATTGAATAAACACCATCAACTTGACTGGCAGCAATTCCTGCGATCACTTCAACAACTTCTGGAGCAATCTCAATTGTACCAGTTTGCGAATCACTATTTGCTAAAATGATATTACTATCTTCTGCCATTGAACTTTCCTCCCAGTGTAAATCTGCTTAAAAATTCAGCTTAACAGCAAATAAAAACGTCTTATACCCCAAAATTTTTAACTAGGGTCATGACTTCTCCATTTAAAAACTCTTGGCAACGACAAATTATGCTTTAAGCCCGTGAAACATAACTACCATCTTGAGTATTAATTGTCAAAACATCACCTTCGTTAACAAAAAAAGGAACTTGCACAATTAATCCAGTTTCCATTTTAGCCGGTTTGGAACCACCAGAAGCTGTATCCCCTTTAATTCCCGGTTCAGTTTCAGCAACTTTAAGATCAACTGTATTCGGCAAATCGATTCCTAAGGTTTCATTTTCATGCATAATAATATTAACGACCATATTTTCTTTTAAATAATTCAGTTCGTCTTTTATTCGCTCTTGCGGCAATTCCAGCTGTTCATATGTGGTTGTATCCATAAAGACATAATTCGTCCCATCCGCATACAAATATTGCATCTTGCGATTATCAATCTGCGCCTGCTCAACTTTTTCGCCGGCCCGGAAAGTTTTTTCCTGAACAGCTCCCGTTCTCAAGTTTTTTAATTTGGAACGTACGAAAGCCGAACCCTTACCAGGCTTAACATGTTGGAATTCTACAACCCGCCAAAGTTCGTCATTAACTTCAATTGTCAATCCATTTTTGAATTCATTTACCGAAATCATGTCTGATCCTCCTAAAAATCGCTTTTCCATTATCTAGCTATCCCGAAAAGCTCATATACATTTTATAATAGCAGTTCAACCGCAAGAAATGCAAGCTTCTTTAATTATAATTCATGGTATTGACGATCAAAATCAGTTAAAACTTCATAGCCTGTCTCAGTAACTAGGATATCATCTTCAATTCGAACGCCGCCAATTCCCGGTACATAAACGCCTGGTTCAATCGTAATTATTTGCCCGGGAAATAATTGATCTGTAAAACGTTGACCAACATTTGGCAGCTCATGAATTGCCAAACCAATTCCATGACCCATTCCATGATTGAAATATTTTCCATATCCTGCTTGAGTAATGATCCCGCGCCCAATTTTGTCTAGTTTGCTGCCCATTACGCCGGGAACAATTGCTTGAATCGTTGCTTGCTGAGCTTTTAAGACTAGTTGGTACAACTCACGAAATTCAGTTGTCTGCGGACCAATCGCAAAAGTTCGAGTGACATCAGAAGTATATCCATGGTAAAAATAGCCAAAATCTAGAGTTACCATTGTATTTTGACCAATTAATTGGTTAGTGGCTGTCGCATGCGGCCAAGTAGAATGTTCTCCGCTAGCAACAATCGTCGTAAATGATTTCCCGCTAGCTCCTTGTTTGAGCATAAAACCATCAAGATAGTGACTCAAAGCCAACTCAGTCAAAGCAGCTGAATTGTTTTTCATTAAATCTAAAACTGCCAGGTAACCTTTACCAGCAATTTGGCATGAACGTTTTAATACTTGAATTTCGGCCGGTTCTTTAACTGACCGCAACTGCTCAATTATTTGTGTAACAGCAGCTAAATCTCCAGGAAAGTTTTCATCCAAAAAGCCATAATTAGCATAACTTAGACTATCTTCAAAAGCTAAAGCCGTCAAATTAAGTTTTTGAGCTAACTGACAAACTTCTTGTAAATAATTACGGGTTAAGCATAATTTCCAATTAGGACATTCTTGCTGGATCTGTCTTTCAAAACGCCAATCGGTAATTAAATATTGGTTCTTGGCAGTTATTAATAGAACACCATCATCACCACTAAAACCGCTTAAGTAAAACCGATTAGTTGGTTCAGTTACTAAAAAACAGTCAAAATGCATTTCTTTGAGTTTTTTTTGTAATAGATTAGTTCGTTCTTGAAACATCTTTTCCTCCAAATTAAAAAGCCAACATAAAACAAACTGTTTCATGTCAGCTTTAATCATAAATTATTCGGTCACCGGATAAACAGAAACTTGTTTTTTATCGCGTCCTTTGCGTTCAAAACGAACCACTCCGTTAACTTTCGCAAACAACGTATTGTCGCCGCCCATACCTACATTCATGCCTGGGTAAATTCTTGTTCCACGCTGGCGATAAAGAATCGAACCACTGGTTACAACTTCACCATCAGCACTCTTTGCTCCAAGCCGCTTAGACTCAGAATCACGTCCGTTAGCGGTTGAGCCGCCACCCTTTTTATGAGCGAAAAACTGTAAATTCATAATCATCAGAATTCACCTCCTATTTTAATGACACTAATTAACTTGCAGATATTTCTTATAGGATGCCGCAATATCTAACAATCCAAGTCTCAAGCTTGCCAATAATAGTTGAACTGCAGCCTGATCACTTTCCACGACAGTCACATCTAAATACCCACCGTTAGTTTCATCCTGTTGAACTTTCAAATGTGCATTAACCAACCGCTGTAAACTATTGACTGTATTGATTGCTAATGCAGAAACAGCTGCGCAGACGATATCCTCACCGTAAATACCTGATCCCGCATGTCCACTCAAAACAAAGCCATTAATTTCCTGTCCTTGATACTTAAACGATGCTTTAATCATACTCTAACCAACAACCATTAAGCATTGATTTCATCGATAACAACTTTAGTATATGGTTGACGATGGCCTTGTTTAGTATGCTGATGTTTCTTTGGCTTATATTTATAAGTAACAACTTTGCGACCACGACCCTGCTTTTCAACCGTACCAGTAACTGTTGCACCATCAACAAAAGGCTTACCAACAATTGTCTTTTGGTCGCCACCTACTAAAACTACTTGATCAAAAGTAACTTTCTCTCCAGCAGCTTGTGATAACTTTTCAACATAAACCGCTTGACCAGCTTCAACTTTAAGTTGTTTGCCACCTGTTTTAATAATTGCGTACATTTTGTTGCACCTCCTTATTCTACTTAGACTCGCCACGATCCAGTGCCTCAAAAAAGAGAACTTTACTTAACTGCTCATGTGCGGTTGCAGCTGTGCAAGCACGTATGCAACGCCCAAATCATAACAAAAATTCATCTAATCGTCAATTATCAGACACAATTAAAGGTCCAGTCAAACTGGGCCTTTAATTTCACACAACTAACTGGCGCGGGAGAGATTCGAACTCTCGACCGTCCGCTTAGAAGGCGGATGCTCTATCCAGCTGAGCTACCGAGCCATAAACAACGATCTATATTATACATTGAATTTTAAGAAATGTCAAATTGATATTTATATTACATTTAGATGTCTTTTACTTGAACTTTATCCAAAAATATGTAACAATAATGTAACGAAAGTAATCTAAAGGAGGTGAGCTGGATGACCGCTTTCTTAGCAATCATTGGAATCCTTGCACTGGCTAGCGGAATTCAGTTCTTTACTGGTCAGCAAAAGAAACAAGCTACCTGCAAACATTTCAAACGCAACCATCAACTCTTTTAAATTTACATTATGAAGCTGTCATTTCATAATTTAAAAATTCCGTTTCCAATTCCGAAACGGAAAAATGCAAGTCAACTAAACCGTACTTGATAAAAATATGCCAAGCATGAACCAGCGGCGTTGGTTGCCGGTTAAAATAGCTTTGATTAATTAAATGATCAAGCGTCAGATAAGTCTTGGCCAGTGAACGGACCTCCTTTTGCTTTATTAGGAAGTCCTCTTTTTTTGGTGAAAGTAACAGTTGAAATCCCCATTTATTTGTTAAAGCAATCCTAAGAATTGCTTCGACTACCACTAAGTAATCAACTTGAAGGCCTGTATGATGATTAGCAGTATTATTAAAAAATTTTGCTAAACGAACTTTTAAGATCATATATTCAGTTGGTAAACGACCAGCTGCATCACTTTCTCCATTCTTGGCAAATTCAGTCAATTTTTTTTGCTGAACTATCGCTAACATTTTTCTAACATCCAAGATTTTGCCCCCCTTTATGAAAAATACAACTGATCTGCTTTAATTTCTAAAACTACTAAATTATTTAAATACCAATCTTTAAGAAAGTCATACTTTAATAAAACATCAAATAAACTAACTTTTTGATTCGGATCCTGAACTGCCAATCCCCATTCACCAAAGGCTGCCGTTTCTGGATTTGTTTGCCGAAAAGCCTTGAATATAACTTGATCGTTCAAGCGCAAAATTGCAGTCTGATTAGCTCCTGCCTCTAACATTTTGTCTGCAGCAGCAGCGGCAATAAATAAGCGATCTAAAATTTCAGATGGCAATTGCGGATCAGTAATTTGATAAACACAATTATTGGCCGGATCTAGCAAGCCAAAGTCAACATCAAAACCAAAATCTTCTTTTAAAAACTTCCCAATTTCCCATAACGAAACTGCAAAAGATTTTATTTTTTGATGCTCAATTTCAGTAAAATAATCGATCAATAAAAGTTGCGTTAAGGCATGGCTGTTGAAACGCAAAACATGTCGAGAAAAGTTCAAGTAAAATAATTTCAGCTTGCTTTTTTTTTCAATATAAAAAGCCCCATTTGCTTGATTATCTTCAAGTTGAAAAATGAAGTACCCTTTAGTATTGATTCCAGGGAATTCATGATATAACTCATGATACTGATCAGAAGACTGCAAAATCATACCAGCACGCTGATGCAGTTCTAACAAACGATTTAAAAAAATCAGGTAGAAATCCGATCGACTGTACCTTTGTGGGAAAGTTAAAAAGGCAGTATCCAACTGATAATTTGTCAACTTCGCTACTGCTGTTAATAATTCAGCGACGGAGTTCGTTGAAATCAGGGTGTCCAATAACTTAGTAAAATTAAAACCATTTTCCAAGCTATTTTTCAACTGATCATTATAGGCCATTAAACGACCAGTTGTGCTTAAAGTGGCGGAATGTTCTCCTTTTGGTAAATAAGTTACTGTTTTATTTTTAGATTCATTCATTTGTGATCTTCACCCGTCCTTTAGTTGCAATCAAATCCGCTATATAATCACGATACAATGAGCGATTGCGAGTTTCAAAATTCTCAAAGCTGCCAAACTTAGCAATAATACTTTGCTTTTCATAACTAATTAAAGTATCTTCTTTTGATAGTTTGAGAATTTGAGCTTCACTTTCACGGATCATTTGATAAGCACTCTGGGCCTTTTCATCCTGATCAGTCAAATCAGAGAGCCGTTTCACCAGCTGCTGTTTGGATTCCTTATGCTTGCCTGCCTCCCAAGGCATAACCTTTTCCTGTGACTATTTGTTTCAATTGCTGACGAATTTTTTCTTTTGCTTGGTCACGTTCAGCTTGTGAATCAATTAAAGCCTGGAGCTGATCAGTCTGTTGGGAAATAGCTGCAATTTTATCACTATTTAAGCGTTTCTTTTCTCGTTCCAGTTCAAACGACTTCTTTAATTTTTGATATTCTGTTTCATCAAAATTAAATTGCACTTTTAAAACATCGAGTTGTCCAAAAAGCCGGCGATCCCACCAATTGCCAAAATAAAATTGAAACTGACCTAAAGCTGTTTGTTCAAAATAAAAGAATGGATATGTTTCTTTTAAAAAAGCTAGTAAATTAGTACTCAAATATTGGCTCAGTTTAGCTTTAGCATCATTCAGCAATTGTTCATTGCTCGGATCGGCTGTACTATGTTTGGCCTGCATAATTTCACTAGAATAATGTTCACCATCAATCAGTTGATAAATCAAACGATCATCTTTTTCTTGAACGGCATTTAGCAATGTTTGTAAATATCGGATCTTATTGGCAACCGTCTTCGCTAGCGTTTTAGCTGCAGTTTGGTATTGAATCTGTTCAGTTGTTGAATTGACATTTGCCACAAAATCTCCCCCTTTGCATTTGGCTTAGCACCAAATTCACAAAATACTTATTAAATTAATTATACCATTTGACATTCGTTGATCCCAAGATATTAGCTGTTATTTCGTACTTGATACTGTCGCTGATAGTTCCTAATACCAAGTAAAACATAATTGGCTGGATCCTTAGTTGCATCTAATTCAACTTGTTGATTAGAATATTTTTGTTGTTGATAAAGTTCTTCATATTCAGCAATTGAAATTTTTTTTCGCGCTGCTAAATCTGCGCCAGTTTTAATGAAAGCAACTTGTTTTTTAAAATTTTTTTGAAGAATTCCACTAAAAAACTCAGCCTGAGCACCAGATCCATAACTGTAAAATCCTAAACGATCTCCAGCTTGTAATCGATCAGAGTTTTTTAAAAGTGACAAGAAGCTCAGATATAGTGAACCTGTGTAGAGATTACCGACCTGCCGATTAAAATAACGAGCAGCTTCAAACTGATGTAACAAATAACTGGCAACTGGCAAAGTAGTTGTGCCTAACAAGCTGCGTAAGCCTTTTAATCCCAATTTGGTATAAGGCAAATGGAACAATACCGCCGCAAAGTCACTTAATTTTAAATTAGTTTGATTTTGATAAGTCCGCCAAACTTGCTGCAGCAATTGCAAATACAATTCAGTTGAAAATTTACCCGCTACTTGCGCCTGACTTTCACCAATTGGCCGCCAAAAATCCATGGCATCTTCCATGGCAGCAACATTATCATTATTTAATGCTAAGATCCGCGGGGCTGCTGATAGCAATAGTGCCACTGCACCGCCGCCTTGAGTTGGCTCACCGGGCGTTTTTAGCCCATAGCGTGCAACATCAGCTCCTATCACCAATACTTTTTCCCTTGGATGGGTTAACAAAAAACCATAAGCCAGTTCTAAGCCTGCTGTTGCCGCAAAACAAGCCTGCTTTAGTTCAACTGTTCTGATACTGCTTGGTAATTCCAATAGTCCAGCCAAATACGACGCAGCCGATTTAGAATTGTCCACTCCTGATTCAGTTCCAAACAAAATCAAGCCCAGATTTTGCTTATCAGTTGAATCGAGAATCTGTTCCACTGCATTTGCTGCCAAGGTTACAGCATCTTGCGTTGGGCGGATTACCGCCATTTTCTCTTGTCCGATCCCAATCAAGTATTTGTTTGGATCCTCATTTCTAGCATGGGCTAAATCTACCATATCAATGTAGAGATCCGAAGTATAAAAACCAATTTTATCAATCCCAATTTGCAATTTCAACTACCCCCTTTAACGAGATTTGTTAATAAAAACCTCACCGAATAAAGTAATGAAAAAAACTACTCAAATTAATTTTAACATACTATTGCTCTATTCGCTGAATTCTAAAAAACTGCCAAATTTGAAACTAAGCCGCTTTTAAAACAACAGTCACTAGCTTATCTAACTAAATATTTTTTCTGGCAAAGCTTGGAAATTCCTGACCAATTAAAAATTGACTAACTTTTCTTGTCTCCTGGTTAGTCATTGACTAACTTTGTGTTCCGTTTCTATCCTTTTCAGTAGCTTTTAGTCAATCGTTGTAAAATAAAAACGCCACATAACTGGAATGTGACGTTCTAAAACTATCCAAAACGGAATGATAAGGAGAGTACAGGATTTGAACCTGCGCGCCGGTATAGACCGGTTCGCCGGATTTCGAGTCCGGTGCATTACCACTCTGCCAACTCTCCAATCTTTAACAACAAAAATCATTCTACCAAAAGTTCACCAAAAATGCAATTACCATTGATCAACTATTTCAAACAAAGTCCTTGATGATGCAGAACCTTTAATAACTCATTGCGCTTGGTTGACTTTTGATCTAATTTCTTACCAATTTGATTGGTAAAAGAATCAATTCGCCGATTACTATCACGTAAATCATAATACGTCCGCACAATTTGATCATAAGCTTCAAAATCAGCGAGCTTAAAATTTGCCGGATAATTATTTTCAAAAAAACAGCTTGATAATGGTAAGCGTGGCTTTAATTGCGGTTCTTGATCAGGAATGCCAACCTGAACGCCTAAAACTGGAAAAGTTAGTTTAGGTAGATTGAGAATATCGATCATCCGTTGTGGATCATTATTAATACTTCCTAAGATCACTGCTCCTAAGCCTAAGCTCTCAGCTGCAGTTACAAAGTTCTGAACACCCAGAATTGCATCTTCCAAACCCTGAATAAAAATATCAGTTTGATGCAATCGACCATCATTTTTGCCCAAATGTTGCCGAATTTGTTGATTACGAAATAGATCAACAATAAAAATAAATAAATCACCGTTTGCCCCGACATATGCTTGATTTGAAACTTGGCAAATTGCTCGCCGCTTAGCCAAATCAGTAATATGCAAAACCGTTCGTTGCTGCAAAAACATGCTGGTTGCCGTTTGATCAACGACCTTAACCAGCAATTGCAACTGTTTTGGGGTTAAACAGTGGTGTTTAAAAGCCCTAATCGTCCGATGCGTTAACTGATGTTTAATTGTTTGATTATAATTTTCTGCCATCTTCAGCTCTCCTAAAAAATCCAATCCAATTGGCCATTTTTCTTCACCATTACACTCATCGCTGTTCCAGTCATTGAACCAGCAAGTTGTAGCTGTCGAGAAGTTGCTTTGATAAAATAGCCTTTTTCATTACTCCAAATACACTTCCATTGCCAATCACCATGATTATTACCAAAATGGCATTGTACCCAGTCAATTGCTTGCTGTTGATCAGCAAGATTCATTGCATCACTCTCATTTTGATCAGCATAAATTTTGACTAAAAACTGCTGATCTTTTGGTAAAGAAACTGGAAGTTGCTGATCTTCAGTTAAATTTTTGATTGGTAAAACTTTTTTTGAAGATAAATTAGTATCTTTTTGAGGCGATCTTTTTAAAAGTTTCCACCAAAGGTAACCTGCACCAACGACGACACTTGTTAAAAAAAATTTTTTCATTATCCCAATACTCCACCTAGACAAACTAACTTCAAAAAAAGAGCTAGAAAACTAGCCCTCCAAAATTTAAGCTATTGTTTAACCTCTAAAATCTTAACTTCCATTTCTCCACCAGGGGTTTCGATTGAAACTTTTTCGCCTAAATGATGACCAACCAGTCCCTTAGCAATTGGTGAGTCATTGGAAATTTTCCCTACAAATGGATCTGCTTCTGCAGCACCGACGATCGTATAGGTTTCTGGCTCTTCATCAGGTAATTCCTTAAAAGTAACCGTCTTACCGACTGCAATTTCATCTTGATCAATGTCGCCATTATCAATGATTTCAGCATGGTTCAACATCTGTTCAATCGTCTTAATGCGCCCTTCAACAAATGATTGCTCGTTTTTGGCTGCTTCATACTCTGAGTTTTCAGAAAGATCACCAAATCCACGAGCAATTTTAATTCTTTTAATAACTTCTGCTCGTTTGGAAGTTTTCAGCGTATTTAATTCATCCTCTAATTTCTTTTTTCCTTCTAATGTCATTGGATAAGTTTTTTCTTCTGCCATTTTCTTCACTCCTCAAATTATATTATAATTCATGATTACATCTTAGGATATCCCGAATTTTAGTCACTAACAAATCAATTGCAACTTTATTTTGACCACCTTCCGGAATAATAATGTCAGCGTAACGTTTGGTTGGCTCAACGAATTGATGATACATTGGTTTAACGGTTTTCAAATACTGCTTAATAACCGATTCTAGTGATCTTCCCCGCTGTTGAATGTCACGTTGGATTCGGCGAATAATGCGAATATCATCATCTGTATCAACAAAAACTTTGATATCCATCAAATCGCGTAACCGCGGATCATTTAAAACCAAGATTCCTTCAATGATGATTACCTCGCGTGGTGTCTGATGTTTAATCTGACTACTCCGGGTATGCGCCGTATAATCATAAATTGGAATATCAACTGATTTCCAGTTTAATAAGGCTTTGAGTTGACTGATCAGCAAATCAGTATCAAAAGCATCAGGATGATCATAATTGACTTGCAACCGTTCTTTAAAAGACATGTTTGCTTGATCCTTGTAATAAGAATCTTCCTGCAACATTAGTAACGAGTGCCGCTGCAACTGATCAAAAACGGCCTGACTAACTGTTGTTTTCCCACTCCCTGAACCACCAGTTACACCAATTACAACCGGTCGCTTTCGATTTGAATCGTTTATCATCGTATTACTTCCTAACTATATTTATTTCAAAGATCAATTGTTATCTTTAGCCAATTTTTTAACTAAAACTTGATGTTCAGCATATGTTTTTGAAAAATAAACTTTACCGGTTTTTAAATCAGCAATAAAGTACAAGTAATCCTGAGCTAAATCCTTTGGATACAAAACGGCCTTAACTGAATCTAAACTAGGGTTATTAAAAGGACCTGGTCCGACTCCATAATGACGATAAAGATTATATGGCGAATTCACCTTTAAGTCTTTATAAGTAACATTTTTCTTATGTTTACCTAAAGCGTATAACACCGAAATATCTGACTGGATCATCATTTTTTTGTTTAGCCGATTCTCAAAAACTCCGGCAATCCGATAACGATCATCATTAGTGACACCCTCGCGTTCAACTAATGAAGCTAACGTCAAAGTCTTTTGGACAGTCCAGTTTTTCTTACTGATCTCTGAATAGTAAGGACTTAACACCTGATTGGTCTTGGCAACCATTTTTTCAATCAAATCACGCAAGTTTTCGTTTTTTCCAAGCATATAAGTTGCCGGATAAAGATATCCTTCTAATTTATATCTAACATGTTTAGCATTGACAGCTGAGGATAACAATTGCGGATATTGTTTCGCTAAGCGCTTTAAGAACTGTTGATTATTTAATAACTTCAAGAACTTTTTCTTACTATATTTGGTTTTAGTTTGAACGACATCGCCAATTTGATCTGCAGTAACCCCCTCACGAACTAAAACCTTGCCAGATTTGATTGATTCACTTGCGCCACCTTTTTGTAATTTCTTAGCGATGGTTTTTAGCGTCATTGAAGGTTTCAATTCATAATAGCCAGCTTTAAAATTTGTAAAGTTATGCTTTTTTACATAATAATCAAACACAAAACTACTCTTAATAATATTTTTTTGTTCGAGAATACTGCCAATTTGTTTACTACTACTGCCGATTGGGATCTTGACTTCAATAATCTTTTGACTATTAGGATTCAGCGGTTTTAATGATTGATCAAAATATTGATAGCCGCGCCAGCAAACTATCAAAAGTAACACAATGATTAAACTAACGATTCCATAAATGATTCGATTAGCTTTTCGTTTATTAGATGTCGTTGTCTGTTTACTTCCATTTAAACTGACAGCTTTTTTTTCAGGCTTCAAAATACCACTCCATCTCCATTTGGTAAACACTATCTATTTTATTATACAAAACAATACTTAAAAATGCATTAACAAACTAAAAGAGCTGAAACAAAAAATGAGTTGTTTCAGCTCTTTTATAACTAATTCAAAAAACTTTATCGAATGATAGCGTTGAATTCACTTTGTAAACGATCTACAACATGATTAAAATCTGCATTGACAACTTCATCTGACAAAGTTGTATCAGTAGCTTGGTAAGTTAATTCATAAGCTAATGACTTCTTACCAGGCAGCACACCTTTCCCTTGGTAGACATCAAATAAATGGACATCTACTAAGTAACTGCCCCCATGTGCGTAGAGGTAATTGATAATCTTTGAATTTTCAGTAGCTTGATCAACTGCCAAAGCAATATCCCGCTTGATCGCTGGATATTTCGAAACTGGCTGGAAAACCTCTGTTTGGTTTGGTAGATCAATTATTTTTTGTAAATCAAGTTCAAAAACATAAGTTCGATCAATATGGTATTCAGCGCAGATTGTCGGATGAACTTCACCGACAAAACCAACAAATTCATCTTGAATATATATATCTGCCGTTCTTCCAGGATGCATTTCTTCATGACCGTTTGCTTTTTCAAACCGAACATTGGTTGCACCTAATCTTGCCAATAAGAATTCCACAATTCCCTTAATCACAAAGAAATCAACTGGGCGAACTTGATCGTGCCAACTACCACTAATAGTTTCCCCCGTCATAGCAGCCGCTACATGTTCAACTTCTCGTGGCCGCTCTTGTTCAGGCTGACGATAAAAGACCCGTCCCTCTTCATAAAGGTCAACATTTTTAACTTTACGAGCAACATTATAAGCGACATCATCTAGTAAGCCACTTAATAAATTCATTCTAATCGTTGTTCGATCAGAGCTCATCGGAAAACTCAATTCTGTTGCTTCTGATGGCTCCATCATAAAACGACCTGCTTTTGTTGTTGTTGTCAACCCATAAGAAATTGCTTGGTCTAGGCCGGCGGTTTCCAACAATTGTCTTACTTGCCGAATAATTTTTTGTTGTTTAGTATAATGACCCGGGGTTAATTCACCATTTGGTAAAGTAGCCGGCAAATTGTCGTAACCATAAATTCGTGCGATTTCTTCGATTAAATCTGCCGGAATGCCGATATCCCATCTTCTTGGCGGAACCGTTATTGAATACTTTCCTTGTTCTTCAGTTACTTCAAAACCTAAACGCTGAAAAATATTCGTTACTGTATCAGCTGCGAGCTGGGTCCCTAAAACGGCATTTATTTTTTGTAAAGTAATCATTACCTTCACGGCTTGAGCAGGTTTTTGCGCTGCCACCAATTGTTTAGCAACAACTTGCCCATCACCCAATTCAGCGATCATTTCAGCAGCAGCATCCAAGGCTTCAGCAACTGTTGCTGGATTAATTCCCCGCTCAAATCTCATTGAGGCTTCGCTATGCAAATTATGCCGCCGCGCTGTCTGACGAACTCGAGAGGGATCAAAGACAGCAGCTTCCAATGCTACCGTCGTTGTTTGATCTGTTACTCCGGTTCTTAAGCCTCCCATTGTACCAGCTAATGCCACTGGTCCTTGAGCATCGGCAATAACAATATCACGACCCGCGCGCAATTTTCGCTGTTGTTCATCAAGTGTTTCTAATTGCTCGCCCTCTTTTGCCAACCGCACTTTGAGTTGATTGCCCGCAAGTTGGTCAAAATCAAACGAATGCAGTGGTTGACCATAATCCAGTAAAATGTAATTAGTAACATCAACGACATTATTAATCGGTCGTACACCAGCGTTCCAGAGACGTTTTTGCAACCATAATGGACTTGACTTGATTGTAAGGCCCTTGATAACCCGCATTAAATAAGTTGGAGCTAATTTTTGATCAACTTCAACTTTCAAAAGGTCATTAATTGAAGTTGTTGGATCCTCTTTAACATGAGGATGTTTAAAATGCAGCTGTTTATCATAAATGGCCGCTAACTCATATGCCGTGCCCCGCATACTCAACATATCTGCCCGATTTGGCGTCACATCAAGATCAATGATTGTTTCGTCCATTCCTAAATAAGGAAAAATGCTGCTACCAATTTGAGCATCATCCGGTAAAAAATATATCCCATTAGCAAACTCTTTAGGCACCACGCTATCACTAAAACCAATTTCCTGTAGAGAACAAATCATCCCCTCCGAAACTTCCCCACGCATTTTGGCTCGCTTAATTTTGACATTATTGGCGATCCGTGCTCCCGGCAAAGCAACAATGACTTTCTTTTTAGCTTGTAGATTAGGTGCACCACATAAAATCTGAACTGGTTCGCCTTTGCCAACATCCACTTGGCAAATATTTAAATGATCTGAATCAGGATGTGGTTTGGCCTCATTAACATATCCCACAACAAGTCCCTTTAATCCATCCGACAAGTGATATGTTTGATCGACCTCAACTGCCGTTCGTTCGATTTTTTCAGCTAGTTGTTGAGGATCCACTGATAAATTAAGATAATCTTGCAACCATTTTGTTGAAATCTTCATTATTCAATTACTCCTTTTGTGAAAATTGCTCTAAGACACGGACATCATTCAAATAAAAGTCGCGAATATCATCAACACCATATTTCAACATGGCAAAGCGATCTGGACCTAAACCAAACGCAAAACCGCCAAAGATTTGCGGATCAACACCTGCCATCTTTAAAACATTTGGATGAACCATCCCCGCACCTAATACTTCGATCCAGCCCGTTTGCTTACAAACCTGGCAGCCTTTCCCACCGCATTTAAAGCAGGAAACATCTACTTCAACCGATGGCTCAGTAAACGGAAAATAACTTGGGCGCAACCTAATCTGACGCTTGGCTCCAAAGACTGTTTGCGCAATTTTTTCAAGCGTCCCTTTTAAATCTGCCATTGTTACATGTTTATCAATCACTAAACCCTCCACTTGATGGAATTGATGGGAATGAGTCGCATCATCGGTATCTCGCCGATAAACTTTACCAGGAGAAATCATCTTCAACGGTCCTTGAGAGAAATCATGTTTTTCCATGGTTCGTGCTTGAACTGGCGAAGTCTGTGTCCGCATTAAAATTTGATCAGTTATATAAAAGGTATCCTGCATATCACGAGCTGGATGATCTTTAGGCAGGTTCATCATTTCAAAGTTATAATGATCTTCTTCAACTTCTGGTCCATCAACAACTTGATAACCCATCCCTAAAAATAGTTTTTCAATTTGATCAATCACCTGCATAATGATGTGTGGCGTTCCAGCTTTAACAGGTACTCCTGGTAACGTTACATCAATCGCTTCACGTTCTAATTTTTTAGAATTTAGAATTAGTTCAACTTGTTCTTTTTGTTTAGCGATAGCAGCAGTTAATTCATCTCTAACCGCATTGGCAAAGCTACCAACTTGTGGACGTTGCTCTTTAGGCAGGTCACGCATGCCTCGTAAAATTTCAGTAATTGGACCTTTTTTACCTAATAAATGAACCCTAATTTTATTGATTTTCTCTAAATTATCTGTTTGCTTAATTTCAGCTAAGGCTTGCTGTTCCAGTCGTTGTAATTTCTCTTGCAAATTCATTTTTGCTCATCGTTCCTTTCTAAAATAATAAAAAAAAACCCCATCCCCTTAAAGGGACGAGGCACGCGTTACCACCCTAATTTTGAAATGTTCTTACATTCCAACACTCAAGTAGATAACGGTCTCCCGGCAAATCATTCATTAAAATTCAAATCCCGATTGCAACTCCAGAAATGAAATTCGTATGTCTCTTAGGAATTGCTCGCAGCAGCTACAACTCTCTCTGAAACTAAAAGATCATATTACTAGTTTCCTTCAATGTTTTTCAATTTTTTAGTTTAACCGTCCAAATCATTTTCGTCAAGTCAAGTTTACTGACAATCATGCAATGAGTACCATTTCTCTGCCCATTTATGGACATCAATCATGACTTGACTCAAATCCTCACCTTGTTTAGTCAACTTATAAACTGGTCGACAATCTGAAACCAATTCACGACTAATAATTCCATCTTCTTCAAGTTCACGCAAGCGTTCAACTAAAACACGATCACTACATTTTGAAATCTTAGCTGTTAATTCTTTAAAACGCTGTGGACCTTCATTCAATAAAACATCAATAATTAAACCGTTCCATTTTTTTCCCAAAATACCAAAAGTTTTTTCAAACTTTGGACAAACTTTAAAATCAACAACTACTCCTGTTTCAGCCATCAATTATCCTCCCCTCAAAGAAAAAAGTACTATTAAAACATAGTATAACATTTTTAATCAAAAAAAAGCTGCTTTTAATTAAAGGCAGCTCACTGAATCTAATTTGAAATTTTCAAACGTTGTTTCACCCTTTTTTCATAGCGGAAAAAAAGTGGTAAACTAAACTCTGAAGTAGCCTCATATTTATCGACCGCTGTAACAATATAACCTTCAGGATATTTGGGCGGCATTAAAGTTGCTCCCCACATATGTTTAAGAATAATGTCACGTTCGAGCAAACTAAGATGTGTAAACTTCTCAGCATTTCTAACTGCAATTCGCGGATGAATCCAAGCATGTGTACCGCTATTAAACTTAGTCGTCCGCCAATCATAATAAAATAAATCATGCAATAATCCTGCCCGAGCTGTTGCCCGTGCATTTAAATGCAATCTTTTTGCAATCCGATAACTATCATATGAAACTGAAATTGAATGTTCCAACCGATTTGAAAAGTAATGCTGTTTATAATTAGCCAAACTTTGAACTTCTGGACGCTCCAATAACTCACCAACATAACTCAAATATTCTTGATCTTGACGCCATTCATCTTTTTTCATATAATACCTCTCTTACTATAACTGTTTTCATAATAAAGCATTCTACAGACCATTTTCAAGAAAAAGCAGCCAAAATCACCATTGATTTAAAAAAATTTAATAATTGCTAAGTTGAAACATTAAAATTCCAGCTGCTACTGCCACATTTAGTGATTCAGCTTGACCGTATATCGGAATATAAATATTTTGAGTCGTTTGTTTCAGCAATTGAAAGTCGACGCCATTGCCTTCATTCCCCATAATCAATGCAAAATTATGAGTACGCTTAACCTGGCGATAATCTAAAGCCTGCGCGCTAACTTCTGTTCCCCAAACCGGATAACCAGATTGAGCAAAGGCTGTGAGCCAATCGCTTAGATTGCCAGTAAACAATCTAATATGAAATTGACTGCCCTGCATTGACCGGACAACTTTTGGTTGAAATAAATCCGCGGTTCCTCTACCAAATACTACCCCGCTAAAGCCAGCCGCATCAGCTGTTCGAACCATTGTACCAATATTTCCAGGATCTTGCACATTATCAAGCAGCAGCCATTTCCCAGCAAGTTCAGCCGGAATTTCCGCAAGACTTTTTTCAAGGGCAGCAATTGCAAAGATTCCTTGTGGATGACCTGTATCACTAATTTTTTCAGCAATAACTGGTGAAATTAAAATTAGCTGCTGTTCCTGATTAATTAACTTTGTTAGTTCAGCTTGTTCCTTAAAATCCGCAGTGACTAAAATGACTTGCAATTTTATTTGTGCTAATAATGCCTCTTTAACTAAATGCCATCCTTCTAATAAGTAGGATTGCTGAATCTTTCTACCCTTTTTGGTTTTTAATTTTGTCCAGTTTTTAACATATCTGTTTTGAATTGATTCAATTTTTTTCATCATTTGACCCCATCAATTGATTAAATACTGTCATTTAGTATATCATAGAAATAAACAAAAATAATTGATCAAGGTGATTAATATGATAGCTGTAAGGATAAAAGTTTATGGTCTCGTTCAAGGAGTTGGGTTTCGCTATTGCACCAAAATTTTAGCCGATCGCTTAAAAATTGCCGGTATTGTTCGCAATGAGGCTGATGGTTCTGTTTATATTGAAGCCCAAGGACCATCAATTGCGGTCCAGGAATTCATCGCAAGGGTAAAGTTATCACCATCTCCTAGCGGTCGGGTAGAAAAAGCAGATGTTTCCTTAATTGCACCAAATCCTGATTATCAAAAATTCCGTGTTACTTACTAAAGAATGAAGAAAATCTTAATTAATTAAAAACAAAATTGAAAAAGGGCAACAGATAAAGTATAGTAAATTACGTAGTTCATTTGAAAGGGATTAGATCATGAAAAAATTAAAACGTTTTATAATGCTGCCTCTCTTTTTTTCGTTAGCCTTTTTTCTTAGTGGCTGTGTCCAGCGAACAAGCAGTGGAAAACCCTACGGAGTAGTTTACGATTATTTGGCGGTGCCTACTCAACACATAATGGTCAGCTTATCTAATCAGTTGGGTGGAAGTTTTGGTTGGGCAATCATTGTAATTACTTTTATTGTTCGTTTAGCTTTAATGCCATTGATGTTACGTCAATCAAAACAAGCAACTGTGCAACAGGAAAAGTTGTCATCAATTCGGCCGCAACTGGTAGAGATCCAAAAAAGACAAAAGGAAGCAAAAACAGCCGAAGAAAAAAATCGGGTAAGTCAGCAGATGATGGAACTTTATCGGAATAATGGGGTCTCTTTGACGGGCGGAATTGGTTGTTTACCAATTCTGATCCAGATGCCAATTTTTGCTGCTTTATATGCAGCCATCCAATATTCCCCAGAGTTATCAAAATCATACTTTTTGGGAATCAATTTGGGACAGAAAAGTTATATTTTAGCAATTCTGACATTTTTAATCTACCTGTTCCAAGGGTATCTTTCAACTTTAGGAATTCCGGCTGAGCAAAAAAACAAATGCAATCGATGATGTTTATGAGCCCAATCATGCTGACTGCGATGACTTTGTTTTCACCAGCTGGTTTAGGTCTTTACTTCTTTATTGGTGGAATCTTTGCTTGCATCCAAGTTGTCTTGATAAACTTAATGCGGCCCAAGATCAGAGCTGAAATTCAAGCTGAATTAAGAAAAAACCCACCTAAAAAAATCGTCCAGGAAGAAGTTCAAAAAGCTTCATCTAATTTGAAACAACAAAAGGCTGAGATTGAAAAAGTTACTAAAGAAAAAATTGCTAATCGCAATCGCAAACGAAATGCTGGTAAACAACATCGCCATAAATAAGTAAAAAGCTGAATTCTTAATGAATTCAGCTTTTTTAGTATATTTGTCTATTTATCCTCAGCTGGTAAAGACTCAGCCTCAATATTTAAAGGTACGAAAATCCTAAAAATCGAGCCTTGGCCTAAGACACTTTCTAAGGTTAATTGTCCATGATAGCCTTCAATTAACCGTTTAGCAATCGAAAGTCCCAAGCCATTGCCACCTTTGCCACGACTACGAGCTTTATCAACCCGATAGAAACGATCAAAAACTTTATTAATATCATCTTGTGAAATTCCCTCGCCAAAATCTTGAACAGCTATTTCAACATAACGAGAATTTTTAGAAACTGATAAATGGATTTCTAAGCGTTCTTTTGAATACTTAACAGCGTTGTCCATTAAAATAATCAACACCTGTTCCAAATGATTGCGATAGATTTTTACTAATGTTTTCTCTTCTAAATCATTATCCATCACAAATGAAAAGTCCGGATGAATCATTTTAAAATTATTAAACACTTGCAAGGCAACTTCTCGAGCATCAGACAGTTCATTTTTAAAATGAATTTCAACCTGTTCCGCTCGTGACAAGTCTAACATTTCTTGTACTAAGCTTTTCATGCGATTAATTTCTTGCAATGAAGCAGCAATTGATTCCTCTAAAACTTGGGGATCATCTTTACCCCAACGATTTAACAATTCTAGATGACCTTGAATAATTGCTACCGGTGTCCGTAATTCATGAGAAACATCTTCGACAAACTGTTGCTGCTGCTCAATATAACGTTGCATTCGATCCAGCATAATATTAAATAATTGACTCAGCTCAGTTAATTCATCATGATGACTAGCAACTGGCACTCGGACATTAGCAACCGGATCATTTTGTGCATCAGCCTGGTTAATTTTTTCAATTGTTTCATTGATCAAATCTATTGGTCGCAACAGCCAAGCTGCTAAAACATATCCTAGCAAAGCACTAGCTAGGGCAGCTGTTAAGCCAAAAACTAAAAAAATTAAAATTAGTTTCCCGCGTGTCGCATCATAATCAACTAAACGATTGGTAACCTGGACATAACCAAGCAAGTGATGTCCAGCCTTGCTGTAAACCGGACTGCGTTTAACAAAAACATGGACACCTTCCTGAGCAAGGAAAGTCGTTTGCGTTTTACTTTTAGCAGTAAATTTAACCGGCACTGAACGTGAGGCAAAGACCTGTTGCCTTTGTCGATTATAAACGCTAACTCCAATATTTTTTCGCGATAAGGTCACAAAAACATCATTTGAGTACAAGTTTTTATGATGCTCGTGATCTTCGTGAACTAAGTCAACATCTGAACTCAATAAACCAGCAACATTAGCCGAATTAAATTCGTGCTTTAAACTGGCCAACTTATTTTGTGCTACCGTTAACGCATCTTGCGCATATTGCTGTTCCTGACGTAAAAGTAAGTTTGAAAAGCTTTGAAACAATAAAATAGAAAATATCCCATAAATCAATAGCACACCGATCCCCGTACCAATTGACCATTTCATTTTTAATGAAAAGCGGCGGGAATTAGCCTGCCGCTTGATTTTCAAGTTTTTACTTTTATTTTTAATCACGAACGCATCACATACCCCGTTCCACGAACCGTTTGAATATAACTTTCTTCACCACGACGATCAATCTTATTTCGTAAATAACGAATATAAACATCAACCACATTGGTTTCAATCTCAGATTCATAACCCCAAACTTTTTTTAACAAAACATCCCGTGATAAAACAACATTGACATTTTCCATTAAGGTCAATAATAGTTCATATTCACGTTTAGTTAATTCAATAACCTCATCACCACGGCGGACTACCCGATTTTCTTTTTCAATCGTTAAATCCTTAAAAGTTACTTTAGTTTGTTTAACAGAATTTTGCTTACTTTCAATCTTAACTCGCCGCAATAAAGCTCTTAATCTTGCCAAAAGCTCTTCAATTGCAAATGGTTTAACGATATAGTCATCTGCTCCGTGATCCAGTCCAGAAACTCGATCAATGACTGAATCTCGAGCTGTCATCATGATAATCGGTGTACTCTTTACCTGTCGAATTCGCCGGCAAACTTCTAGGCCATTTAAAACTGGCAGCATCAAATCAAGCAAAATTGCATCCCAATCATTTTCAAGTGCTGCCTCGAGTCCAGTTCGTCCATTATAATGAACTTCAGTTTCATAGCCTTCATGTTGTAATTCTAATTCGACAAAGCGAGCCAAATTTTTTTCATCCTCAATTATTAATATACGGCTCATACCTGACACTCCTAATTTAAAATTTAATTAATCTTTTATTAACTTTCAATTTCTAATTTACCACAAAAATTGAATTTAGTCGCCCTTTTTAAACAAACTTGAAAATAAAAGAACTGCTACAAAACAAATGTTTCGAACAGTTCTTCAGTTATTCAACTGATCAGCTAAGATTATTCTTCGTGATACCATTCATAATGATAGATCCCTGGTCGATCATTTCTTTCATAAGTGTGGGCTCCAAAATAATCACGCTGAGCTTGAATGATGTTTGCTGGTAAAACTGCCGAACGATATTGATCAAAATAGGTAATTGCGGCCGTAAAACCAGGGACAGCAATGCCAGATTTAATAGCCAGTGCTGAAACATCTCTAACAGCTGCTTGATATTTTTGGGTAACTTCTTTAAAATACGAATCTAACAACAAGTTTTTAAGTTTTGGATCGTGGTTAAAAGCATCTGTAATTTTTTGAAGAAATTGAGCACGAATGATGCAGCCACCCCGCCAGATCATTGCTAACTCACCATAGTTCAGTTGCCAATCAAAATACTCGGAAGCAAATCGTAATTGTTCAAAGCCCTGAGCATAACTCATAATTTTACTAAAGTAAAGCGCTCGACGAATTTTTTCGACTAATTCTTGTCTTTGCTTTTTGGTCAATGACGGCTTTGATGTCTGCGGTCCAGCTAAAACCTGACTTGCTTTAACCCGCTCATCTTTTAAAGCTGAAATATACCGCGCATATACAGACTCAGTGATCAATGATTGTGGAACTCCGAGCTCGAGCGCACTTTGAGAACTCCATTTACCAGTGCCTTTATTGCCTGCTCGATCAAGAATGACATCAACAATTGGCTTTCCTGTTCCCAAATCATCATCACGTGTCAAAATTTCAGCTGTAATTGCTATTAAGTAGCTATCCAATTCGCCTTGATTCCAATTATTAAAAATTGTCGCAATTTCTTTAACTGATAAGCCAAGAATCTGACGAAGCAAATTATAACTTTCGGCAATTAGTTCCATGTCGCCATATTCAATACCATTATGAACCATTTTTACATAGTGACCAGCACCATTCGGCCCAATATAAGTTACACACGGAGTTCCATCGCTTGCTTTGGCCGCAATCTTTTGCAAAATTGGTTCTACTAAATCATAGGCTTCTTTTTGACCACCTGGCATTAATGATGGGCCTTCTAACGCACCCTTTTCACCGCCAGAAACTCCCATTCCAATGAAATTGATACCTGACTCGTCTAACTTGGCATTGCGCCGCATTGTATCACCAAAGAAAGTATTACCACCATCAATTAAAACATCACCTTTTTCCAAATGCGGCAATAATTGTTTGATAATACTATCAGTCGGCGAACCCGCTTTGATCATTAAAATAATCCGCCGTGGTCGTTCCAAAGAATCAACAAACTCTTCAATTGAGTAGCTTGGCACTAAATTGCGTTTAGGATGATCCGCAACAACCTGTTTTGTTTTAGCACCGGTTCGATTAAAAATTGCCACCGGATATCCACGGCTTTCAATATTTAAAGCTAAGTTTTTACCCATGACAGCCATACCAATAACACCAATTTGTGGTTTACCCATCCTTAACCCTCCTTAAAAAATTCCAATCAATTTTATCCTATCAAAATCCTCGTTAAAGTTAAAGCGCATTTAAAACAAATTTCCCATTAAGAAGCCTGTTGATCATCACGATGGATAATTTGTGGAGAGTTATTTCCATCAACGCTTTTTGGAGTAACAATAACTTCAGCAATGTTTTCCTGACTCGGTGTATCAAACATTACATCTCGCATAGTATTTTCAATGATTGATCGCAAACCACGTGCTCCAGTTTTTCTTTCAATTGCTAAACGAGCCACTTCTTTTAAAGCTGCTGGCGTAAACGTCAATTTAACACCATCCATCTTCATTAATTTCGCATATTGTTTAACTAAAGCATTCTTCGGTTCAGTTAAAATTCGGACTAAATCTCCTTCAGTCAATTTTTCCAAAGCAGTTAAAATCGGCAAGCGACCGATAAATTCTGGAATTAAGCCGAATTTTAACAAATCCTCTGGAATAATTTGCTGCATTAAGCTTTTACTCTCATCAAGTTTATTCTCAGCAGTTGCTCCAAAACCAATTGTTTGGTCTCCCAGGCGCCGTTTAACAATTTCTTCGATTCCATCAAATGCACCACCAACAATAAACAAAATATTAGTAGTATCCAGCTGGATAAATTCTTGTTGTGGGTGCTTTCTCCCACCCTGTGGCGGGACATTAGCAATTGTTCCCTCCAAGATCTTTAGTAAAGCTTGTTGAACACCTTCTCCAGAAACATCCCTGGTAATTGAAACATTTTCACTTTTTTTAGCAATCTTGTCAATTTCATCGATATAAATGATGCCACGTTGCGCACGTTCAACATCATAATCAGCATTTTGCAGTAACTTTAGTAAAATGTTCTCAACATCTTCGCCCACATAACCGGCTTCAGTTAACGTTGTTGCATCGGCAATTGCAAATGGAACATTCAAAATCTTAGCTAGGCTTTGAGCTAAAAAGGTTTTTCCTGATCCAGTTGGACCAACTAAACAAATATTACTCTTTTGCAATTCTGTTTCGTCATCTTGATTTAGCTCGGAACTGATTCGCTTATAATGATTATAGACTGCAACAGCCAAAGTTTTTTTAGCTTGCTCTTGGCCAATTACGTATTGATTCAAAATATTAACAATCTCATGCGGTTTGGGCACATTAATTAAATCTTCAGACAATTCAGCCTTAAATTCCTCATCAATTATTTCCTTGCACAAATCAATACATTCATTACAAATGTATACCCCAGGGCCAGCAACTATTTTTTTTACTTGGTCTTGCGATTTACCACAAAATGAACAGACTACTGGGCCATTCTTATCACTATCTTCAAACATTGCTTTCCTCCTAAAGATATTATTCATCTTATTTTACCAAAGAGCTGCTCCAAAGGCTAATAGTTAAGCGATCAATAAAAGAAACACGCCAGCCAAAAGACTGACGTGAAGGAAACAAGCCTAGTAACTTGTCAATTTATTTAGCTGATTCAGATTTTTCAACCTGTTTAGCTGATTCAGTAATTTCATCAATCACTTTGCGAATAGCAATATCATGTTTCAGCATCTCATCACTTAATGACTTACGGATTACGTCCGCTTTCATATTATATTCCTTAGCTAAGTTTTCAAGCTCCTGATTAATTTCATCAGCAGTTACTTCAACATCTTCCTTAGCAACAATTGCTTCCAATACTAAATTGGTCTTAACGCGTTTTTCAGCTCCATCTTCAAATTGTTTACGTAAATCTTTTTCAGAAGTACCAGTAATCTTATAATACGTCTCTGGACTAATTCCTTGTTGCTGCATGCCGTTTAGATACTGATCCATTTGACGTTTGACATCCTCTTCAAGCATTGCTGCTGGAATCGGTCCAATTTTAGCGTTAGTAACTGCCTTATCGATTGCCTCATCTTGAACCGCCTCTTTAGCAGCTTGCTTTTTACTATCTTGCAGTTGTTCTTTGATCTTGGCTTTTAATTCTTCTAAAGTGTCAACCTCTTCATCAACATCCTTAGCAAAATCATCATCTAAGTCTGGCAACTGTTTCTCTTTAACCTCATGTAACTTAACGGAGAAAACAGCTTCTTTGCCTTGAAGATCATGTGCCTGATAATCATCAGGGAATGTTACCTTAACTTCTACTTCATCCTCAGCTTTATGTCCAATTAATTGGTCTTCAAAACCGGGAATAAAAGCGTTAGAACCCAGTTCCAGCGAATAATTCTTAGCTGTGCCACCATCAAACTTCTCACCGTCAACCTTGCCTTCAAAATCGATGATTACGGTATCACCCTTAGCTGCTGGCTGATCTTCCTTTAAAACAAGTTCAGCTTGCTGATCACGCTTTTTCTTCAATTCAGCGGCAACTTCATCATCACTGACCTCAGTCGAATGAGCAGCTACTTCTAAGCCTCGATAATCGCCAACTTCAACTTCGGGTTCAACTGTTACATCAGCTGTTAAGACCCAAGACTGACCTTTTTCCATGCTTTTCACATCAATTTTTGGTTGATCAACTGGTTTAATTTCTGTTTCTGCAATTGCTGCACTGTAAGCATCTGGTAACAAAATATTAACAGCATCTTGATAAAGTGCCTCTTCACCATATAAATGATCGAAAATTTGACGTGGAACTCGTCCCTTACGAAAACCAGGAACATTCAAATTCTTTTTAACTTTTAAGAAGGCTTGATCCAAACCCTCTTTAATCTTATCAGGTTCAATTTCAAAAGTAAGTTTGCCTGTATTCTCACTTTGTTTTTCCCATTTTGCAGACATTATTTTCCCTCCGCACAAAAAATTTATTCAAAAAAGAACTAACACATACTTTATAATTCTAACTTAAATAACTCTAATTGTAAATGATTCTGTTTAAAAAAAGACTTGATTGTCCTCTCAATCAAGTCTAATCAAAATCAATTATAAATATGTACAAAAGCTCGGGCAATTTACCCGAGTTAAAATACCATTAATCCAAGACGTCGGAAACGACACCTGCACCAACAGTTCTTCCACCTTCACGAACAGTAAATTTCAAGCCCTTTTCAATTGCAACTGGAGCAATTAATTCTACTGTAAAGGTTACATTATCACCAGGCATAACCATTTCTACGCCTTCAGGCAATTCGATTACACCAGTAACATCTGTAGTATGGAAGTAAAATTGTGGACGATAATTTGAGAAGAATGGTGTATGACGGCCACCTTCTTCTTTGGTTAAGACATAAA
>NZ_AHYZ01000030.1 GCF_000255495.1 Liquorilactobacillus vini DSM 20605
AAAGGGATCGACCCACAAATTTTACAGGCGGAATGTCGCAAGGAAGTCGACGAAGGTAAGCGGGCTGTTTTACAAGCTTTGTATCAATATGTGAGCGGCAAATATCCACGCAAGATCATTAAATTTAAAAATATTAACTGATTTTTTGGGTGCCAGCTGGCTTTTGTGCTATATTTAATGCAATAAGGAAGTCATGAGGGTGGATCAATGAAATTTAAAATCGCTTTAGCCCAAGCACCAGCAACTGAAAATTACTTAGAAAATTTGGAAACTGCCCGGAATTATGCGCATCAAGCTCAACAGGCTGGTGCACAACTATTGGTTTTCCCGGAAATGTTTATGAGCACGTTAGCTGCTGATGCCAAACTGGGGCCGACGTTAGCGCATGCTCAGCCGCTCGATGGTAATTTTGTTAACGGGATGCGCGAATTGGCGGATGATTTGCAGCTTTGGATCATTTTTGGGATGCGGCAAGCACCGACTAGTTCGAAGGATCAGCGGGTCAAGAATGCGGTCATTGTGGTTGATAATGAGGGCCAAATTCAAGGAACTTATTATAAGACCCATCTCTATGATGCTTTTGGCGTCAAAGAATCGCAAACTGTCGCGCCAGGTAAACATTTATTCAAACCGCTGGCAACGCCATTTGGTCGAATTGGTTTGTTTGTCTGTTATGAGCTGCGCTTTCCTGAAATTGCGCGTTACCAGGCCTTACATGCTGCTGATTTGCTGATCATCCCAGCCGCTTGGTATCGCGGAGCTCTCAAGGAACGCCATTGGCAGACTTT
The DNA here is from genome assembly GCF_000255495.1 of Liquorilactobacillus vini DSM 20605. Lineage (GTDB taxonomy): Bacteria > Bacillota > Bacilli > Lactobacillales > Lactobacillaceae > Liquorilactobacillus > Liquorilactobacillus vini. The sequence goes on from NZ_AHYZ01000030.1 coordinate 789, forward strand.
GCTGAGTGCGCGTGCTTTGGAAAATACCGTTTTTGTTGCTGACTGCAATTTGCCAACCAGCGATGATTGCATTGGCGATAGCATGGTAATTGATCCGCTGGGTGTGCCGATTGCGCAGGCTGGAGCAGATTCCCAATTAGTGGTAACCGAGATTGATTTGGCACGCATCAAAGCCGTTCGCCGACAACTGCCATCAGCTAAGCAGCGGCAGCCGAAACTCTATGATTAAGTCAAGTCGCTAATTGCAAGTTACTTTTTTCAAGTAATACTGCTCCATAAAATTGTTTAATTGGCAAGTTGAATTAATATAGCTGGATTATTAAGCTGGCTATTCTTTGGAAAAGATCGCTTTTTCGCGGCAATAATGCCCAAAGTGTTGCTGACTGTCTACATCGATGCTTTTGAACTTTAAGGCTGATTTAACAGTTAATGGTTGAGGGCTTGGCAACTCTTTAACCAGCAGGAATCAAAAAACAGCTTCTGATATCGTTAAAGATATTAGGAGCTGTTTTTGCTCAGTGCTTAAAATTATTTTTTTAGGATGAAGCTAAGCTAACTAAGCAACTCATTCAGTTCGCTTTTCCAACTGCTGCTTGAAAGTTTCATCTAAGAGATCATCCAAGCGTTCCAAAGTGTGAATCGTCGGCCGCGAATCAATTAAATATTGCAGCTGATAGATAAAAATATCATAAAATTCGCCTAATTCCTTGCGATCAATCAAGTCGGTATCATTAACAATTTGACCCAGCCATCTGAGGTCCTCGTTAACTGTTTCATTTAAAAAGCCATAATCAACATGGTGACTACGGATAAATTTAATATCTTCACGAATTCGTTCTGCAAGTTTTTGCAAGGTATTTGACTGTAAATTTTCATTTTTTAACATTCAACGGCACCTCCATTGAATACATTTTATCATGCAAGACCTAATTTAGATGAATAAAAGTATTTTAAAAACCAGTTTCTAGTTTTCAAAACATATCTTAAGAATCGAAAGTGAAAATCTAATGCTTGAATGGATTTAACTTTAGATTAGTAAGTAAACGAGCAATATATTGCCTCTAAGCCAGCTACTGACAAAATTTTCATTTTTTATTCACAATTTTACGCTACAATTATATTTAATCTGCTGTTCAGATTATTGAAAATTAATAAAGTTAGGATGTAGAAAATGCAAACAAAGCAAATCAAAAGAGTTAGGCTATTCGGGCTGGTCATTTTTGGCGGTGTCAGCTTTTTGCTGCTGAATAGTCTTTTTTGGAATGCCGGATCAACGGTTTTATCGCAGGCAACCCGACCGTCATTTTTATATGCCGCTATGAACATTGCCCGTGCCACGACATCGCTTGCTTTACCACTGGTGGTACTCATGCTGGGCTTTTTATTAGCTAAGCAGCGTTTTTCACTCAAACAGTTGGTCCAAGAGTGGCTGTATCTGGTTTTGTTCGCGGCTGTTTGGCTGTTAATTGCGTTGTTTGTTTTTCAGTCGGATAGTCTCAGTAATTTTTTCTCGGCGTTTTTGCCGATGACTCGGAATGCGTATCCAGTAATCAGTGGGATTTTTTTAGCTCAAGTTTTGCAGCCGGCATTTAAGCAGGTGCTCGATCAACAGCCAGTTAAACGAGTTTTGACGGTTTTTGGTCTGCTGGCTGTTTTGCCAACGATTTTTAATGCGGATCTTTTTGGCTTTGGCAGTGGCAATACGGTGCTCTTTGGCTGTTATTTATACTTGCTGGGAGTTGCCTTGCATTATTTCTTAGCAGCTCATCCGTTGCCACATTCAAGCAAGCTTTGGTTAATAGCAGCCGGCAGCTGGCTGATTTCAGTTATTTTGAATGGCTTGATGCCGTATATTTCCTATGCCAAAGCTGTCAGTTTGGCAACTGCCGGTCGTTTTTCCAATTCAGCTTCAGCCGTTAATCTTTTGGTAGCAGTTTGTTTAGCAATCGTGTTCTGGCAAAAATTTGAACCAGTCGCAAGTAAGTTAGCGACAGTTCGCTTGAAAAAAATTACTGATTTAATCTTGGGAGCTTTAGCAGTCAGTGATGGTTATTTGCTGTACAGTACGATTTTTAATATCAACAACAAATGGAACAGCAATCATCTTGGCTCAATCAAATTGATTTTTGCACTGGCGGAAGCCATCATTTTCCCACTGCTCATTTGGGGCTTGAATGGGGGGTTGCGCTGGTTGACAGCTAAACTGCTGGAGCCAATGAGCTCGTGGCTCCAGCAGCAGACGCTAGTTGGCTGGCTGGATCAAGTTGTTAATTTGCCACAGCTGTTCAAGAAGTTCTGGCAAAAGTCTCGGCGCCAGCTGTTAGTTTTTGGCTGGCTTTATCTGGTGGCGGCTGCGTCGATGCTAATAATGAACACCAGCTTCCAGATTAGCCCAAGTACGGCGTTAACCAGTAATATTTTTGTCTATACTTTTTTTATCCGTTTTCCAGTAATTTTGTTAAACGTTTTGCTGTTGACGGCACTGTTGATGATTCTTCGATTTATTCTGTTTGATAATTACTGGACAGCTTTGACGATCACTTCACTGTTCTATCTAATTTTTTCTTTGATCAGTCGCTCGAAACTGCAGATTCGGGATGAACCAGTTTTACCTAGTGATTTGACAATGCTCAAAGCTACCTTCAGTCTTTTGGGGATGGTCAATCTGGCGGTCGTCATTGCCGGGGGAGCGGTTGTCATTTTGGCGTTGGCAGTGGCGATCTTTTGTGACCGCCGGCATCGGGTTACTCGCCGCAGCTGGCGTAAAAGATCCATTTGGCTGGGGATCAGTCTGCTGTTTTTGAGCGGAACTTTCTTCTTAAATCATCAAAAATCGCCGGTTCAGGTTATGTCATCGTTACTTGGCAATGACCCGATGTTTTACAATCAGCCGGTCGGCGCCCAGAAAAATGGGGCGGTCTTGCAGTTTTTGAATAATGTCGACGTTAAAGTTATGGATCGGCCAGCGGGCTATAGTCGCGCGAAAATGCAGCAGATTGCTCGTAAATATCAAAAGGTGGCCGCTCAAATTAATCAAACGCGAAAAAATGATCCCAGCCAGCAGACTTTTATTTTTACCTTGAGTGAAAGTTTCGCCGATCCAGAACGCGTGCCACAGATGACAATTAATAAAGATCCAATGCCATATTTGCGCAATTTGAAATTAAAAACAACTTCTGGGTTAATGATGAGTTCCGGATACGGCGGCGGAACAGCTAATATGGAATATATGGCTTTGACCGGTTTTTCAATGAGTAATTTTTCAGCGACACTGCCAACGCCTTATACGCAAATTGTTGCTAAGCTTAAGAAAGCCCCAGCTTTTAATCAGAGCTTCAACTACTCAACGGCAATTCATCCTTATCTTGGTGTTTACTATAATCGGCAAGAAGTTTATCAAAAGTTTGGTTTTAATCGCTTTTATTATTTGGGCAGCAAGTATCGGATTAAGCATCAGCATCGGATTGACCGCAGCCAGTACTTGTCGGATCAGACCGCTTATGATAATGCCATCGATCAGGTCAACCGTAAGTCAGGCGGCCAGTTCATTAATCTAATTACCATGCAAAATCATTATCCCTATGATAAGAACTATTATAATAGTCGCGGTTTCAGTGTCAGCGGCCGAGCAGTTGCTGATGCGGATGCCAAGGCCAGTGCCGAAGATTTTGCCACTGGGGTCAGCTATACTGACCAATATTTGAAGGCTTTCATTAAGAAACTGAATCAGATTAAAAAGCCAATCACGCTCGTGTGGTACGGTGATCATCTGCCGGGAATTTATAGCGGGGATTCGATGAGTAAGTATGGGTTGCTGCTGCATCAAACAGATTATTTTATCTATTCAAATAAGTATGCGCGTCAGCATGGGATGGGCATCAGTAAGAATCAGTCGTCTAAAACGAATTATGTCGATCCGTCTGATTTCATCGCGATGTCGTTGGAGCAGTCTAACTCAAAGGTTTCGGCCTATAATGCGCTTTTAACCAAGATCCATCAAGATTTGCCAGCAATCACGGTTAATTCGTTCAACAATGGGACCAACAGTTATAATTCAAATGCTGAATTTGTTAATTCTCATGGCAATGTCGTTGCTTACGATTCACTGTCAGCTAAGCAAAAAGACTGTATCATGATTATCAGTTAGTTCAGTATGATATTACGGCTGGCAAGCAGTATCTCGCCAAAAGCAGTTTTATGACTAAAATCAAATAGCAGCGTTAAAATCATCGCTAGTCAGCGAATAAACCCAGTTCAATTAAAAATTAATTGAACTGGGTTTTTCAGTTTGGTGGAGTTAGTCCAACTTAATGGGATTTTTTAAATACAAGATTGCCCACCAAGCTTAAAAAGTGTCTGAGCAACGGAGCAGGCGATTAAATTCTAACCAAGCAAATAGTTACAAGTCTGCTAATTTTTTTAGGATTTAATAAAGAGTAACGATTACTGTTTACAAATTAGCTGAGTTTGTTATAATCAAATAGTAATAATTACTATCTGAAAGGGAGTTTTGATTTTGAAGCAAAAATTGTTACATATATTCGGCTTGTTAGCGGTCGGATTAATGATTGGTGTTAGCTTGGCAGCTTGCAGCAATTCGACTAGCAGTCCTAAGTCTCAGCAAAAGATTCACGTCGTTTCATCAGTTGATTTTTATGGTGAAGCTGCCAAACGCGTTTTGGGCGATAAAGGGACGGTAACTTCGGTGATCAATAAACCAAGCATTGATCCCCATGAGTATCAGCCGACCAGCGGAGTTTCCAAGGAGGTCAGTCAGGCTGATGTAATCATCTATAATGGAATCGGTTATGATACTTGGATGAGCAAGCTGGCGAAGAATAATAAATCAGCCACGGTTGTGCGGGTTGGGGAAGATGTCATGAATAAAAAGACGGGCGATAATCCGCATTTGTGGTACAATACGCAAACGATGCCGAAACTGGTCAAGTATTTGGTAAAGAAATTCAGCAAACTGCAGCCGAAAAACAAAGCTTATTTCCAAAAAAATGCCCAGGCTTATCTCAAACAACTTAAGCGGATCTCAGCTAAAGTTCAGGCTTTAAGCAAAAACAGCCACCAGCAGTTAGTTGATGTCAGTGAACCGGTCTTCGATTATGCACTGAGTGAGTTGGGTTATCGTGAAAACAATACCGATTTCGCTGCTTCAGTTGAAAAGGGAATCGATCCATCACCGAAAGATATTCGCCAGATGCAAACTGATATCAAGGAACATAAGATCGCTTTCTTTGTTCAAAATACGCAAGCAACTGATAAGACGGTTGCCAGTTTAGTCAAATTAGCTAAGCAGTATAACGTTCCCGTTCTGTCAGTTACTGAAACGATGCCAAAAGGCAAAGATTTCGTGCAATGGATGTTGGGGCAATACCAGCAGTTGAGCAAGATCCAGCAGCAAAGCAAGAGTTCAACTAAATAATTTAGTTCCTCTTCCAATTAGGAAGCAAGAAGTCCTCTGTAGCGGGGGCTTTTTTATTTTGACAGCTAGAATTTTCAAAGAACTAAATTCAGCTTAACTTATAACCAGATGCCTAGTCTTGATGCTGAGATACTATGATCGCTGCAATGGTATTAATAATGGACAATCAGTTTTTAGGTGCTTGCTGCCAGTTAGCAGGCCACTGGAAAGGCAATTTGCAATATATTTTAAGCTTTTCTTCACGAAAAAAATTTATTCTTTAAAGTTGGATTAACAAATTTATATAGCATTTTGTTTCTAAAAAGAAAGCAATTTTCCTTGCTGTTGAGCGAATATGTATTTTTAACATTGATAAATGTTGCCTAAGCCTTTGTTGACATCTTACGGTTATCCTCTATAATTTAGCAAGATTCTTCTTTTTAAGATCAAGTTCGTTGGGATGGTTGATGATGGAAAATAAAAGAGTTTATTGGGCGATCAGTTGTTATTTCTTTCTGTTTTTCTTTGGTTTTGCGGCTTGCTATTCGCTATACTCAGTTTGGCTGAGTCAAACAGTTGGCTTAAGTAATTTTGAAACCGGTGTTGTTTTCGGGGTCAATGCAGCGGTCACACTTTTGGCTCAGCCAATTTACGGTTATATCTTAGACATAATCGGCTTGAAAAAACACATTCTGATAATCTTAGCATTACTGCTGATTTTTGCTGGACCGTTTTTTTCCATGATCTACGGACAAATGCTGCGTTTTAATCTGCTGTTGGGTTCAGTAGTTGGCGGTTTGTTTGTTGGAGTTGGCTTTCAAGCTGGTTCGAGTGCACTTGAGTCATATTCACAAAAGTTGAGTCTTAAATACAGTTTTGAATATGGTCCAACTCGCATGTGGGGCTCCTTAGGTTGGGCTGCCAGTGCCTTTTTTGCAGGCAATCTATTCAGCTTGAATCCTGACTTGAACTTTTGGCTTGCTTCGCTGGCTGCTTTATTGATGCTGCTTGTGATCTTAAGCGTTAAGATCGAACCAGACTTTTCGCCTGGAAGAAAGGTTAAGCCTGTTTCATTAAGAGATTTTGGCAGTTTATTGCAGCAATCAGACTTTTGGAAACTGGTCTTTTATTCTGTCGGGGTCAGTTGCGCTTACAATTTGTATGATCAACAGTACCCAACGTATTTTGCCAGCTTATTTGCCTCAGCCAGTCGTGGTGAACAGATTTTCGGATGTGTCAATGCCGGCCAGGTTATTTTAGAGGCCAGCATGATGTTTCTGGCTCCCAAGCTTGTCAAGTATCTGGGCAGCAAAAATTCACTGATTTTAGCTGGCCTGGTGATGGCAATTCGGATTATGCTTTCTGGGATCACTGGTGGACCAGTTTGGCTGGCATTGATGAAACTAGCCGAAGCTTTTGAAATTCCGCTGATTCTGGTTGCAATTTTCAAGTATTTGAACCAAAACTTTGAATTGCGTCTCTCATCAATCTTGTATCTGTTTGGCTTTCAGTTTTCCCGGCAGCTCAGTCAGATTGTTTTATCGATCGTAATGGGTAAATCCTATGATTATTTTGGCTTTAGCAAATCTTATCTTCTACTGGGACTGGCTGTTCTAATTTTTGACCTGATGTCGCTGCGATTGCTGAAAAATGATCAGAGCTTTTCCGTTAACTAGTTACATAGAAATGTTTTGATTTTTAACTGAAATTGGCAGCTAATTTCAGCTGCACACTCATTGGCATCAGGCCAGGATTGAACGGAATTTTGAATTCTGGTTGCTAGCTTGAAAGCTTTAGTTGCATCGCTGATCACTTTTATTACCCGCAAGCGCCAAAGTTTGAAGTTTTAGCCGTAATGACGTATTAGTGACTAGACGATGAAAGAACACTAATTATTTATTAAAAAGGAGCGACTAACTAATGGGAGTTTTAGATGATTTATTGATTTTTAAACACGAACAGTCTCGGACGATCACACCAGAGAATCCGAGTGGAGCATCCGGGCAAGCAGCCAAAACAGCCAGTCACCTTGGACCTAGCCGCAAGGGAAGGCCGTGTGTGTCAATTCAAGCCGGACAAACGCTGGAGCTGGTTAATATTCAAGCCACTGGTGTCATTCGCCATATCTGGCTGACGGTGCCAACCGCAACCGCAAGCGGCAGCTTTGTTTTGCGTGACCTGGTGCTACGGATGTATTGGGATGGCGAGAGCGAGCCGTCAGTTGAATGCCCACTTGGGGATTTCTTCTGCTGCGGTTTTGGTACGCCCTGTCGGGTCAATTCACTGCCGATTGCAGTCAATCCAACTTTGGGTATGAATTGCTATTTTCAAATGCCCTTCAAAAAAAGTGCCCGAATTACTTTGACTAATGAGCATCCCCAGACTATAGAAAATGTTTTTTATGCATTTGATTACGCGTTGACGGAACCCAAGCCCACGGAACAGCTGTATTTTCATGCCAAATGGAATCGTCAGGCAGTCAACCAAAAGGGGCAGGATTACCTGGTGCTTGATAATTTGATCGGCCATGGATATTATGTTGGGACTTATTTAGCGGTGTGCGCGCTGGAACGTTATTGGTGGGGTGAAGGTGAATTTAAGTTTTATCTTGATCATGATGATCAGTTCCCGACAATCACCTCAACGGGGACCGAGGATTATTTTGGCGGTGCTTGGGCCTTCAATCATCAAGAATCCGGTCAGTTGCCGGTGGCGGAGACTTATAGCAGTTTGTTTTCTGGATATCCTTTCCAGTCCAAGCACGACCATACTCGGGATAATTATCATGACGACTCACCACATGCTTTTGGAAATGATGCATTGCCGATGCATGGACTCTATCGTTGGCATCTGTTAGATCCAATTGCTTTTCAGCGGCATTTGCGTGTTACTTACCAGGATCTGGGCAATGATGATCGGCAGCTGTTTGAACGTCAAGATGACATAGCCAGTGTGGCTTATTGGTACCAAAGCGAACCGCATCGTCCTTTTGCCCCCTTGCTGCCACGCCAAGCACGTCAGCCACGTTAATTATCAGTTAATTTGCCCACCAATTGAACTCTAAAATGACTATTTTTTGGTTGGCAAACGGACTATCAACTTGGTTGCTGGTGTCCGCCAAGTAAATCATCAATTGTTTGTTGGTCAGATATTCCGTACCTTTGGCTGAACGGTATACAGATACTTACTATTGTGGCGGCTGGCGATATTGCTGACGATATTGACTTGGTGAAAGATTAGTGTAATGCTTGAACGAGCGGGAAAAGTGCAGTGAATTAACGTAACCACAGGAGTTGGCCACGACATTGATCGGGTTGTCAGTCGTGCTCAATAATTGGCGGGCTTTACGAATTCGGCATTTGATCAAGTACTTTTGTGGACTGATCCCGAGTTCTTTTTTAAAGAGTTTAAATAAATAGGTTCGATCAACTGACAGATAATCGACCACGTTTTCAATCGTGATTGGTGTTTCAAAATTATTATGGATAAATTGGATTCCCTGAGTAAAAATCTTATTCGGGGTATTTTTATTTTTGATTTTGGCTTGTGGATACATAATCGCCAATTGATCAAGAATTGCCAATAATTTGGATTCAAAAATGAAATCATTTTCGTGATCCATATGTGACAGTTCCAGAATCTCAAGTAAATTATCCAAAATGATCTGAGCATGTTGATTACTGACAAAAAAAATCGGATCTTGGTAGCTAATGTTGATTCTTCTCATATAAATTCCAGCTAATTTACCAGTGAATCTGATCCACTGCAAGGTCCAGGGATCTTGGGCATCAGCTTTCATTTTAATGATTTTCCCTGGTTCAATGAAGAAAAAAGCTCCGGCTTTCAGCCGGTAAACCTTGTTGTTGCTAGTGAAATAACCAATACCGCTTTTAACATAATGGATCATATAGCCGGAACGACCAGCGGGACCATAAACATGGCGTGGCTTGGTCTGATCAATGCCACCAGATGATAGGTAGAGGTAAGGATTATAGTTGGGATTGTTAAATGCATAAAAGCCTTCCGTTTTGAACACCCTTTCATAAATGCAATATATTTCTATATCTTGGCAACATTATACTATATTGTCAAACGTTTATCAATTCTATAATGAAACCGTTAAGAAAACTGCAGTTATCTTACCAATTGAAGACTTTAACCATCAACAGGAGGTTAACCAAAATGAAACATGACAGTAGTACTTATAAGAAAATAGCTGATAATATACTACCAGCAATTGGTGGCAAAGAGAATGCCATTGAAGCATTTCACTGTGCAACACGTTTACGAATTAATTTGAAGGATCCTAGCAAAGTCGATAAAGAAAAATTAGCGGACCTTGATTTGGCCAAGGGGGTCAACATTAATCGCAATCAGCTCCAGATTATATTTGGAGCCGGTTTAGTTGATGAGGTGACTGCCTTCTTCATTAAATATACTGGGATTCCGGCGCAAAGTGCTGAAGCAGATTCAGTTGCCCAAGTTACCACTAATGACAAGGATCAGGGAAAAAGCTGGTTCTCCCGTTTTATTGATGATCTGACCGGTGTTTTCTCTGATATTCTGCCAGGAATCTTAGCTGGTGGTATTTTAATTGGTTTGAATAACATTTTTACCCAAAAAATCATTGGTGATCAGTCATTGATCCAAGCGATCCCTGGTTTAAGCGGGATTTCAACGATTATCAACCTTGGTGCCTCTGGAATTTTTGCCATGTTGCCATTGTTGGTCTGCTATGCGGCAACTAAACGTTATCAAGGTCGGCCGGTGATGGGACTAGCCATTGGAACGGTCATGATGTCATCAAGTTTGCCAGCAATGGCGGATGTTAAAACTGGAGCTGCTAAAGCGCTGATTGCGAATATCTTTGGCTGGCATTTGTCACTGACCAGTTTCAGCGGTCAGATTATTGTTGCCTTGATCATGGGCTATATCGTCGCTAAATTGGATAACTATTTCCAGAAAAAGTTGCCAGGGGTCATTCAATTTGTGCTGGCACCAATGTTGACGATCTTAGTTTCGAGTTTCTTGCTATTTATGATTATTGGACCAGTTGGGGTTACCTTATCAACCTGGATTACGAATGGCTTAGTTTGGATGTCGAAAGCATTTGGTATTTTCGGTTATATTATTTTTGGCGGTGTCCAGCAGCTGATAGTGATTACCGGTCTTCATAATATGTTTGGGGCGGTTGAAGCACAGTTGATTGCAACTACCAAATATGATTTCTTAAATCCGCTCTTTTCTGGTTCACTGATGGGTCAAGGCGGCGGCGTCTTAGGCTATATGCTGTTGAATTGGAAGAATAAAAAGGCACAAGAAATTGGTGCTGGTGCTTTCTTCTCCATTTTGTTTGGTATTTCAGAGCCGGCTTTGTTCGGAATTAATATTAAAAACCGCTATCCATTGATCGGTGGTTGTATCGGCGGTGCGTTTGCTGCAGCGGTAACTTACCTGACTAAGTTGACAGCAATTTCTTTTGGGACAACTGGCTTGCCAGGCATTGCAATCGCTGCGCCAGAAAATAACGGTTATCTGAACTATATTCTGGTCAACTTAGTCGGTGTCCTTGTTGGGATGTTCTTTACAATTATCATCGGCAAATTCTTTATGAGAAAACAAGCTAAAGCAGTTTAAGAAGCAAGGGAGTGAGAGAATGGTTAGTCGTGCTGAACAATTTCAAAATATGGTCAAACACCTCAGTCAAGTTTCACCAGCAATTGTTAGGACTGAAGAACAGCTGACGGCCGCCAGCCCTTTTCGCCAGCAGTTTCATCTTGAACCCAAGTCCGGATTTTTGAATGATCCGAATGGCCTAAGTTATTTTAACGGCCAGTATCATCTATTCTACCAATGGACTCCGCTGGCATTTAAGGACAATCCGAAGATTTGGCATCATGGCTGGTATCATCTGGCCTCTAAAGATCTAGTCCATTGGCAGGATCTCGGCCCCGGGATTGAAAGTGACTGCCAGTGGGATAAGCATGGTACCTATTCTGGCAGTGCGATTCCAGTTGGCGAGCGCTTGTTTCTGATTTATACCGGCAATACGTGGACCAATACCCAGTCGCTCGATGACTGGCGTCGGCTGCCATACCAGGTGGGGGCTTGGATGGATCGGAAAAATGTGATCACCAAGCTGAAACAGCCATTGATTACTGATAGTTTTCCTGATTGTACGGGTCACTTTCGTGATCCTAAAATCTGGGAGCACCAAGGCGACTACTATGCTGTTTTAGGGGCGCAGCGCCAGAACCTAACCGGCACCGCTAAACTGATTAAGACTCAGGGTCATGATTTGACCAAATGGGAAAAGTTTGGTGAAATTCAAACCCACGAACCGCATTTCGGCTATATGTGGGAATGCCCTGATTATTTTGAACTAAATGGGCAGGGGGTCTTGCTGTTCAGCCCCCAGGGATTATTACCTCAGGGCGAGAAGTACCAGAATATTTATCAGACTGGCTGCTTGATCGGCCAGCCACTCGATTATCAAAGCTTGGAATTTGAACATGGAGCGTTCCAGGAACTTGATGCTGGCTTTGATTTTTATGCGACTCAGACTTTTCAAACTCCTGATCAGCGGCGGATAATGTATGGCTGGTTTGGAATTTCAGAGATTGAATATCCGACCGTTAAATATCACTACTCCGGCTGCTTAACGATTCCACGTGAATTAAGTGTTAAGCATGACCATCTCTACCAGCAGCCAGCGCGTGAATTGCAAGCTTTGCGGGGACAGGCGACAATGATCGACCAATCAGTCAGCGAGTTGACTAAATTGCCGCTGGCTAAGCAGGCCGCTCAAGAGTTTGATTTGCAGGTTGACCTTCATGATTGTCAGCAACTGATTTTAGATTTGCGTGCGAATGCCGATGATAGCCAGTACACGCGGCTGATCATTGATCAGGCTCAGCAAGTCTGCCGTTTGTCACGAAAACGAAGCGGAATCAGTTTTGCTGAAGAATATGGTCAGACGCGCAGCCGCCACTTTAAATTTGGCAAGCAGCTGCATCTGCAGATTTTGGTCGATACTTCGTCAGTCGAGATCTTCTTGCAGGACGGGGCGGTTGTCTTTTCTGCCCGAATCTTTCCGGCAGCTGAGCAGACACGAACGTTTGTTGCCAGCCATGGTGGTTCAGCGAAAATTAATGGAACAGTTTGGAATTTGAAAGGAGGAGCAGCATGTTTGGATTCTTAAAAAAGAAACAGTTGAAAGCTGATAATACCCTAGTTTCACCTGTTAGCGGCGAAGTGGCCGATATCAGTCAGTCATCCGATCAGCTGTTTGCGACACGAAAATTGGGGGATGGCTTGGTTATCTTTCCTGAAGCTGGTCAATTGGTTAGTCCGGTAGCAGGCAAAGTCGTGATGATTGCCGATACAAAGCATGCCATTGGTTTGAAAATGGCCAATGGCATCGAAGCCTTGCTTCATTTAGGCGTTGATACGGTCAATTTGAAAGGAGCTCCTTTTGATTTGAAGATCAAGGTTGGCGAGATTTTAGACATTGGCCAACGAATTGGAACGTTTGATCTTAATCAAATCCAGCAAGCTGGTTACTCAACTGAAGTTTTAGTGATTTTCACTGATGTTTCAGATCGGGCGAGTCTTGAACTCTCCAGTGGCAAACGTTTGGCAGGCGAGCCAATCGGTCAAATTAAATTATAATTAGTAATAAAACCGGCTAGGGTGTTTTCTAGCCGGTTTTTTGGCAGTTCAAATAGTTGCTAAGCCCGCTGTCATGCTGGATAATTAAGATAAACTGAAAGCGAGGTCATTTTAATGCAAGTTATTTTCCATATCGATGAGCCAGCCAAATGGCCAATGGTCGCTGGCAACGTTAAAAATCTACTGAACTATTATGCTGATCAGCAGCAGTCTGTCCGGGTTGAAGTCTTGGTTAATGGTCCGGCCGTTGAAGCGACAGCGCAGGGCAGTCATCAGGCCCCAACTGCAGTAACAGAGATTCTAGCAGCTGGTGAAAACGTGACACTGGCAGTTTGTCAAAATGCCTTGAATGGTCTGGCCATCAAACCGGAGCGATTGGTGGCTGGTGTGACGATCGTGCCGGCTGGAGTAGTCGAATTGGCCGAAAAACAAGCAGCTGGCTACCAGTACATTAAGCCATAAAGCAGTTGTTCAATTTTAGCGGTCAGGCAAAATTTGATTTTTATTTAGATTGCTTTTGAAACTGCTTGACTTTACACCGCAATTCTGACTTTTTACCTTAACGAGCTAGTCTTGATGACTGGTTTTTTTGCTTGCGTCAGAATCCTTGTCCAGTTCTCCGCAAATGGCGGCCATTTTTTTCATCAAACCTTTGCGCCAATTGTATAACGTTTGGCGGGTGACACCACATCGCTCGGCGATTTCCCTCATTGGCAAATCCTGTAAACGATAGCTCAGGTATAATTGTTCATTTGCGGTACATTTTTGCCACAACTGCTTGGCGAGCTCCCCAGCTAAGAGATCATCAGTAAAACAGTCCGCGTGCGGATCAGAAACTTCAAAGGGATTCGAATCTTCATCACTTTCCTGCGCCTTTTCTAGACTGAAACTGTCGACTTTAATCCGCTGCTGGTGGCGCAAGATATCAAGCAGCCGCCATCTAAGCAGCTGAAAATAGTAATTGTTGTTGTAGCTGCCGGCCTTGCCTTGCTGGGCTTTAGCTTGGCGGGCCTTGAGCAAAATGATCGCACCTTCTTGCAATAGATCTTGATAGAGATCTTGTTGCGGGGTAATACCGATGTTTTTCAAAACCCCCCGTAAGAGTTGGTAGTCGCTGGGTGAAAAAAATTTATTATCAGTTGATAAATCGTTAAAATCTTTCATAAATGGTTACTCCTTGTTAAAAAATTGATAATTCTCGGCCAAGAACCCTTTTAAATTAACTAATTTTTTAAGCGCTAACAAGCTAGAACTAATAGCAGTTTAGGCTAGAGCAAAATTTGTTGTTGCAAATTTGTTTGCAATAATTTATTATATTTTTAGATTAGTTTTTTAAAAATTAATCTCAACTATTTTATCTTGGGAGTGATGAAAGGTTATGCTTAACTGCCCAAATGAGGGATTTGAGCAGCTGCTGCAACAGCTTCAACAGGCGGCGCGCTTTGACCAAAATGCCAGTATTGCTGGTAAAACAACTATTATGGTGATTGATTGTCATAAACAGGCGATTGATCCGCGTTACAAATCGTTGATTATCGATCAACATCAAGAATTAATTGTCACTGATAAGCCTACTAAATGGCTACTCAATCAATGGATGACAGTTAGCCCCTTTGGTTTGTCGGTTACCCGGGCTTATCAGCGTTTAAGTCACGGTCGGGTCAAGTCCTTGAATTATGTGCTCGGTGAAATAATGTTCGTGCCAATTGGGGGGGCCACGCAACATTCAACCACCTGGCTAGGGATGCATTATTTGATTGATAAATATTTTTATTCTGCTGATGGCCGGACTTTGTATTTGAAGCTCGATGAATTCATGAAGCGTCCGTTAACGATTTCCTTGCCAGTTAGGAAGCATATTTTTGAGCAGCAATTAAAAGATGCCCAATGCGTGCTAATCGAACAATATCATGTTTGGAGATGGATGAAAGCTCAGTTTCAGAATTTGTCACAGACCAAACTCTATCAGGAAAGTCTTAAAAACATTGATCAAGCGAAACTCTTCTCACCGTCAGTAATGGTCGGGGAAGTTCGGATGGAACTAATTACGTTTAGTTTAGAAGCAGCTTATCAAGAGAAGGTTAAGAAAGAAGAAGTCGAGCGAGCTAGCCATGAAATCATCCGGAGACAAGAATTATTAGATTAGCAAAAGATGAAAGCGCTTAAAAGTTGTGTAAAAATGCTGACCAGGTTAGGCCAGCATTTTTTTAGGGACTAATCAAAAATAGGTGCAAATATTCAACCAGCTCATTCAAACGAAATTCTATGCTAACTCAATTGAGTCAGCTGGTTACCAATTTTTTGACAAATTAAATTTTACGCAATAGTTAATTTTTAAATCCTAAAATTCATTATTTTAGCCTATTAAGGGTTATAAATGAACCAATTTCAAGAATAGAGCACGTTTACATAAGGGAGAATTAATTTTTACGTATTTAATTATATTTAAATTTGGTATTTAATTAAGTTTAAGATTTTGTTAAAATGAACTTAAATGTTTTGCTGGCAGGGAGGGCATGGAATGTTGGAGTATGATTTGGACGATGAGCAACCACTGACGTTAGATAAAAACAAAATTGAACATCGTCATGTTTACCATGGCTTTAAGCGTTTATCCGATATCGTGTTAAGCGGTTGTGGCTTAATTGCGCTCTCACCATTATTCTTAATCGTGGCAGCAGCCATTAAACTGGATGATAAAAATGGCCCAGTCTTTTATCGCCAGGAAAGAGTCGGTCGCAACGGTAGAAGGTTCATGATGTATAAATTCCGCTCAATGTGTGTTGATGCTGAAAAGAAATTAAAAGAACTGCAGAAATTTAATGAAGTTGAAGGCGCGATGTTTAAGATGAAACATGATCCGCGCGTCACCAAAGTTGGCCATTTTATCAGACGTTATAGCATTGACGAATTACCGCAGTTATTCAACGTCTTAGCTGGTGATATGAGTTTAGTGGGACCGCGCCCGCCACTGCCGAAAGAGGTTCAAGAATATAGCGACTATGATAAACAACGTCTTTATGTGGTACCAGGCTGCACTGGGCTGTGGCAGGTTAGCGCACGGAATGATGTTGGTTTTCATGAGATGGTTGAATTAGATTTAGAGTATATTAAAAAGAGCAGTTTGTTATATGATTTAGAAATTATGTTCAAAACAATTAAAATTATGGTGTTTCCGAATGGGGCATACTAGAAGAGGTTTACGAAAATGAAAATTGCAGTTGCCGGTACAGGTTATGTTGGTTTGAGTCTTTCCTGTTTATTAGCACAGCACCATCAAGTCACAGCAGTCGATATTATTCCAGAAAAAGTTAATTTGATTAACCATCACAAATCACCAATTGTTGATCAGGAGATCGAAGACTTTTTGGCAAATAAGAATTTAAAGTTGCAAGCAACCCTGGATGCCAAACAAGCTTATGCTGATGCCGATTTTGTGATCATTGCGACGCCAACCAATTATGACAGCGAGAAGAATTATTTTAATACTTCAGCGGTTGAGGCGGTTATCAAATTAGTAATGCAATACAATCCGCGAGCTTACATGGTCATCAAATCAACGATCCCAGTCGGCTATACTAAATCGGTCAGGGAAAAGTTTGATTCAGATAAAATATTGTTTAGTCCAGAGTTCTTACGTGAAGGTCATGCTTTATACGATAATTTATATCCGTCACGAATCGTTGTCGGCAATAATCCAAGCGATCCTAAATCAGTTCAAGCAGCCCATACTTTTGCCGGTTTACTGCAAGAAGGAGCAGTTAAAGCAAACATTAAAACTTTGTTCATGGGCTTGACCGAAGCTGAGGCAGTCAAACTGTTTGCTAACACTTACTTAGCTTTGCGGGTCAGCTACTTCAACGAGCTTGATACTTATGCTGAAAGCAAGGACTTAAATCCGGAAGAGATCATTGATGGTGTTTGCTTGGATCCGCGAATCGGAACACATTATAATAACCCATCATTTGGTTATGGTGGCTATTGTCTGCCCAAAGATACGAAACAACTGTTGGCTAACTACCAGGATGTGCCGCAAAATTTGATCGAAGCCATCGTCAAATCAAACGATACGCGCAAAGATTTTATTGCTGATCAAGTTTTGAAAAAAGCCGGTTACTACAGTTATAACGAGGATAATCAATTTAACCCGCAAAAAGAAAACCAGATCACGGTTGGAGTTTATCGCTTAACCATGAAATCTAACAGTGATAATTTCCGGCAAAGCAGTATTCAAGGTGTGATGAAGCGGCTGAAAGCAAAGGGCGTTAAGGTAATAATTTATGAGCCGACCTTAAAAAATGGTGAAACATTCTTTGGCAGCCAAGTGGTCAATGATTTAGCAAAGTTTAAGAGCCAATCTAAAGTGATTATTGCTAATCGCTTTGCCAAGGAATTGGCAGATGTAGCTTTAAAAGTTTACACTAGAGATATTTTTAAGAATAACTGATTGGAGTTTTTTATTGTGAAGCACGTATTCATTGTTGGTTCGAAGGGCATACCAGCTAAATATGGTGGATTTGAAACTTTTGTTGACAACTTAGTGTCTCGTCAAGTAAATAAAAATATTAAATATCATGTTGCTTGTATGACGTTTGATAAGAAAACAAAAAATTATGAGTATCATGGTGCTGAATGTCATGAAATAGCAATACCTAATATTGGTGGAGCTAAAGCGATTGTTTATGATTTGAAGGCACTGAACTGGGCATTAGAAACGATTAAAAGTCGTAGTTATCAAAATGGTATAATTTACATTTTAGCGTGCAGAATAGGACCTTTTATTCATAGTTATGTTTCTAAATTTCATCGATTTGGTTTCAAAGTATGGGTTAATCCCGATGGACACGAATGGAAAAGAGCAAAATGGTCAAAACCAGTTCGTGAGTATTGGAAAATTTCGGAACGTTTGATGGTCAAAAATGCAGATCTTTTAATTTGTGATAGTAAAACAATAGAGAAATATATTCATACTGAATATAAGAAATATAATCCACAAACAACTTTTATTGCATATGGAGCAGATGTAACAAAATCCAGCTTAAGTGAAAAAGACAGGGTTGTAGAAGAGTGGTTTAGTAAATTCGGTATTAAATTTGATCAATATTTCTTAATAGTCGGCCGCTTTGTGCCAGAAAATAATTTTGAAACAATGATTCGAGAATTTATGAGCAGCAATGTCGAAAATGATTTAGTAATTATAACCAATGTTGAAAGAAATAAATTCTATAATGAATTAAAAGAAAAAACTCATTTTGATAAAGATTCGCGAATAAAATTTGTTGGGACAGTATATGATCAGCAGTTACTCAAATTTATTCGTGAACACGCTTTGGCTTATATTCATGGACATTCAGTGGGAGGAACCAATCCATCATTATTAGAGGCTCTTGCAAGTACAAGAGTTAATCTTTTATATGATGTAGGGTTTAATAAGGAAGTTGCTTTGAATGCAGCCTTGTATTGGAATAAAAAAGACAATTCACTTGAACAGTTACTAGAAACAGTAGTTAATTTTTCTCAAGAAAGTTTTGAATTATATTCAAGCAAGGCAAATCAAAGAATAAGTGAGAACTATTCTTGGGGGTTAATTAGTAATTCCTATGAAGATAAATTCTTAAGGGGTTAGGACTATATGATAAATATTCTCTATTTACATGCTGGTGCTGAAATGTACGGTGCCGATAAAATACTTTTAGAACTTGTGTCAGGTCTTGACAAAAAAAAATTTAATCCTGTAGTTATTCTTCCTTCTAATGGTATTTTAGCAAATAAATTAAGGGGAGAGGGAATAAAAACATATATCATAGATTATCCAATATTAAGAAGAAAATATTTCAATATTAATGGAATTTTAAGTTTTAGTTTAAATTATTTTAAAAAATCCAAAGATATTATAAATCTGTTGATGAAAATAAATTTTCAACCTGATATTATACAT
>NZ_AHYZ01000029.1 GCF_000255495.1 Liquorilactobacillus vini DSM 20605
GAAGTGAATTGCAAAACGAAGACTCAAAAAAATGGTGGAAACAACGATGTCTTGATTGTTTGTTCAAGCGGGATAGGAACCTCATTTGCACTAAGACAGCAATTAATCCAAAGATATCCAATGATTAATTTTTCAAAACCTTTAAGTATTTTTCAGTTTAAAAATTATCCGTTAGCTGCAGTAAAATTAATCATAAGTACTACACATTTAGATAAGATTTCCAAACCAGTGCTAAATGTTTCTGGCCTTCCTGATCAATCTGAATGGATCAAAATTGATAAAGTCTTACAAAAATACAATATTATTAAAAAAAATAATGCTTTTAATATAGAAACTTTAATTGATATAATTAGTGAATATGCTAGAATAGAAAATTTCAAAGATTTAAAAAAAGCTTTAAATGCTTATTTTGAACAATTACATTCACGTAAAAACATTTTTAATAATGAAATCTCTTTATTAGATCTTCTTCGTCCTGAACAAATAACATTTGAAAACAAAAGAATAGATTGGCAAACAGCAATTAATAAAGCCATGCTACCTCTCGAAAATGCAAATCTAATAGAACATAAGTATACTTCAAAAATTATCTCGCTTACTCAAGAAAAAGGACCATATATGGTTTTAGGTAATGAAGTTATGTTAGCTCACAGCAATCCCAATGATGGCGTAAATAAACTAGGTATTAGTTTGTTTTATACAAAATATTCGGTAAAAGTTGATAACAAAGAGTTCCAATTAATAATTGGCTTAGCCCCTACTAATAAATTTAGCCATTTAAATGCTCTATCCGAATTAATTAAACTTATTCAAAAACAAGATTTTATGCAAGCTCTAAAGTTAGCAAAATCAAGTAACGATGTTTATCAAATAGTCTTAAATTTTATAAAAAAGAACGATCATTTAGAGTAAATTATTCAAAATTATATTTTGTACTCATTTCTGAGATAATTGATCTTCAATCTTCTTGTGATATAATGAGCATACATTTTGAAATTACTATTTTCAAATTTATAAATCAGTAATTCTGAACAACTATGGTATTATTATTTCATAAGAGAGAATGGAGGAATCACATAAATGACAGCAGATTACTCATCACCAAACTATTTAAAAAAAGTCGATGCTTTTTGGCGGGCAGCCAACTATATCTCTGTTGGTCAACTTTATCTAAAGGACAATCCTTTGCTAAAGCGACCATTAAAAGCTAGCGATTTAAAGGTCAAACCAATTGGTCACTGGGGCACAATCGCCGGGCAAAATTTTATTTATGCTCATTTAAATCGGGTGATCAACAAATATGATTTAAAGATGTTTTATATTGAGGGACCCGGCCATGGCGGTCAGGTGATGGTCTCGAATTCTTATCTCGACGGCAGCTATACGGAAATCTATCCTGAGATTACCCAAGACGAAACTGGAATGAAAAAATTATTCAAACGTTTCTCTTTCCCTGGCGGCGTTGCTTCTCATGCGGCACCCGAAACGCCTGGTTCAATCCATGAAGGCGGTGAATTAGGCTATTCAATTTCACATGCAACTGGCGCAATTTTCGATAATCCTGATTTGATTGCTGCAACTGTGATCGGTGATGGTGAAGCTGAAACCGGCCCCTTAGCAACTTCCTGGCAGTCAAATAAATTTATTAATCCGATTAATGATGGTGCTGTTTTGCCAATTTTGAATTTAAATGGTTTTAAAATTTCTAATCCAACAATCCTCTCACGGGAAAGTGATGAAACACTACGCAAATATTTTGCCGGACTTGGTTGGGAACCGCTCTTTGTTGAAGGTGATGACCCAGCCAAAATGCATCCCGCAATGGCCAAAGCAATGGATCAAGCGATTGAAAAAATCAAAGCCATTCAAAAACATGCTCGAGAAAACAATGATAGTCGCCTGCCAATTTGGCCAATGCTTATCTTTCGGGCTCCCAAAGGCTGGACTGGGCCTAAGTTCTGGGATGGCGAACCAGTTGAAAATTCCTTCCGTGCACATCAAATCCCAATCCCAGTCGACACTAACGATCTGGAGCACGCCGATGAATTAGTCAAATGGCTTAAAAGCTATCACCCAGAAGAATTATTCGATCAAAGCGGCCAGCTAAAGCCAGAAATTGCTGCTATCGCTCCGCAAGGCGAACAGCGAATGGCAGCCAATCCGCATACTAATCCGACAAAATTTGTCAAAAATCTGATTTTGCCAGATTTCCGTGCTTATGCTGTCGAAACAACCCAGCCTGGGAAAAATGAAGCCCAAGATATGACTGTCTTAGGTACTTACCTGCGTGATGTGATTAAACTGAATCAGTCGCAGCATAACTTTCGAATCTTCGGTCCCGATGAAACCATGTCCAATCGGCTCGCACCGATTTTTGAAGCTACTAAGCGCCAGTGGCTGGAAAAAATCCAAGAACCCAATGATGAATTTTTAGCACCTGCTGGACGCGTAATTGATTCGCAACTTTCAGAACATCAAGATGAAGGGTGGCTCGAAGGTTATATTTTAACTGGCCGTCACGGATTATTTGCTAGCTATGAAGCCTTTTTGCGCGTTGTTGATTCAATGATCACTCAGCATTTCAAATGGTTGCGCAAGGCAAAAGAGTTAGCTTGGCGCAGTGAAATTCCTTCACTGAATCTGATTTCTACTTCGACAGTTTTCCAACAAGATCATAATGGTTACACACATCAAGATCCAGGGATTTTAGGACACTTGGCCGATAAAAAGCCCGCGTTTATTCGGGAATATTTACCAGCTGATGCGAACAGCCTCTTAGCAGTCATGGCTAAGGTCTTAAACGACCGGGAAAAGATCAATCTGATTGTTTCATCTAAACATCCCCGCCCACAATTTTATTCAGTGGCTGAAGCTCAAGAATTGGTTGATCAGGGATTAAAAATCATTGAGTGGGCATCAACCGATGAAAATAGTGAACCTGACTTAGTGATGGCAGCTGCTGGAACTGAGCCTAACTTGGAAAGCTTGGCTGCAATTTCAATTTTGCATCAGGCGGATCCAACACTTAAAATTCGTTTCATCAATATCGTTGATTTATTAAAATTGCGGAGTCCTAAACTTGATCCGCGCGGCTTAAGCGATGAGCAATTTGATGCTTACTTCACCCAAGACAAGCCAATTATCTTTGCCTTTCATGGTTATGAAGGCTTGATTCGTGATTTATTCTTTGATCGGCATAATCATAATCTTCACTTGCATGGTTACCGGGAAAATGGGGATATTACCACTCCGTTTGATATGCGGGTCTTAAATCAAATGGATCGTTTTGATTTAGTTAAGTCAGCAGTCATTAGTTTGCCGCATGCTCAGCGTTACGGACAATTGTTAGCTAAAATGGATAATTTATTAGCGAAACACCGGCAATATATTCGCGATGAAGGTACTGATTTGCCAGAAGTTACTAACTGGCAGTGGCGATCATTAAAATAAAATTAAGGCTCGAATCCCACAACAATAACATTGTTATGGGATTTAGTTTTTGAAAATTAACTTTTTTTAACTTTCAGCTTGTATTTCAGCTTTGATTTCGGTAAAATAAGTTTATAAGCAATGACGAAAGACATGTTTCAAATTATCATTTACTTAGCGAGGTCAGATGCGGTGAAAGCTGATCGTTAATGAATTTGAGATACTCCTTTCAAGTGTGTTTTTAGTAGGAATTCCGAAACAAATGCCGGTAATGCCGTTATCAATAATGAAGTGTAATCAATTTTTAGATTAAAATTGGGTGGTACCACGCTATTTGCGCCCCTAGGTTTAATTACCTAGGGGCTTTTATTTTATCCAAAAAAGGAGCAGCTTTTATGAAAGACAAGCACAATTTAAATCGTGATCTATCATCACGTCAAATGCAAATGATTGCCCTGGGTGGCACGATTGGTGTCGGTTTGTTCATGGGATCAGCCTCAACGATCAAATGGACCGGGCCATCGGTTTTACTTGACTATGCTTTTGCAGGTTTAATTTTATACATCGTCATGCGAGCTTTAGGCGAAATGCTGTATTTAGATCCAGCGACTGGGTCATTCGCTAAGTTCGCCAGTGAATATATTCATCCCCTAGCTGGCTATTTGACTGCCTGGAGTAATGTTTTTCAATATCTGGTGGTTGGGATCAGTGAAGTGATTGCAGTTGGTCAATATTTAAATTATTGGTGGCCAAACTTGCCAGACTGGATTTCTGGAGCAGTAATCGTAATAACTTTGTGTATTGCTAACCTGGTTTCAGTTAAAGCTTATGGTGAACTTGAATTCTGGTTTGCTTTAATCAAGGTTTTAACGATCATTCTAATGTTAATTTTGGGTGCAATGGTCATTTTACTCGGCTTTGGCAACCATTGGCAGCCGATTGGTTTCAGTAATCTTTGGGTTAATGGCGGCTTTTTCACTGGCGGGTTCAAGGGCTTTTTATTTGCCCTATCAATTGTGATCGCCTCATATCAAGGAATTGAGATTGTTGGTATCACGGCTGGTGAAGCGAAAGATCCTCAACCAACGATCATTAAATCGATTAAATCGATCGTCGCACGAATCTTAATCTTCTACATTGGGGCAATTTTCGTCATTGTCACGATTTATCCTTGGAATAAGCTCGATCAAGTTGGCTCACCATTCGTTGAAACATTTTCCCGTGTTGGAATCACAGCCGCTGCCAGCATCATCAATTTTGTCTTAGTTACTGCGGCACTGTCTGGCTGCAACTCGGGAATCTTTAGCTCGAGCCGAATGCTTTATACTCTAGGCTTAAAACGCGAAGTCAGTGCAAAATATACTAAGCTCTCTGGCCGCGGAGTTCCAGTTTTAGCCGTTTTGACGATCTCAATTGGAATTTTTATTGGGATGGTTTTAAATGCCATTTTGCCACATCTAGTTAAGGGCAGCAGCAATGTTTTTGTTTTAGTTTATAGTTCAAGTGTCCTCCCAGGAATGATCCCGTGGTTTGTAATTCTAATCAGCCATTTAAAATTCAGAAAACAAAATCAGGCAAAGCTTAAAGCTCATCCCTTCAAGTTAGCCTGGTCACCATTCTCAAATTATTTAGCTTTGTTTGGTCTGTTGCTGACGCTGGTCTTCATGTTTATCAACCCTGAAACCCGCGCTTCAGTCATTGTCGGGTGCATTTTTTTAGCAATCATGTCAACGGTTTTCTTTATTACCCGGCCCGATCAGACTAAGAAAAGTTAATTAAAAAGCTTTTGCAATTTTCACCTAAAATCGGTATGCTAAATGTATCATTAAACCTCAGGCATGAAAGGATAGCTAAATTATGACTACTTTGTATATCGTCCGCCATGGTCAAAGTCAAGCCAATGCAGCCGGAATTCTCCAGGGCAGTCAGGTTGACACACCGCTGACAATTAAAGGACAGCAACAAGCGCAACTAGTTGGTCAGCAGCTGGCTGCTAGGAAGATTTCATTTGATTTAGTGGTTGCTAGTCCTCTATTACGAGCAGCTCAGACAGCCGCTATTATCGCACCGCGAACAACGACCATTTTTGATTGGCGGTTAAAAGAATTCGATTATGGCAATTGGGATGGTCAGCTAGAAAAAGACATTTGGCAAAAATTCCCCGCATATTTTGATGAACAGCATAATTTGCTGCCTGGTGCCGCTCATATTAATCACGGTGAAACTTTTAGTCAGGTCACGGCGCGTTTGCGACAATTATTTACGCAACTGGCAACCGACTTTCCGCAAGCCAATCTCTTGCTTGCCAGTCACGGATTCACCATTAAATTAATGCTCAATGCAATTTTAGCGATTAAAAATTTATCCAGTTTAAATGAACCTTCCAATGCCGGAATTACTAAAATCGAATTAACCTCCCAGACGGCAACGCTCTATTACTTTAATCAAAGTTTAACCGCTGAATTATAAAATCATAAAGACCAGTTAGTTAACTAACTGGTCTTTATTTTGAAAAAATTTATTTAAACTCGCGGGCAATCTGACGGACAGAAACTCCTTGCCGCTTGGCTTCTTGAATTACCAGCTTGATTTGGTAATCGCTAAAGACGCGGTCATTAACCCCTTCTTTTTCTAAATCTTGACGAGCCGTTTTGACTTGAGCAGCTGTGATTTTTTTCAAATCAGCTGAATTTAGACTACTGCTATTGGCTGAACTATCGACTCCTGGCAAGAAGCTATCATCGGCTTGTTTGGAGCTTTGGCTGTCATCGCTCACATTGTAGCCAAGTTTGCGCAATATCCGATCATTGTAGGTCTTCAATTGCTTAGCCTGTTTATAAATATCCCGATAATAGACTTGCTGAATATTGCCATAACCTAAGATAACAGCTAATTTAGTATTTGAGGCTGTATATTCATAATTAGTTGATAAAATCTTGGCTTTTTGATAGGTTTTCTTAAATAACGGCAATTCCTGTAAAACTTCTTTCAATTCGGCCTGCTTGCTGGAAGCCCGACTAACTAAAACCTGCAAGCCATTTTGCTGAGCAGCAGTTTTTTGGAAATAGGTTCGGGCTGATCGATAATTTTGCTGATCAATTGCTGCTAGGCCGTTGCGATATAACTCTAACTGATTCAAATAATTCTTAGCTTCTGCTCCATTTTTTTTCTTCTTTAAAGCATTTTCCAAATCAATTTGAGCAGTATGATAGTGTCCATAATTAATAGCAACTACGGCTTGTTTCAGTGAGTCATCATAATATTTTTGATTTTCAACATGTTTAGTAAAACCATACCCAATAAAAATCACCGCAACGATCAAAGTCACGATAAACCAAGTTCTTTTTCTCATGGCTTACTCCTTTTTACTTACTAATTAATTGTATTATAGCATCAATTGCCAAATTAAAATTAGATTATAATTTTACATATTATTTGACCAATCCGTCACTTAAAAGTTACACTGAAAATCAATAAATTTAATTAGGAGGTTCAGATGAATACTGCTTTTCTGACTGAAATTATTAATCAGTACGGCTATTTAGGAATTGCTTTATTATTAGCAGTCGAGAATATTTTCCCGCCAATTCCCTCAGAAATTGTCTTAGCATTCACCGGGTTTGCGACCTTAAATACTTCCTTGCAAGTTGTTCCGAGTATTATTTTTGCTACACTGGGAGCTTTGATTGGTGCGCTCGTCCTTTACTTTTTAGGTAAAATTATTTCAGCTGAACGACTTGAAAAAATTCTAGCTGGCAAAGCTGGAAAATTTTTGCATTTAAAACCTGAAGCCATTGAAAAGTCTGCTAATTTCTTTTATCGTCACGGTGGGCCAGCAGTCTTTTTTGGACGCTGTGTTCCAGTAATCCGCAGCTTGATTTCAATTCCTGCTGGCATGACTAACTATCCTTTGGGCAAGTTCCTAGCCTTAACAACGCTGGGAACTTTGATTTGGAATACAGCTTTAATCTGGCTGGGAAGATTAGCTGGCCACGCCTGGCCGCATTTTGTCAGCATATTTGAAACATATGGCCGCCTAATCTTATCACTAATGATTGTGGTAATGCTTATTTATTTTTGGCTTCGAAAAAAACGGCAACCAAAAATCAAGTAATTTGTTTTAGTTAATAAAAAGCTATCCGCTAATGTTTGACCGCTGCTGTCAATTACTTAGTGGATAGCTGCTATTTATTTTGCGTAGATATAGTCTCGAGTTGTCGGCAAGTTTTTGCCACTTGGTCCCTTAGAAATTAAAAATTGAATGCAGTCAATATTACCAGATTGGAAAGAAGCTGCACAGGCTTGCAGATAAAGATCCCACATTCGAGTAAACTTCTCACCCATTTTGGCTTGAATTTTTTGCCGATGCTGATTAAAGTTACTGTCCCAAATTTCCAAAGTGTGCTGATAATGACGTCGTAAGGTCTCAAGATCAAAGACCTGCATACCAGCTTCAATGATCTGCTGTAAGTTTTCATTCAGTCCCGGAATATAACCGCCAGGGAAAATATACTGATTGATCCAACCGTTATAAGCACCGCCTTGCTGCCGAGTAATTCCATGAATCAAGGCACAGCCATCATTGCGGAGATACTTAGCAATTGTTTTAAAGTAGGTTCCCAAGTTTTCTTTACCAACATGTTCAAACATGCCAACACTAGTAATATAATCAAATGGTTCAGCTTTCAAATCGCGATAATCTTCCAGATACACACGGGCATGATCTTCTAAACCTGCTGCTTTAATTTTTTCTTGCACGAACTTATATTGTTCTTCACTTAAAGTAATACCGCTAACATCTAATTGATATTCCTTAGCGGCTACTAGCATCAAAGTTCCCCAGCCGCAGCCAATGTCCAATAACCGTTTACCAGGTTCAGGATGCAGCTTTTTAATGATATGATGAACTTTATTTAGCTGAGCTTGCTCCAAAGTATCAGTAGGCTGATCAAAATAAGCACAGGAATAGGTCATTGTTGAATCGAGCCACAACTTATAAAAATCATTTCCTAAATCATAATGTTTTTGAACATCATATTTACTATGCCGTTCAGAATGCGACTGCTTAGGCATGAATTTTTTTAACTTGCTGTCATAAAAAAAACTATTTGCTGATTCATAGGCGGCTTCGATCAGTTTTTGAATTGAGCCTTCAATTTCAATTCGGCCATCCATATATGCTTCGCCTAACGCAATCGAAGCATTCTGCATCACATTTTTGACCGGAATTGCTTCTTTGAAAGTGATGGTTATCTCTGGCTTACCTTGACCGTAGACCTTCGTTTCTCCATCCCAAAAGTTGATTTTAACCGGTATATTAAACGACTTGCTTAATAATGTTTTATAGAAAACTTTGTCGATCATATTTTTCCGCCTGTCCTTCCATTTAAACATAAAAGTATTCTAACACTTTTCCATTAAATTGTCTGAAAATTCATTCTGCAAACTTGAGCGCTAATAAAAAAGCCTACTGACTGCAGACTTTTTAAACAGCTAATGTTATCACACGGTAAACGCCATAGTTAATAAAGCTACAGCTGCTAATCCGAGCACTACTGAAAGTCCCATTGAACGTGTCCGGTAAGCAACACCAATCACAATCACTGCAGCTAAGATCTTAGCTGTATTACGCAAACCAACAAACGCATAACCAGCATTAGTATCAATAAAAACGTCTTTGACAACTAGTGCTGTAAATAAGGATACTGGAACATACTTCATCCATTCGTTAAACCACAACGGTATTTTGCGCGTTGAAAATACTCGTAAAGGAATCAAACGCGGACCTAAGGCAACTAGCATTGACAAAATTATTAAAATCAAATGTTCTGTAGTCTGCTCTGTCATAATTAACTATCCCCTGATTTACTAATGACTTTCCGACTCGCCTTGGGCTTAATTTTACGCAACCAAAACCCCCGCTGTTTTCCATGTTTCACCAAATAATCTTCTAACATAAAACCAGCGAGTGAAGCGATAACGGTCGAAACGACCAGCCCCATGGTACTCTTTAGTAAAACCATGAAAAACGCTGCTAAACAACCAGCAAAAACACTGATAAAAATCGTTAATCGATTTCCAAGCTGCATCACGATCATAT
The DNA here is from genome assembly GCF_000255495.1 of Liquorilactobacillus vini DSM 20605. Lineage (GTDB taxonomy): Bacteria > Bacillota > Bacilli > Lactobacillales > Lactobacillaceae > Liquorilactobacillus > Liquorilactobacillus vini. The sequence continues at coordinate 9,530 of NZ_AHYZ01000029.1, forward strand.
AGAGGAACAAGGACGTCAATGC
>NZ_AHYZ01000028.1 GCF_000255495.1 Liquorilactobacillus vini DSM 20605
CCATTATTATTCAAAATGGTTCTGAGGACCAATTATCCTCAGAACCATTTTCATAAATCTATTCAATCTTTTCCCACCTGAGCCTTATCTATACCATAGTTTTATTCTTCAGGTAAGTTCTCATCAACTCCAGAATCTTCACTATCCGCCTCTACTGGATCAATGCCATAAGCTTGGCGAACCTTCTTGATCAATTCTGCCATCAAGTCTGGATGATCTTTGAGGTACTGCTTAGCATTTTCTCTTCCCTGACCAATCCGTTCATCACCATAGGAATACCAAGAGCCGCTTTTGTTTAATAAATCTTTTTCAACTGCCATATCAACTAATTCACCGGTTTTAGAAATACCTTCTCCATACATAATATCAACTTCAGCCCGTTTAAATGGCGGAGCAACTTTATTCTTAACCACTTTAATTCTTACACGATTACCAATAATGTCTGTTCCATTTTTGATTTGTTCTGCTCGTCTGACTTCTAAACGAATTGTTGAATAGAACTTTAATGCTCGACCACCTGGTGTTGTTTCCGGGTTACCAAACATGACCCCGACCTTTTCGCGAATTTGGTTAATAAAAATTGCGATCGTTTTAGTTTTATTGATCGAACCCGATAATTTACGCAAAGCTTGCGACATTAATCTAGCCTGTAAACCGACATGCGCATCGCCCATTTCACCTTCGATTTCAGCTCTAGGAACCAGTGCCGCAACTGAATCAACAACCACGATGTCAATTGCACCTGAAGAAACCAAAGCATCAGTTATTTCAAGCCCTTGTTCACCGGTGTCTGGCTGTGAAAGCAATAATTCATCAATATTAACGCCTAAATTAGTTGCATAAGCAGGATCAAGCGCATTTTCAGCATCAATATACGCTGCTACCCCACCTTGTTTTTGAATTTCAGCCACTGCATGCAAAGCGACTGTAGTTTTACCAGAACTTTCAGGCCCATAAATTTCAATAATTCTCCCTCTTGGATAGCCACCTACACCCAAAGCTTCATCCAAAGCTAATGAACCACTTGAAACAGTTGAAATTTTAGTATCAGCTTTATCACCCATTCGCATAATTGAACCTTTGCCAAAGTTCTTTTCAATTTTTTTTAAAGCTGCATCTAAAGCTGCTTTTCTTTCATCGGCCAAATCAATTCCTCCTTCAGTAAGCATAATTGTCTATTAATTGATTCTTTCCAAAAATTCATCGAACAACCGTTCGCCTTATTCTACCAGTTTTCGTCTGATCCAGTCAAGTCCAGTTAAAACTGTTCTTTCACGAATATATGGCCGAGTTTTTGAAAAATGAAAGACTTTACTCTCAACTGGCTGATCCTTAAAGCTCAAGCCAATCCAAACCGTTCCAGCCGGTTGACCTTCTAATTCAGTTGGTCCTGCTACCCCGGTAAACGAAATTCCAATATCTGTTTGTAATAGAGCTTGTGCACGTTTAGCCATCCATTCAGCCGTCTGAGAACTGACTACACCATAACGGTCAATAACTTCAGCTGGAATGCCTAATAAACTCTTTTTAGCTATTTTAGAATAAGTAACAAAGCCACCTGGAAACACTTGTGAAACCCCGGGAACATCAGCTAGAGTTGATTGAAATTTTCCAGCCGTCAAGCTTTCAGCCGCTGTTATGCTCAGTCCTTGCTGCTTCAATAAATTGAAGACCACCCTTGCCAAGCTATTATCATCCCCATAACCATAAAAATAATCGCCAATCCGATTTTTAACGGCTTTTTCAAGCTGGTCAAGCAGTTTGATTGTTACAGAATCGGACGAACCTGTGGCTGTTAATCGCAGAGTTACCTCATTTTCTTTGGCATAAGTCGCTAAAGTTGGATTAGTTTGTTCATCAATTAAATCCGACAATTTTGCCGCAATCATTGATTCACCAATGCCGAAGAAACGCATAACCCTTGAAGTCAGTACGTGATGATTCAAATACGTCTTTTGCAGCTGCGGAACTGCTTGCTTAATAAACATTGGTCGCAGCTCACTTGGCGGCCCCGGAAGCAGCAAGAAATCAGTTTTGGCCGGATCATGGTAAAAATCACCAACAGCAAAACCAGTTTCATTTTTCAAAGGAAGTGAATCTGCAATATACAGTGCCTGCAGGCGATTATTTGCGGTCATTGTTTTATGGGTCTCCGCAAAGTAGCTTTCAATTTTTTTCAAAGCTGCGGGTTCGCTATGCAATTCCTTACCTAAAAAAGCGGCTACTGTTTGTTTAGTTAAATCATCTTTGGTCGGACCCAATCCACCAATTAAAATTACTAAATTGCTACGCGTAGCTGCTAATTTAATCGCAGCTGTTAAGCGTTGCTGATTATCACCAACAACAGATTGATAATAAACATCAATTCCTAAAGCTGCTAGACGTTTAGCAACAAATGGTGCATTGGTATTAACAATTTGTCCAAGTAATATTTCTGTTCCAACTGCTATGATTTCAGCATTCACAATTATCCCTCCATCTTAATATACGCTAAGAAGTCAAAAAAATCTTTAAAAAAACCCGCAGGAAATCCCTCGGGTTTAATATAATTTAAATTTTATTTACCAAATGAGTCTGCAAAAACTTCACGACTATGCACAAAATAATCAATTCCAGAGTAAACCGTAAAGAATAAGCAAATATACAACAAGATTTCTCCAATCGGCAAATTAATTGCCGCAAAGAAAATATCATTTAAGAATAAGAAAATAATTGACAACATTTGAGTCATTGTCTTAATTTTTCCAGGCATAGCAGCAGCGATTACTTTACCATCATTTTCGACTACGATCAATCGTAATCCGGTTACTGCTAGTTCACGACAAACAATAATTGCAACTAGCCAAGCAGGTGCCTTCTGCAAGGAAACCAAAATAATAAAAGCTGTCATAACCAACATTTTATCAGCTAATGGATCAGCAAACTTCCCAAAATTTGTTACTAAATGGTGACGCCGGGCAATTTGTCCATCAGCGAAATCAGTAATCGAAGCAATTGCAAAAATTATTGCTCCCCAAATCTGAGTAACTGGAATCACTGTACCTCCAATCACAATGCTGCCCCAATTCCAAGGAACTAACAAGACAATCATAAAGACTGGAATTAAGAAAATCCGAATGACTGTTAATTTATTCGGCAAATTCATCAAAAAACATCCTTTCAATCAATCTTGACTTTGAATATTGACAGTCAAGGTTCTAACCGTCAATGTGCTATTATCTTTCAAAAAGTTAAACTTTTTTCCGTTGATCGTAATCGAAGTTGCCTTAGAATTCCCCAAATTAAATGAAAGTTTGGTAGCATCTGCCGGAAGTGACAATTCATGTGATTCTCCAGCCGTTAAGGTCCCTTGCCATTGCTGACTGCCATCAATTGAAATCGCACTCCAAGCCTTGGCACTTGCCGTTAATTTAACCTTACTGATTTGCTTTTTGGCAGTTGTCAGCTCATAAACAAAAGATTGTCCTGAATTGCTAGTGAGCTTAATTTTTTGACTAGTTTTTTGCTTAGCTGATTTCTTGTTAGTGGAACTCTGCTTTACTGAACTTGAACTAGTTTGTGAACTCTTCTTAGTAGCTGAATTTGCTGATTTTTTCTGACTTTTAACACTTGAAGAGGAAACCGAAACCTTGCTGCTTTGAATTTCTTGGGTACTGGAATTTTTTTGATGATTATTCCAAGCTACAAAGTAAATCGATCCTAAAATAATTACCACTACTGCCACAATAATAATTGTTGGTAACAGATTCAAGAAATGATTGAAGCGATCCGTTCGCTGTAAGTCTTTTTTTGTAGCCGCAGTCCTGGTTTTTGGTTCTTCGACTGTTTCGACTGGCTGCTCTTGAGACTTCAGTTGGCTTAATAACTCGGCTGGATTTAAACCGACTGTTTCAGCACATTGTTTAATAAACGCCCGAACATAAAAGACGCCCGGCAAAGCAGCAAAATTTTCCTCCTCAATTGCAATCAAATACTTTTTTTGAATTTTAGTGATTTGTTGCAAGTCATCTAAAGTATAGCCCTTTTCAATTCGGGCTGATTTTAAAGTTTTTCCAATTTCACTCATTTAAACAACTCTCCATTATAATCCCGATATCAGCTTTAATTAAAAATCTAATCTAAGTATAGCATAGGCTTGGATAAATATTAATTAAGAATTCCTTATTTCAGCCAACCCCCAGTGACATAGATCGTTTGACCCGTCAAATAATCAGCTGCTGGAGCTAAGATTGCTTTAACCCAGTAAGATATTTCCTGACTGTTAGCAAAATGCCCAGCAGGAATCTCAGCTGCCACTGCTTGTCGAACTGTTGCAGAAAACATATTGTTCATTCGAGTCGCAACTGCTCCAGGGGCAATTACATTCACGGTCACTCCTAATGAAGCGACTTCTTTACTATAAGCACTAGCAAAAGCACTTAAAGCTCCCTTAACCGTACTATAGCCAACTTCCATTGCACTGCCAACTCCACCATAAATCGAACCAATGAAAATGATTCGGCCAAAATGATTAATGGCTAGTTTGTCAGCCGTGACTTGAATTAAATACAAAGGCGACAAAAGCTGCATTTGCACCATTTTAGCCATTTCACTAGGAGGTAACTGCTGGAAAAGTCCATAACTAGTTGTTCCTTGTGCAAAAATAATTGCATCTAAGCTGAACAACCGCTGGCTAAGTTCATCGACCGCTCTGATAGCTGTCAAATCAGCTTGAACCAGTAAAAAATCTTGTTTTGTAAATTTAATTGCCAATTGTTTTTGTAATTGATGGGCACGTTCACTTGATTTAAAATAATGTAAATATAACGACCAGCCAGCTGCTGCTAAATCCTTAGCGACTTGCGTTCCAATATCACCTGAAGCTCCAATAATTAAAGCCCATTTTATCACTGATTTTCACCTCTTGGATCAATTTCAAATTTACTAAAACTCGCAGTTTGCAAAAAGCGTTGCCAAACATGCGTAACTGTTATCAAATCTAACTCTTTAATGATTTTTATCTGATCAAAAATCGTTGCTTGACCAAACAATAATCCCTGATCTTGATTCAAAATACTGCTGAGTGAATCCAAAGCAGCAATTTCGCCGCCTAAAAGACCCCGCTTAGCCATCTCAAATTGATTAGCTGAAATTAGAGAACTGGTTGTTTGGGAAAGCATTTGTTCTAAATTGGCAAAATATTCTGCAACTGATTCAGTTTCTCCGGTCATAATTAGATAATGAAATCCGCGATCAACCTGAATTTCGAAACTAAAGCTATCATCAATTAACCCTCGCTGATAAAGCCATTGGTAATTATCAGAAAGTTCGCCAAAATATATACTGCTGGCCAACTCCAAAGCCAAAGAATATTTTAAGCCAGTTTGGGAAATGGTGTCCACTTTATCAGTACCTTTGATCCCAAACGCTGCTTTGACTCGCTGAGTCGGTAAAACAATTACTCTGTTTTCAATTGTTGGGCCTTGAATTCTTTGAGCAGTTAAATTGGCCCGAAAGATTTTTTCGGCGCGAGGAAAAGTTTTGCGGGCTTGATTGGCAACAACCCAGTCAAGAACTTCATTGGGATTAACAGCCCCAGCTACCATCAAAGTCATCCTGCTTGGATGATAAAATGCTTGATAGCATTCCAAAAGATCAGTTGCTGTGATTTGTTGAATCGAAGCTAAGGTTCCTGCGATATCTTTTGCCAATGGGTGCTTCGGGTACAAATTAGCTAAAATTCCCGCATATAATTGCCAACTGGGATCATCAGCATACATTTTAATTTCCTGGCTGATAATTTTTTTTTCACGTTCAATTGCTGTCGGTTGAAAATAAGGCTGCTGGACAAAATCCAACAGTGTTTCCAAATTTTCACGAACATTAAAAACGGTTGTAAATAAATAATTAGTATTAGTATAAGTCGTAAAAGCATTGGCATCAGCTCCCAAGTGGCTGAAAGTTTCGAAGGCATCATGATCTGGCTGCTCAAACATTTTATGTTCTAAAAAATGAGCGACTCCTGCCGGAAAAGTCCGTTGAGTTTCTTTTTGACCAACTGCAAAAGTCTCATCAATTGAACCAAATTCAACCCGCAGCATGGCAGCTGTTTTATGGAAACCTTTTCGAGGAAAAATTTTAACAGTTAAGCCATTCGCCAGTTGCGTGCTGCACTCATGCTCCTGAAACTCAGGATGATCAATAATTTTCATTTGCTTTTTTCCCCTTCTAAAAATGTAATCGCCTGGAGCCGAACTGCCTGAGCAACTTGGGCAATCTGGGCTGAATCAATGGCCAGCAGCTGCTTTGTCCATTCAGCTGCGGTCCAACTTCTATTCGTCAAGCTGCTAAATAGAGCCCGATTTAAACCACTACTTTGGCTATCTAGGTGACTATAATAATTGTTCAACAACGTCTGCTTAGCATCAGCCAACTCTGAATCAGCAATTTGGCCAGCTTGCAAATGAGCTAATTGTTCCAAAATAATTTCAATGACTTGAGCTCGATTTTTTGCATCAATTCCAGTTTGAACCAACAACCAACCGCGAAAACTGTCGTATGAACTGCTAGCATAATATGCTAGACCAGCTGCTTCGCGAACCTTTAAAAACAAGCGCGACATCGGTAAGCCACCAAAAATTGCATTAAAAAGCAAAGCCGCGCTAAATTGCCGACTGCCGTAATAAATTGGCAAAGCAAACCCTAAATCCAGCTTGCTTTGACTAACTGGCTGGTGCAGCTGGCTATGCTTGATTTTCTTTACTAGTTCTTGCTGGTAAAAAACAGGCAGATTTTGGGGCTTTTTGGTAACAAATTCAAAAGTCTGCACTGCTGCTTGCGCTTTGGCGAAAGTAAGATCGCCTAAAATAATGATTTCAATTTGATCTTCTTTCAGCATTTGCTGATAAACTTGCCATAAACTTTGGGCAGTAATTTTCCCTAATTCTGCTAACGTACCAAATGAAGGTTCCTGCTGGGCTGCAGAACTGAAGAAAGTTTGCTGCAGTTTCAGATATGTCAGCAACTGTTTATTATCATTCACTGACAGCAGCATCTTTTGCAAATTTAATTTTTCCCGAGCAAAATTTTTTGTTTCGAATTCATTAGCGGTCAACAGTGGATGAAAAATAATTTGATTTAAAAAATTAATTCCAGCTTGCAAACTGTTTTTTTGGGGATTATATTGGTCGGCCAAGCTTTCAAACATAAAACTTAAAATCTGCAACTGGCCTTTGCGACCACTGGAAACGCTAAATTCTGCCCCGTATAAAGCAGCAAGCTGACGGGCAATTGCTTGTTGCGTTGGATATTTGTTCGAACAAGTTTCTAAAAAGTTAGCCAGCAATAGCCGGCTAGTCTGTCTTTGTGGTTTTAATTCAGTTAAAAAATCAACTGCTATCCTGACGGTCTTAAATTGTTTCATCGGAATAACTGTTAAAAAAATTCCCGGTTTGATTTGTTTACGCAAAATTTTTCCTCCTAAGATCAAATTTAAAAACTATTGATCATCTTTGGGCTGTTGATCGATAAACACCTTGCGCGGTTTGCTGCCTTCCGCAGGGCCTACAATTCCTTTAGCTTCTAATTCATCGACTAAGCGTGCCGCTCGGTTATAGCCAATACGAAAACGTCGCTGCAGCATAGAAATACTGCATGCCTGTTCATGCGCAATTAATTTGAGGACTTCCGGAAATAATTCATCTTCAGGTTGCTCCTCTGTTGCATCTGTTTGAGCTTCTTCATCCGAAACAATTAATTTTTCATCATAATCAGCTGTCTGTTCCTGTTTAATAAAATTAACGACATTGACAACATCTTGATCAGAAATAAAAGCACCTTGAACTCTGATCGGTTTATTTAATCCCATCGGCAAAAAGAGCATGTCTCCACGACCTAATAGTTTTTCTGCTCCATTGGTATCAATAATTGTTCGTGAATCAGTTCCGCTGGAAACGGCAAAAGCCATTCGCGAAGGAACATTAGCTTTGATCAGACCCGTGATGACATCAACCGATGGACGTTGAGTCGCTAAAATCATGTGAATCCCAGCCGCACGAGCCATTTGCGCTAAACGAATAATCGCTGCTTCAACTTCATTGGAAGCAACCATCATTAAATCAGATAACTCATCAACAACAATTACAATATATGGCATTAATGGCTCATGACTGCCAGTTTCTTGATTTTGTCTGGCAATCATTTGATTATATCCCTTTAAATTACGCTGACCTGTCTTAGCAAATAGTTCGTAACGATGCTCCATTTCGGCAACTAATTTGTGCAATGCTCTTGAAGCTTTCCGGGCATCAGTGACGACTGGCGTTAATAAATGTGGCACCCCATTGTAAACACCCAATTCGACTTTCTTAGGATCAATCAACATTAATTTTACTGTATCTGGACGGCAATTCATTAACAGACTAGTAATAATACAATTAATAGCTACCGATTTGCCACTACCAGTTGAACCAGCAATCAATAAATGCGGCATTTTCTGCAGATCAGCAGGAACTACTTTACCAGAAATATCACGGCCAATTGGGACTTGCAACGGATGCTGCGGATCAGCCGGCTGTTCTTCCATAATACTGCGAAAGGAAACAGTTGAAATCTGTTGATTGGGCACTTCAATCCCAATTAATGATTTCCCGGGAATCGGTGCTTCAATCCGAATATCTTTAGCTGCTAAAGCTAAAGCTAAGTCATCCGCCAAATTAACAATTTTACTGACTTTGACCCCAACTGCAGGGTGAAGCTCATATTTAGTAACTGATGGTCCCAAAATTGCTCGCTTAATTTCAACAGCAACTCCGAAGCTTTTAAAAGTTTGCTGAAGGATTTGAGTATTGTGTTCAATTTTTTTATATTCTAAACTTTGATCAGCTGCCTTGACTTCTTGCAACAATGAAATTGGCGGTAACTGATAATCATCTTTAACGTGGGGTTTTGTTGCTAAAAGCTCATCACTGGACGGTGTTTGAGTTTCAGTTGCTGGAGTTTGTGCAGAATCATTTTGCCAATTTCCGGTTTGAATAACTGTCTGTGTCAAACTTGATGTATTTTCATCAGTTATTTGCTTAGTTGCTGATGGAAGTTCTTTTTTAACTGCTAAATCTGCTTGAGCAGCCTTTTCAGCTTCAACTTGGCGGCTAGCTACTAATTGTTGCCGCTTACTATGCCAGGACTTGAGTTTAGAATGTATCCAACTGCCAGTAAGCTTTAACCCAGTTGCAATTTGACTAATTAGCCAAATAAAGCCCTTTGAAAATTGATGCAATGTTTTCGTAAAGGATAGGCCTGTTAAAAGGCAGAAACCCGCAATCATAATTAAAACAGCAATGATATAAGAACCCAACTGTCCAACCAAAAAATAAGTCAAAGAGTAGAGTAAGCTGCCTAAAAAGCCGCCACCAACGTGACCACCAGAACTATTAGTACTTAAATCCGCCCAAAGATATTGCCAAGTAATATTGATAAAATGCGTATGCAGATCTAATTTGGAAAAAAAGCAAACTGTCAGCCATAAACATAAACCCAGCAGCATTACCACACTTCCTGCAAGTTGCGGCAAATGAATAGCTGGTTCTTTACCAAATGCCAACAAATAAATTCCCCAAGCAAGCAAGATAACTAAACCTAACAAGCCAAAATCACCAATCAGCAGGCGAAAGACATTTAAACAAGCAACACCCAAAAAACCCGCTTGAAATATTCCTAACAGACTCCAGGCTATAAAAATCAAACCAACGATTTGCGGTGATAAGGTGAAATTGTTTTTTCTTTTCTTCCGAGTTGTTTTTCGTCTGGCCACATTGCTGCCCCCTTAAATAAATACTGACTGTCTTTTATTTTAGCATTAGTCTTTCAGTTTATCATGTGAATAATGATGACTGATTTCTAGATTAGGGAAATTTTGCTGACGCATAACTTCATAAATAATGATCGCCGCTGAATTAGACAGATTTAAAGCTCGTATATGCTGATCATTTTGTGGAATCCGTAAACAATGCTCATAATATTGCCGCATAAACGGTTCCGGTAATCCAGTCGTTTCTTTGCCAAAAATAAAATAGTAATCATGATCCAAACGCTGGAAGTTTTCTTCTGTGTAAGCTTTGGGAGCAAATTTAGAAATCAAGAAAAATTTATCATCCACCTGCAAAGTTTTCATAAAAGTGGGTAAATTTTCATAATAGCGAATGTCAACGCTTCCCCAATAATCTAACCCTGCACGTTTTAAATGCTTATCATCCGTTGAAAATCCTAGTGGTTCGATCAAGTCTAAAACAGTATTGGTTCCGGCACAGGTCCGAGCAATATTTCCGGTATTTGCTGGCATTAATGGTTCAAATAATACAATATGATTTGTCATATTAAAAACCTCGATTTGTAAATTTTTAGACAAAAAAAGCGTAGCCATTCGGTGTGGGCACGGCGAACGGCTACGTTAAATGAAGTACAATCATTCAGCAACTAACGACAGTTCCGTTAATTACTAACAACCGATTTCTTAAGAAAATTTTAACACCTAATTTTTTGCTTTTCAAGCTTTTTTCAAGAAAAAGTTTATTTTCAATTAAAATTTGCAATTAAAAGGTCGACATCAATAGTTATTTGCGCCAAGTCTTGTTCAGCTGCCCACAATAACTGCTTTTGAGAGGCTCCCCACTGTAAAGGAGTCATTTGCAACAGATCTTGAAAATCAGGATTTCTTAAGGAAAAATGATAACTTATTCGAACTTGACGAGCTTGCGGATAATGCTGGAAAAATAAACGCTGAACTTTTTCATTACTATACTGGTAATGAACTGAACTCTTTTCGTATAATAAATGCCGGAGCTCAATCAAATAATCATTTGCCGGAATAACTTTGATCAGCAGTCCGTTGGCACGCACGATGCGTTGAAACTCGGTATACGCTGAAGGAGTAAAAATATCGAGCAAAATATCAAAACTTTGATTGCTAAATGGCAAAATGGCTAAGTCCGCGACACAAAAGAAGGCTGGTTGCTTAATTTGCGTAGCTAAATTAATCGCAGCCTTTGAAAGATCAAAGCCAACCAGTTGATCGCTAAAATCCCTTTGCTGTGCTAAATATTTTAAAGCTGCTCCTTGACCGCAACCAGCATCTAAAATATTTAAAGGCCTTTTTGGCAGCATGGCAGCAATCTTTGCATAAATTGGATCAAATAATCCATGCTGTAATAAGCGCTGACGTGCCTGCCAAAATTTTTTATCATCATAATTGTTGGCTGAATGATGCTTAGTCAAAAAAAGGGTCCCTTTGCGTGACAGATCAAAAACATGACCTTGCTGACAATAAACGCTGTTATCCTTGACCTGAATGAACGGCTGCTGACAATCTGGGCAACGAAAAAGGCCTAAATTATTTTTTAGCCAAGTTGCTGCTAATTCAATTTTCTTCATTTATTGAACCTCAAGATACTTTCCGTTGACTAATTGAACTAAAGCTTGCTGATCAAGACGAACTGAGCGTCCAACTTTCCCGGCTGAAACTGAAATTTGTGTAAAGGATTTAATCCGTTGATCAAAATAAATTGGAAAACCTTTTGCAAAACTAATGCCAATCGGTGTATTAGCACCATGAACATAGCCAGTAATCTTAACCAGCTTTTTATTATCTGCTAAATGAACTTGTTTTTTCCCTAACTGAGCAGCAATTTTTTTCAAGTCGATTTCATACTCCAGCGGCAGACAAACGACTAAATAGTCACGATCATCTCCGTTAGCCTCCAGAACGATCGTTTTCAAAATGCTCTTGGGATCAATACCAGCAGTCTGAGCTACTGCTAAAGCCGTCATTCCCTGATTCAACCAGTCAAAAGACATTTCTTGATATTTAATGTGGTGCTGATCTAAAATTCTTTCTTCATTCGTTTTCTTGATCTTTTTTTTCTTCGCCATAATGATTTTCCTTTCAATGTAATCTCTAAGATAATTATAGCCATAAAAGCTCAAGCCGTCATATTAACATTTTTGGGCAATAACCGAATATTATTTAAAAATTCAGTTTTTTTATTTGACTTTTGCTTAACTATGAAGTAAATTATACAAGGTTTGGAGAAATTTTCTAGCTTATCCAGAATGTGAGGTCTTATCATGCAAGTTTTTGATTATGAAGATATCCAATTAGTTCCCAATAAATGTATAGTTAAAAGTCGCTCAGAAATTGATACTAAAATAAAATTTGGCCCAATGACCTTTAAGATTCCAGTCGTGCCAGCAAACATGCAAACAATCATTGATGAACCTTTAGCTGTTTGGTTAGCGCAAAACGACTATTTTTATATCATGCATCGTTTCAATGAGGAAGAGCGTTTACCGTTTGTTCAGCGCATGCATCAACGAGGACTATTTGCTTCAATTTCAGTTGGCGTCAAGCCCAAAGAATATCAGCTAGTCGACGCTTTAGCTAAAGCTCATCTTATTCCAGAATATATCACGATTGATATTGCTCATGGACATGCAGATACTGTGATCGAGATGATCCATTATCTTAAAAAAAAGCTACCAGGCACTTTTGTAATTGCAGGAAATGTCGGTACTCCTGAGGGAATTCGTGAATTAGAAAATGCTGGTGCCGATGCTACTAAAGTCGGCATTGGGCCAGGCAAGGCCTGCATTACTAAATTAAAAACTGGTTTTGGAACTGGTGGCTGGCAACTGGCAGCCGTTCGTCTTTGCAGCAAAGCAGCCAGCAAGCCAATTATTGCCGATGGAGGAATTCGCTACAACGGCGACATTGCTAAGTCGATTCGTTTTGGTGCTTCAATGTGTATGATCGGATCGTTATTTGCTGGTCACCAAGAAACCCCTGGCGAAGTAATTGAAAAAGATGGTCAAAAATACAAAGTCTATTACGGATCCGCTTCTCAATATCAAAAAGGTCAATATAAAAATGTTGAAGGAAAAAAATTATTAGTCCCTTATCGCGGAAAAATTGCTGATACTTTAAAGGAAATGCGTGAAGACTTACAGTCATCAATCTCTTACGCTGGAGGTAAAGAACTTTCTGCGTTGCGGAAAGTTGATTATGTAATCGTAAAGAACTCAATCTTTAATGGTGATTAAATTTAATTTTCAAATCAAAACCAGCTAGAAAAAAATTTTTTCTAGCTGGTTTTTGCGAAGATCATTTTTAATGTGTCTGCGGTAGATAGCTGATCAAGCTGCCAACTTTAATTTTAGGTAACTGATAAGGAGTTAAATAAATGCCGTTATGCTGTGGCTGTTTGGGAACTGGCTCAAAGAAAAGTGTTGCATGACCAATCGCATTCATATTATTTTCAACTAGCTTTCCCACGTGACTGACTTGGTAATCTTGGTCATCGATTCGTAACTGATCACCAATTTGAAGATGAAATCCGTGATCAGTTGACGAAATAAAGCGCTGAACGATCGAAACTCTTCTTAATTGTTGTGATGCTGTCTCATCAAAAAGAATCAATAACGGATCATCAGGTGAGAGTGCCTCCGGTCCAATTTCAACAACTTTCGCTTCTAACATAGCCATCATGGCTCCTTTACACTTGTTTTAAATACAATATTATTGTAACATATGGCCGGTAGAATCTGTATTGATTAATTTGATTACTTATTTCTATCCAACTCTAATTTATGGAGGTTTGCTGAATATGTTAGAACAAATTTTCTTCGGAACGTACACTAGAAAGGCTTCTCAAGGGATTTATCAAGCGATCCTAGATACCAGTCAAGGGCAGTGTTCTGAACCTAAATTATTAACCAAAATCGCTAACCCGACCTATTTACAACTTTCTGCTGAGCAGCAATTATTTTCAGTTGCTCAACAAGCCGATCAAGGAGGAATTGTCCAGTTTTCTTTGCAAGCGCCATCAATCCCACTGATTGCCAAGAATTTAGCTTTTGGTGCTCCCCCTTGTTATATTGGACTTGATCAGCAGCGACAGCTGGTCTTCACAGCTAATTATCATACGGCAACAGTTAAAGTTTTTCGGGCTAGTGCCAATGAACCCTTAAAGCTGCTGACTAAAAAAAAGTTCTCCGGTCATGGTCCCCGGCCTGAACAAGAAGCAGCTCATATCCACTATGCTGATCTAACCCCCGATCAGCGCTTGGCAGTCTGTGACTTAGGTGCAGATCGCGTTTATACCTACTCTGTTACCACTGATGGGCAGTTGACCAATGAACAAAGCCTGCAGTTGCCTGCTGGTTTTGGACCTCGCCATCTTGTTTTTCATCCCACAGCTCAGATTGCTTTTTTAGTTGGTGAATTAAGCAGTCAAATAGCGGTCTTAAAATACGATCCAGCGACTGGGAGTTTTCAGCTGCTCCAACAGTTAGCCACCATTCCTAATGACTGGCAGCAGCATAACGGCGCTGCTGCTATCAAAATCTCACCTGATGGCCAGTTTGTTTATGTTTCTAATCGCGGTCATAACTCGCTAGCAGTCTTTGCTTGGAAAAATAAGCAATTAGAACTGCAGCAATTAATTTCAACTGAAGGCAATTTTCCTCGCGATTTTGAAATCGATCCTACTGGACAATATCTTTTAGCTGCCAATCAAAACAGTAATAATGCTACCTTATTCGAACGCTCTGCATTAAATGGCAAATTGATTTGCCGGCAAAAGGATCTGCCTCTGCCTGAAGGCGTTTGTGTCAAATTTGCTACGCAAAATTAAATCATTGTTATTAAAACTTAAGCAGTAAGAGAAAAGTTTTCTCTTGCTGCTTTTTGGATTCCCTAAAATATTTGCAAATCATTTAAATTGACCATTTTTGCCACTCAAAACAAATTTTGAGCAATTAATTTTTAATCTGTTTTAAAAAACGATTGATTTTTGCTGAAATCTGAGTAGGACTTAAATCATCGGTCGCAATTACTAAATCGGCACAAGCATAATACCTTGAACTTCGCTGTTGCTTAAGTTTAGCCAATTGTTGAAAATTAAGCTGATTGACTAGCGGTCGTGTTTGATTGTTACTAACTCGCTTAAAAATTGTTTCAATCGATGCTTCTAATAAGACTACCGGTACTTGACTTTGTTTTAATGAAGTCAAGTTATCATTCATGACTGGCGTCCCACCGCCCGTTGATAAAACTCCATCTTTATTTAAGTGATCCAGCAATAATTGATGTTCTAAATTGCGAAAAAATTTTTCGCCAAAACGTTCAAATAGCTGATTAATAGTCCACCCGGTTTGTTCAACGATCACTTGGTCCAAGTCAAAATGTGGTACTTGCAGATTTTGGGCTAACAACTCGCCAATCGTTGTTTTGCCAGTCCCCATAAATCCAACTAAAATTGTCTTCATTTTTTCACTTCCTTTGAATTACCTGATAATTATTTGCAATTAAGACTTCCTTGGCTTGAAGCTGATCAGTTTGACTCATAAAGGTCAACTGCAAGATGCCATCAATTTCTTCGCGAATCTCTAAAATATGCAAATTAACTAAATTTAGCTTGGCTTGCGCCAAAATTTTAGTAATCTGTGCAATTGCACCGACTTGATCAGGAATGTTAACAAATAAATCATAAAAGTCAGGAACGCGACCCGCTTTTTCTGGTCCTAACTGATCCCGACTGGTTTTAGCCGCCGCAAAAAAATTATAAATTGCTGTTTGATCCGCCGCTAAAAGTTGTTGCTTGATCGTTGTTAGTTCTTGCAGATAATCTGTTAACTGTCTTACTACAACCGCTTGATTAGTTTTTAAAATTGCTGTCCACATTTGCGGATCAGCAGAAGCAATCCGCGTGATCGATTTAAAACCACCGGCTGCCATGCGCATCCCTAAAGCTGAATGATCAAAAGCATGCTGTGTTTGATTGACTAAAGCAGCTGCAATTATATGTGGCAAATGACTGATCTGTCCAACCAGATAATCATGTTCCCAAGCCGAAAGCTCGAGCCACTTGACTTTCGTTGCTCGCAACAATTCCTTTAGACGCTTGATTTGAAATGAATCAACGGCTGGTGCAATCAAAAAGTAAAAGGCATTTTCAAATAAATCTGTTCGTCCAGCAGTTACGCCAGATTTATGCGATCCGGCCATTGGATGACCGCCGATAAAAGTTGTTTTGGCTGGCAAGAATTTTGCTGCAGCCATGACTTGTGCTTTGGTGCTGCCAACATCCGTAATAATTACACCTGGTTTTAATTTCAGCTTAGCCAACCGCTTTAAAGTCTCAATAATAATCGTAACTGGTGTCGCTAAAATTATAAAATCAGCATTTTGCGCAGCTGTTAACTTGCTAGTGGCTTGATCAATGATTTGTTTTTTTAAAGCAAATTTTAAGGTAGTTGGATCTTGATCCGCAGCAATAATTTTAATTGTCGGATCAACCGTTTTAATTGCACGTGCTAACGAACTACCAATTAGACCTAAACCATTGATAAAAACTGTTGTCATTTTTTCACCTACCTTGAATTTTGAATTAATGTTTGCAAATCATTGAAAAACTCCGGATAAGAAACTGCTACTGCTTCCGCATGATTCAATCA
>NZ_AHYZ01000027.1 GCF_000255495.1 Liquorilactobacillus vini DSM 20605
CTTTAGACCTAGTTGAGCTCGCTTGCGTGCGAAACAAAAAACCACCTGCTTTGCGGGTGGAAAAGCAAACGGTTAAACCAAAACGCCCCCATAAGATTTAAAATGTAGGTGTCAAAGCCAAACATTTAAAAATCGAAAGGGGACGCTGAAAATTGGCGAACAGGTTAAATAGTCTTGCACATACAAAATGGTTATGCAAATACCATATCGTCTTTACACCAAAGTATAGAAGAAAAATCATATATAATCAATATCGACGAGATTTGCAAAATGATATTAGATTATTATGTCAGTATAAAGGAGTAAAGATTCTGGAGGGTCATATGATGCCAGACCATGTGCATTTACTTTTAAGTATTCCACCAAAATTAAGTGTTTCAAGTTTTATGGGATATTTAAAAGGTAAAAGTGCATTAATGATGTTTGATCAGCATGCAAATTTAAAGTACAAATTTGGGAATCGTCATTTTTGGTCGGAAGGATATTATGTAAGTACGGTTGGAATGAATGAAACAACCATCAAAAAGTATATTCAAGATCAAGAGAAACATGATCAGGCAATAGATAAATTGAGTGTCAGGGAGTATGAAGACCCTTTTAAGGGTCAAGGTAAGTAGTTCAGGCACCGCTTAAAGCGGTAGCAAAAGTGGCAAATGCAGTTTGGCTTTGATATAAAAAGCCAGCGCCTTGAGACGCTGGCAAGTACATAGGGCTTATAGCCCTGGAGCAAACCACCCGTTTGACGGGTGGTCA
>NZ_AHYZ01000026.1 GCF_000255495.1 Liquorilactobacillus vini DSM 20605
AAATCCAAGTTGATGATTACATTGGACCAGAAACCGATCTGTACATAACTGATCAATACAATAAAAGGTATGCTGAAATCCCGCAAATTGTTTGGTTAAGGACCACCACCTTATATGATTGGCTCCACTTAACCCGCAAAATTGAGGAAATTAAACATCACCGTTTACAAAAAGTATAAAAAAAGGCTGCAAAACTATCGTGAATTAGCTAGTTTTGCAGCCCTTTTAGTTCTTGTTTAGAGCGACTTTTCATTTAAACTCATTGCATTCAAGGCAACAATTACGGTCGACAAGCCCATAACGATTGCTCCAACAGCCGGATCTAGAATGATTCCGATTGGAGCTAAGACCCCAGCAGCAAGTGGTAAAGCTATTAGATTATAACCAGCTCCCCACCAGAGGTTTTGAATCATTTTGCGATTGGTTAGTTTGGCCAATGATAAGAAACTTAAGATATCGTGCGGATCCGACTTAACTAAGATTACATCAGCAGAGTCAATGGCGACATCAGTTCCAGCGCCAATTGCAACTCCTAGATCAGCCGTCGCCAAACTTGGCGCATCATTAACACCATCACCGACCATCATGACGTGTTTTCCATCATGCTGATACTTTTCAATGATCTGTTGTTTATCAGCTGGCAATAAGCCAGCATGATAATCAGTAATTCCCAGCTGATCAGCGACATATTTGGCAGCGGCCTGATTGTCACCAGTTAGCATAACTGGAGTGATTCCTTGGGATTTAAGCTTAGTTATCAGCTTTTGAGCACCCGCTTTCAGCTGATCGCCAGCGGCCATCATCCCAAGAATCTGCTGCTGATCATCCAGCAAGAAACTGATCGTATTACCGCGGCTTGACCAAGTTTCAACCTGCTGGCGATCGAATTTAAGTCGCTTTTTCATCAAATAGCCAAGATTAACGATCAGATACTGCTGACCATTGATTTGACCGCTCAGACCAACACCCGGCAGCGTTTTGACCTGTTGTGCAGCTGGCAGCTGAAGTTTTTGTGCTTTGGCAGCGCTCAAGATTGCTTGAGCTAAGGGATGTGATGAGTTAGCTTCCAAAGCAGCTAAATTTCCTAGGAGTTGCTGTTTGGAATATCCATTAGCTGGTACCAGGGCATTCAACTTAAACTTCCCAGCCGTTAGCGTTCCCGTCTTATCGAAGAAAATATGGCTTAACGACTTGGTTGCCTCAAGTGCCTGACGATTGCGCAATAACAAGCCATTTTTAGCACCGATCGAAGTCGAACGGGCCACTACCAGGGGAATCGCTACGCCCAAAGCATGCGGGCAGGCGATCACCAATACGGTAACCATCCGACTTAAAGCCGTTGCCAACCCTTGCGGCAGCCAAACGAAAAAGGCAATCAAGCCAACGATCACGGCCGCATAAAACAAGTACCCGGCAACCGTATCGGCACGCGTCTCAGCTTTGGATTTAGCCTGCTGAGCTTGTTGGACCATTTCCATAACCTGCGATAAGTAACCATTTTGACCAGTTTTAGTGATTTTGACCGTCAACGTACCATTTTCATTGATCGAACCGCCGATCACTTGGTCGTTGACTTTTTTAGTCACAGCGGCTGCCTCACCAGTGACCAGAGCTTCATTGACAGCTGATGAGCCGGCGGCAACAATTCCATCAGTTGGCAGACTTTCACCGGCTCGGACTTGAACTAACTGACCCGTTCGCAGCTCCGTTAACTTGACATCGGTAATTTGACCATCCTTGGTGACCAGATGAGCTGTGCTTGGCAGTAAAGCCGCAATTTTGTCTAAAGCATTGCCAGCCCCCATGACCGCATTCATTTCAATCCAATGTCCCAACAGCATAATTAAGATCAAAGTTGCTAATTCAAACGAAAAATCCATGACCGCCGTTTGGGGATGACCAAAATTATTGATTAAAATCGCATAAAGGCTGTAGAAGAAGGACACGGAAATTCCTAAAGTGATTAGGGTCATCATTGCCGGCTTTTTGTCTTTGACCTCAGCAACTGCCCCCTTTAAAAATGGTGCTCCCCCATAGAAATATAACAGAGCATCAAACAACAGGATCACCAATCCTTTGCTAGCTCCGCCTTCCCAAGAAATAAGTGCACGATCAAGTCCCATCACTGGCGCTAGAAACAAGACCGGTAAAGATAAAATCAATGAAACCCAAAATTTTTGCTTAAGATTTCCCATGTGCATCATCTGCCCACCGTGCATCATCATATCGTGGTCCATTTTCATCGAACCATGGTCCATCTTCATCTCATGGTCCATCTTCATTGAACCATGATCCATTACCTGTTCCTGCTTATCCGTCGTTTTTTTACTCATTGCTTTTCCTCCCCTAGAAAGTCTGCTGATTAAGTTCTATTTTAAGCTTACAATTGTAAACGTTAAAAAGCAAGCTCTTGTTTCTCATCGCGCTTAAAGCTCACTTTCAGCTTACCATTTCTGGTTTCCCAATTCGCATTTAAGGATTTATCACTCCTTCATTACTAAAAAAACTTTTTCCAGTTGCTTAAAATAAAACTTAGCGGTCTTACTAGACTTTCTAAAAGATACCAATTTGTTGTATACTCAGAATGTCCAATGTGAATGGAGGAAATATCGTGTTTTTTTATCAACGCCTGCAGTCCCAATATGCCAATCTATATTTGACATGCTTGGCTGCTTTTGTTTTTCTAATGATGATTGATTTAAGCTATGCTGTACCCGTTATTTTCCCAATGTATACACTTTATTTAGCAGTTAAATCAGTCGCATTTTTCATTTTAATAATTTTCTTGCTCCGAAATGATTTAACCCTTAGAATCCGCTTAGCTGTGATCATTAGCTTATTATGTTTTTATTTTTTCAGTAAATGTTCAGGTGATTCAGACTTTTTTTATTACGCAATCTTTGCTATCACTGCTTGGAAACTTGATTTTAAAAAAATAATTTGGACTTTCTTTTGGATTGGATTGTCAACTACTAGTCTAATAATTTTAGCTAGCTTACTCAAATTGATTCCAACTCAAATTATGGATGGAAGGCCCGGTTTTCAAGTACTAAGATTCTCATTTGGCTTTTTGACACCAACTGATTTGGCGGCCCGCATCTTTTATCTGCTTTTGGCGTATTATACTTGGCACAAGTTTCAAGTATCAATTCCAGAAAAAATTATCAGTATTATTTTGGTTGCCTTGACTTTTTTGTTGACCAATTCGCGCTTAGATTTGATAATGATGCTCTTGTTGCTGGCAATTGCATTTTTCCCAAAGCAAGTCAAAAAAAATCTGCGGCAGTTAGGATCATATTTCATAAGTTGGTTGGTGGCTTTTTATTTAATTATTTTTTTGGCTTTGACGGTGTTCTTTGACCCACAAATAAAATTTTTCCAAATCCTCGATGGCTGGCTTTCCAAACGGTTGTCTTTAGGTCAAAAAGGATTATTTGATCATGGAATCACTTTGTTTGGACAGCATGTGATTGAACATAGTAATGGAAATCTAGCTTTTGCAATTCAAAAAGATTATTTTTATATTGATTCTTCGTATATCCGGTTGCTAGTCATTTCTGGCCTGATTACCACAATAATCGCCTGCTCAGTAATTTTTTACTTAATTTATTTATTTGTTAAAAAGCAGACTTTTTCACTTTTAATTGCATTATTATTAGTCATCATTAGTTCTGCCATTGATCAACATCTATTGCAACTGTCTTATAATTTTATTTTATTAGCTATTTTTGCTGATCTTTCTGCTTGCCAAGACCAACCCGATTATTTGTCAGTCAGCTGATAGATCAAGATAATTCAAAGAGGGTTGGAAAAATATAATTTTTCCAACCCTCTTTGAATCTTGCGACTTAACGTAAGCGAAAAAAATCATAACCAAATGCTGCCAAAATAGCAACCGCTGGTAAAGCCACTATTAGTTTATCAAAATTTGATGCGAAAAAATCGTGCTTTTTTCTTGATTTAGCAGCATGGGAGGTGACTGGTACCTTAGTTTCTGCTGCTGATGAATGATTAACACTGGCTTGAGTTGACTGCTGCTTGGTGCTTTGAACTGATGAAGACGTTTCACTAGTCTTCTCAGCGGCTGTTTTCACCACGCGTTCAACTGGTACTTTAATTTTTGCTGCTGAACTGGCTGATGTTTTCGCTGCTGAACTGGCTGCTGATGAAGTTTTTGCCTTTGCGAGCGGCGGTGACAACTTAGTCAATAATTTATGACTAGCTGCTAATTGTTGGTCAAGTTGTTGATAACTTTTTTGTGCAGCTAAATAATTTTGTTCTGCTTGATTTGCTTGTTGCTGAGCGACGGCTAATTTTTGCTGCAACAAATTAATTTCCAGCTTGATTTGAAAAATTTTTTGCTGATTTGCCTGATAAGTTACCTGATAACTCTTAAGCACTGACTGCAAAGCTTTGATTTGCTGGGTGAGTTGCGAAATTTGACTCAAAATTTTATTTGATGCAGCTGTTTGAGCTTTTAGATCAGCTTGTGCTTGTTGCAAAGCTTGATTTTTTTTGGCGACTGTCGACTGCAGAGTACTCAACTTAGTTTGATCTGTACTTAATTGCGTTTGCACTGCAGTTAATTGCGCTTGATTTGATGAATCTGCCTGCTGCAGCTGATCCAAAGCCGACTGATCAGCAGCAACTAAAGCTTGTTGCTTAGCCAGTGCCTGCGTAAGCGAAGTTTGCTGAGCTTGAAGTTCCGTCACCAGATTTTGTGCTTGTTTTTGAGAACTTTGGGCACTTGTAGTCTGCTTTTGTAGTTTTGCAAGTGTCACCTGTTGCTGATAAATTGTTGTTTTTGTCTGATCGATTTGGCCTAAAAGTTTTAACTGAGCTTGATTAAGCTCCTTAAGCTGAGTTTGAAGAGTTGCAATTTGTACAGTCAAATCACTGACCACTGCTTTAGCTTGCTGCCAAAGTGAATCAGTTTTAGCTTGTTGCTGTTTAGCGAGCTGAACTTGCTGCTCTAAACTCAGTAATGTTTGGCTAGTTGCATTTTTCAACGTCAAATCAGTTGCCACAACTTGATTATCAGTCTGAAATAAAGTCAACACCAAGACTGGCGTCAAAAGCAATGCTACCCTCAATGGATTTTTCATAACTGGCCCTTTCTAAAAAAGATAAATTATGTAACATATTTATTATATATCAATCCCGCTGATTTGATAATCAGCTTGATAAAAAAAATGAAAAATGTTTTCCAGACATTTTTCATCAATAAAAAACTGATTATTTTTCTAGTTGTTTTAGTAATTGGTTTACGGCTTGTTTTTGATAAGCAGCAGCCGCTTGCTGAGCTAATTTTTGACTCAATTGCTGACGCTGACTGTCTGACATCGTTGGATCGTTCTGCAAAGCTTTTGTCAAACCAGCTTTGACCTGAGCCACAGCGTACTGTTGAGCTCCCTGTTTCAACTGAGCTTGTTTTTGCTTTAGCAAGGCTTCCAACTGCTTAGCCTGCTTGGTACTTAATACCAGCCAATTATGACTGACCTTGAAGGTATATTGGCGCTTAGCAAGCTGATTCTCATTATTAGCAATGCCAAACCAGAAACGATACCAGCTATTTTTATATTGCCAGCGCGTCGTTTTGATCTGCAAACTCGGCTTAGCAGCATGATGTTTAACCTTTACTTGATTTTTTGCTGGATCAGCACTGGTATTGCGCAGCTTTTTTTGCTGGGAAGTTTTATATAGGTAGACTTTTTCTTTTTGCTGCGTACCCAACGGCTGATAAAGCAAGATTGACATTTGCTGCGAGCTGACACTTGAAGTCAAATTATAGCGTTGTGTCTGCGAAACTTGCTGCATGCCAAAGTGATCATGATCATTTCTAACAATTAAGGTAATCGTAATTATCAGTAAGACTCCCAGTATAACACCCACGATGATGCGCCGGCCAAAGGGCTTGATGGCAGTCATGCTGATAAAAAGCAGTAATGCCAAGATGATCAAAGCTCCAATAATCATTTGGTCTCAGCCTCCTTTACATGCGTTTCAACTTTAATTGAGCGCGGTACCCGATCGCTGACAAAAAAGGACAATTAAAAAACCGAGCAGTGAAAAGAGAACAGTCACCCAAAAAGCAGCATGATAACCACTGACAACCGCATCTAAAGCATGATTTTTATAAAGTAGTGGCTGTTGCTTCAATAAGCTGTGAGTCGGCATCTGTTGTTTGGTAACATTTGTCAAAATACTAATCATGATGGCGGTCCCCATTGAAGAAGCTACCTGACGAATCGTGTTATTAACCGCCGTTCCATCACTCATTAAGTGCAACGGCAAAGCATTCATCCCCGAAGTAGTCACTGGCATCATTGTCATTGCAATCCCAAACATCCGCAAAGCATATAAGACGATAACATACAGATGTGGGGTGGTTTTAGTAATAAAAGCAAACGGTACTGTCCCAATCGTCAGCAAAAATAAACCAGTCACTGCTAGCCTTTTTGCTCCAATCCGGTCAAAAATTTGGCCAGTTATCGGGCTCATGATCCCCATCATTAAAGCTCCCGGTAAAAGCGTCAAGCCGGAATGAAAAGCTGACTCACCCCTGACCGTCTGTAAATACAGCGGAACGACCATTTCCGTGCCGACCATGGCAATCATAGCAACTGAACTCAACAATGTTGCAATTGAAAATTCAGGATTTTTCAAGACGCGCAGTTCCAAGAAGGGTTTTTCCAAATTCAATTGGCGCTTGCCAAAAAGGATGATGAAAATTACGCCGATAACAATCGCTGTCCAGACCAGACCACTACCCCAGCCTTTATCACCAACTTCCGAAAAACCATACAGTAGGCTGCCAAAGCCAATCGTTGACCATAAAGCTGACAACCAATCCAATTTTTCACTGCGAGCAGGTAGCAAGCTACGCATTAGCCAGATTCCGCCTAAAATTACGACCGCAACAATCGGCAAGATCATCCCAAATAAAGTTTGCCAGCGGTAATTATCAATTACCCATCCAGAAAGCGTCGGACCAATTGCCGGTGCTAAGCCGATTACCAAACCAGCTAGCCCCATCGCAGCTCCCCGACGATTAGCTGGAAAAATTGTCAGCATTAAAGTTTGGAGTAATGGCATAGTTACCCCGACCCCTAGAGCCTGGATCAATCTTCCAGTTAATAAAGTAGCGAAATTTTGTGCTAGATAACAGGTCAAAGTCCCAACAAAAAAAGCTGTCATAGCAGTCAAATATAGCATTTTCGAATTAAAACGTCCCATCAGCCAGGAACTGATTGGGATCATGATTCCATTGACCATTAAAAAACCAGTCGTCAACCACTGAACAGTTGAAGCATTGATATCAAAATATTTCATTAAGGTTGGAAAGGCGGTCGCTAAGATCGTCTGATTCAAAACCGTACAAAAAGTACCAACTAACAACAGAATAACCAAAAGTGGACGATTATAAGGCTTGCCGTTGGTATCAAGTGATTTTGCCAAAACTTGATCCTCCTTGTTTACATTTCAAAAATTTAAGTCTGACGATAAATATAATCCCTTTTGATTTTTTTGTCAACTTACTTGACAAAGTTGTTAAAAAATATACAATTAAGGTCAGAAATTAAAACAACTAAAGGATGAAAAAATTGACACATAATCTTTTGACTGATCCAGAATTTGTTAGCCGGATTAAGGAAATTATGCGACAGGATAATTTCCTACTGGGCATCGGCGACATTGCGCGGGCTACGGGAGTTTCCCAACGTAAATTGCGTTATTGGGAACAGCGTGGCTATATTAAAGCTGCCAAGTGTGCCGATAACCATCAACATCGCAAATATTCCTACTATACGATGGCACGAATCAGCTTGATCAAGTCTTACTTAGATTCTGGGTTCACTTTGAAAGCGGCGGTCGAAAAAACTCAGGCCCACGACCAGGCCGCAGCGGCGATCCATAAAATGTTCAAGGAACGCATTTCCGGGGTCAGACGTTTAGCTGATGGTTACGAATTTGATCTTGGTCCTTTAAAGGAACAACCAAATACACATGTAGTTGCAGTCATCAAGCAAGCTGAACCAACCAGTCTGTTATTAAAAAAAGATCGTCACTAGACAGGTACTAGCAACGATCCTTTTAGTTTTTTACGATTGCTACTCTTCAACAGCTGACTTGGCTACCAAAGCAAATGTATCACGAGCAATCATCAACTCCTCATTTGTCGGAATTGCCAGCAAATGCGCACTGCTGTCAGTATTCGAAAAATCAAATGGCAACTGATGTGTTTGATTGTAACACGGTCGAAAACTGATTCCCAGGCATTCCAATCTGCGACAGATCATATCGCGAATTAAGCAGTCGTTTTCACCAATTCCGCCAGTGAAGATAATTGCGTCTGCGCCACCAAGTTCCAGCCAATAAGCACCAATATAGTCACAAATCCGTTTGACAAACATCTTAACAGCCAAAGCAGCCTGCTGGTTAGTTGACAATTGCCGCTGAACTTCACGCATATCACGACTGATTTCTGAAACACCCAAAATTCCCGAATGATGATTTAAAACCTCTAAGCACTCATCAATATTCTGAAACGCTCCATGATCCAATAAAAAAGCCAAGGCAGAGGGATCAATATCACCACTGCGCGTACTCATCATCAACCCTGAAACCGGCGAAAAGCCCATTGAGGTGTCAAGACTGCAGCCATTTTTGATAGCGGCGGCTGAAGCTCCGGACCCCAAATGCAGCGTGATCAGCTTCAAGTCAGCCACTGGCCGTTGCAGCATTTTAGCTGCTTGTTGGGCAACGTAACGGTGACTGGTTCCATGGGCACCATATTTACGAACTTTATATTTACGGTAATATTCTAATGGCAGTGCATATAAGTAATTTTCTGGCGGGAGGCTAGTATGGAAAGATGTATCAAACACCGCAACTTGGCGACAATTTGGTAACAATTTACTGGCTTCACGGATTCCCGCAATATTGGCCGGATTATGCAACGGAGCTAACTCAGTCAAATCTTGCAGTTGTTCCATCATAGCTGAAGTAATTTCGGTTGATTTAGTAAAAACTTCTCCACCAGCCACGATCCGATGACCGACCCCACTGATTTCTTGACTACTTTTGAGCAATCGATATTTAATCAAAAGCTGTAAAGTCAAGGCAATCGGATGAAGCTTTCCAGAAAAATGATCAATAAATACTTCTTCTTGATCAGCTAATGTCAAAGTTGCCTTACATTTTTGCTGATTTGAGTAATCGATCAAAACCTTGGCTAGACATTTCTCTGCCGGCATTTCAAACAAACTAATTTTAATTGACGAACTGCCGGAATTGACCGAAAGGATTTTTTTCATTAATCATTCTTCTTTCCTCTATTGTGATATATTTCACGTTATATATTAACATACTTAAAAACGTTGTCAATTGATTTTTTATTATTTTTCTTTACCCCTTATAATGTAAGCGATTTCTCAAGAAAAACGAAATAATTTGTTTTATAATTTAATAATAAAACGATTATGATTTTAGTGTTGCAATTCACAATCTTTTAGTTTATTATTTGTTTTAGTTACATTAAGTGACTTATTTCACAATTGAAATTATCAATTTTTTTAAGGAGGATTTAAATGACTGTTACCAAAAAAGTTAAACCTACACTTTCTCAAGCAGAAAAAGCTGCTTAATATCAGCAAGCTGAAATTTATACTAATAGTTTAGTTGAAAAAGCTATCATTGCTGAAAAGCAATATGCCAGGTTTCCCCAAAACCAAGTTGATCAGATTGTTGGAGCAATGGCCCACGCTGCCTCTCAAGCTGCACTTGAATTAGCTAAAGCAGCGATTGCCGAAACGCAACGTGGAATCCTCGAAGATAAGGTAATCAAAAATCAATTTGCGGCTGAAAATGTCTATAATACTATCAAGCATGATCGTACCGTTGGAATTATCAATAATGACCCGGTAGCTGGTAAAATCGAAATTGCTGCTCCGTTGGGTGTTTTGGCTGGAATCGTCCCAACGACTAACCCGACTTCAACAGCTATCTTTAAATCATTACTAGCTCTTAAGACTCGCAATGCAATCATTTTTGCCTTTCATCCCCAAGCACAAAAATGTTCCGTTCAAGCCGCAAAAATCGTTTATCAGGCAGCTTTAAAAGCCGGGGCACCCCAAAATATTATCCAATGGATTGAAAAACCAAGTCTCGATAATACGACTGCTTTAATTCGTAATCCTAAAATTGCTTCAATTCTAGCAACTGGTGGTCCAGGAATGGTCAATGCTGCTTTGAAATCTGGAAATCCTTCGATGGGCGTTGGCGCTGGTAATGGTGCGGTTTATGTCGATCATACCGTTGATTTGGATCGCGCAATTGAAGATTTGTTGCTCTCCAAGCGGTTCGATAATGGGATGATCTGCGCTACGGAAAATTCAGCTGTTGTTGAAGCCCCAATCTATAATGCTTGGTTGAAGAAGGTGCAGGCTAAAGGGGCTTATCTGCTGCCACCAAAGGATTATCAAAAATTAGCCGATTTTGTTTTCAACGACCGGCATGGGGTTAATGGTCCAGTTGCCGGCAAATCGGCTAAATGGATCGCCAAACAAGCTGGGATCGACTTGCCGGCTGATAAAGATGTCATAATTTTTGAATTGGATCCCCAAAATATTGGTGAAAAACTTTCTTCGGAAAAACTTTCTCCGCTGCTGTCAGTTTACCAAGCTCACGACCGTCAAGATGCAACTAAGATTGTTGCCTCCTTATTGAATTATCAAGGTGCTGGTCATAATGCGGCAATTCAAATTGGCTCGCAAGATGATCCTTTCATTGATGAATTTGCCGATAAAACTCAAGCTGCACGAATTTTGATTAACCAGCCGGATTCAATTGGTGCTTTAGGTGATATTTACACGGCAGCTTTGCGGCCAAGCTTAACTTTAGGAACTGGTTCATGGGGGAAGAATTCATTGTCACATAATTTATCAACGCGTGATCTGTTAAATATCAAAACTGTTGCTAAACGTCGCAGCCGTCCTCAATGGATTCGGTTGCCCAAAGAGATCTTTTATGAAAAGCATGCCCTGTCTTATTTGCAAGACGTTCACAAAAACATTAATCGAGCCTTGATCGTTACCGATACCAACCTTTCTAATCAAGGCTTGATCGAAGAAGTTAATGCTCAGTTAGCTTTGCGCGACCAACCAGTCAAGGTTTCAATTTTTGATAAAGTGACCGCCGATACTACTATCAGCCAAACCTTAGCACTCGCCCAGGTTATTGCCCAATTTAATCCAGATACGATCATTGCTTTAGGCGGTGGAACAGTCATCAATGCTGCTAAACTGGCACGTTTTACTTACGAATATTCGCTTGATCAAAAAACCGGCTTTTTGGAAGATTATCAGGCAAATCGCAGCTTATTCATGAGTATCGAGCAAAAATTGATGGATATCAGTGAACGGGTCGTTAAATTCAACCATCATTTAACCAGTCAATTAATTGCCATTCCGACAACTTCTGGAACTGGATCAGAAGTAACGCCATTTGCGATCGTTACCGATGATCAAACTAAAATCAAATATCCACTAGCTGACTATGTTTTGACGCCACAAACAGCGATCATTGATCCTGAATTAACCAAGCAGTTGCCAAAAACTGTTGTCGCAACTGGTGGGATGGATACTTTATCCCATGCACTGGAAGCCTATGTTTCAGTCATGAATTCTGATTTTACTCGCCCGTGGTCACTAGAAGCTATCAAATTAGTCTTCCAAAATCTGGTGGCTGCTTATAATTATGATCCTGCCCACCCAACCTTTGCTGGCGAAACTGCCCGCAAAAAGATGCACTATGCGGCGACTTTAGCGGGGATGGCATTTGCTAACAGTTTCTTAGGGTTAAACCATTCTTTAGCTCATAAAACCAGTGGCGAATTTGGTCTGTCAAATGGTTTAGCCGTGGCCTGTGCTATGGTCCCAGTCATTCGCTTCAATGCGGTCACTGGCAAGGTCAAACGGACGCCATTTCCCCGCTATGCAGTCTATCGAGCTCAAAAAGACTATGCTGAAATTGCCAGTTTTATCGGCTTAAAAGGTCAAAATGATGCCGAATTAGTTGAACAGCTTTGTCAGCAAATTCAAAAACTGATGGCAGCTGTCAAAATTACACCGCGCCTATCAGCAAATGGTGTTACTAAACAGCGTTTTGAGGGAGCTTTAAAGACTTTAGTTGAGATGGTCTATACCGATCGTTGCACTACGACTAATCCACGTCAGGCCAGCTTGGCAGAGATCGAACAGTTGCTACGCGATCAATTCTAATTTCTGCGATAAATTAAGCATAAGTTACGATAATAAAAAGACACACGAGTTTTTTAGACGTGTGTCTTTTTGTTATCGTAGCTAGGCCAGCTTAGCGAGCTAAACGATTAGTAATCCGGCTTTCAAATCTTTTCCGTAACTGAGTTCGATCAATTGCTTTAATTACAAAAAATAATATTGGCGTTTGAAGCGCAAAATCGATAATATTACGACTTAAACGACTCCAAAATAATACTTTCCAAGCAACTTGATAGGTTAAATGGATCAACCATGAATCACAAAATAGGCTAATAGGAATTAATACCAAAAAATTGGTAATAATAATTGACCAAATACTCGGCTGTTTTTTATGCAAAAAAACACCATAAACCATTCCACCTAAAAAAGCTGTTAATAAAAATGGGAAAGCAAATGTTCCACCACCCAATAAAGTTCCAATAATATCTGACGCCATCTCTAATCCCCCGGTTAACCACGGACCGAAGAAATATCCCATCAAAGCAGTACTAATAAAGCCTAAATTAAAGTCTAAATAAGCTGGACCTAGTGCTAACTTGTAAAAAACAACATCAATGGCTAACAAGATTGCTGCTAAAGTTAATACCTCAACTCTTAACCGCGGACTTTTCCAGCTGAAAAAATCATTCTGTTTACTACTCATTCTCTCTCTTCTCTCTGCATCTAACTGGCAACGCAACAATTATTTTAGTTTCTTTTACCAATCACTCCCTAATCAGCAAGCGACATTTTTAGTGTTTTTAGGATGTCTGACGTTAGATTTTAAAAAATGCCCCTGCCTTTTAGGTATAATTTACCTTTATTTACCTAAAAATAAAAGCAAATTATACTTTTATTGAATTCATTTTACCTTGATTCTAGTAATAATGCAAGTTAAACTTGCAACCGATACAAACGAGCCGGCCGACCTGGTCCTTGCTTAGCCGCTACCCCAACTTCTTGGAACAGCCAATCATGAGTTTTGCGAAAATTCGAATTGTCAATTTGGTCCGCTTTAATTTTTAAAAAAGCTGCATAAACGACCCGAGCTGCTTTCAAAGTAAAACTCTTCCCCAAAACTAGAAGAATACTTGGTTGATAATCGAGTTTATTTCTGATCCGTAAACACGCAATCTTCAGCAACCATTCATGATCAAAGGCTAAAAAACGCTTCTGTTGAGCAGTTTGGTAAAACTCAAGTTCACTCTGCCGCTTAGGCAAAACAAACTCAGCTGCTTCTCTGGTAAAGGTGTAATTCTGCTGCTGATCATGGCCTAAAGCAAACCACTGAGCATCAATTGCCCCATAGCCAGCATTCAACTTGGGCATATCAGGCAAAAAGGTCATATAGGCTAACGAAATTTCACGCTTAGCAGTTGGCGAACGCAACGGATTAGTAAAAGTTTCCAACTGTTCAGTATGAAAACGCGACAGCTTCAAACCAATCTTCTCCTGAACTAAACGTAAAGCAGCCTGATCAGCACTTTCGTGAAGCCGCATGACGGTTTCAGGCAACGCCCAATAATTTTGAAACGGTGGATCCGCCCGTTTGATCAATAATAAATTGACTCTTTGTGCGCGCAGATCAAAACTCCAAATAATATTGGTTATTGTAACTTTCGGCTCGACAACAACTTCAACCACTTAGACCACCCATTTCCATTACTTGCTGCTTAAATTATACCGCAAAAACGGAAAGAACAAATTATAATAAAAACGAATGTTCATTTTTATTCATTTCTTCGATTTGATTTAATCGTTGATCAATATTAGGAATTTTATTTGAAATATCACGCATCAATAAGTTTATTAAGAGTAACGGTGTACTATAAACATCAAAAACTGAAGAAATTGTAATTGGACTGATCAAAGCAACCTTTGAACATTTTACGATTGGCGATAAGCGGCTATCCGTAATTGAAATAATTTTGAAGCCTTTATCATTTAAATCTTGCATTTTTTTCAGAAGTGATCTTGAATAGCGCGGAAAAACCGTTGTAAAAATTAAACTCTTTTTTGGATCCTCCAGATCAACATTTTCCCAAGCTGGAGTCCCATAATTCATCTTATAAATGTTAGGTCTTAACCGACTTAAAATATAATACATGTAAGGCAATAAGGTTTCAGACATTCGGTTGGACATTAAAAAAATTTTATCAGATTTGGCCAAAGTTTCAACAACAATTTTATATTCTTCCGTTTGCGTTATCTCTTGCAATTCCTTTAAATTATTGATTTCCTGATTTAAAATATTAAGGTTCTTATCATTTTCAGCCTCACTATTAATGATTAAATGTCGCTTTTTGATGGTCATTTCTGAACTGATAATTTTTTGCAAATAACGTAAAAAGTCATTATAGCCATTATAGCCCATTTTCGTGCAGAATCTTGAAACACTCCCTTGACTCACCCCTATTTTATTGCTTAAATTATCAGCCGTCATAAAGACGATCAAATTGTATTTTTTTTCGATATATCTGGCAATTTTCTGATTGACTTCTGAAGTTTGGCCCACTTCTAATAAGCGATCATCTAAATCCTTTTTATCCTTAATTTCCTTCACTTTCAAATGAATCATCTCTTTTCAAACAAAATATTGCTGCTTGTCCGTTCAACTCTTTATTGTCGACTTTTAGTTGCAGTTTTTGATGGTCAAAGTTTTGAATTATTAGGCAGTCCTTTTCTCCTAGCTGAAATTGATGATTGCTAAGAGAGACTTTAAAATTCCCTTTTAAGGCAAAAACTCCGACTATCTCATTATTAAATTTAAGTTTTTCTGGCAAGTTGCTAATAGTTAACTCCGCCTGCCACTTAGGGTGATAAATTAAATTAAGATCCTCAGATACACCTAACGATTTAACTTGATCACTTCCATTAAAATAATATGGTTGATTTTTTTTTATTTTAAAGCTTTGAAAATTATTTATCAAAATAATATCATCTTTAGTTGGAATTAGAATTCTTTTAAAACCATTCAAATTTGAAAAAGTGCTTTTTTCAATCTCAATCGTTGCGTAGGAAAAACGAAACTCAAAATTTCTTTGCTGGTAATCTCCTTCCTCAGGATAAAGGTAAACCTCAGTTGTCTTACCGCCTAGCCATGATTTTCCAACATATGAATTGTGTTTTCTTAAAATAATTTTTGCCATTAATATTCACCATCTGTTTTTTTGATAAAAAAAGGATAAACTATGGTTTAGCATAATCTATCCTCTACAGTTAAGCTTAAGTTTCTACGCTTGATAAACCAACCTTCCATTTTTAATAACTTTAGAAACAATATTATTTCCCGTATTGTACAATAAGTAACGAAAATCAGGGTAATTTAGCAACACAATATCACCAATTTTCCCGGGTTCTAAACTACCTTTTTTATTAGCAACATCTAACGCTGCCGCGCCATTCAATGTCAAGGCAGTTAATATCTCATTCATCGTCATTTTCATTGAAAAACTTGATAGTGCAACTATCAATGGAATTGAACAAGTGAATGAGCTTCCCGGATTATAATCTGAAGCAAGTGCGACCCCACAATTTTTAGCAATTAGCTCGCGGGCAGGGGCAAAGTTTTCTTTCAAACAAAAGGCCGTACAAGGCAGCAATGTCGCCACGGTATTCTCTTTTTGACTAAGTTCATCAATTTCAGCTGAAGAGATTTTTATTAAATGATCTGCCGAAACCGCATCTAATTCTGAGGCCAATTTAACTCCGTTTAAATTAGCAATTTCGTCTGCATGCATTTTAATTTTAAATCCAAGTTTTTTGGCTGATTTCAGTAGCTTTCTAGAAACCTCTAAATCAAAAACTCCCTTATCGCAAAATACATCTACAAATTCAGCTAGATTTTCTTCTTTTATTACCGGTAAAACTTCTTTTATTATAAATTCAATATATTCATCAGCTTGGTTGTTAAATTCTCGTGGAATAGCATGAGCTCCGAGATAGGTTACGGAAATATCTACTGGTTGTGTAATATTTAGTTCTCTAAAAACCCTTAATTGCTTAAGTTCAGTTTCTTCATCTAATCCATATCCGCTTTTACCTTCCACAGTAGTTATCCCTTGACGTAACATTTCTTGCAAGCGATTCGAACCTAGCTCTTTTAATTTTGCTGCAGACGCATTACGTGTTGCATCAACAGTAGCCTGAATTCCGCCACCTTTTTCCATTATCTTCAAATAAGTTGACCCTGCAACTCTTTCACAAAATTCATCAAGCCGATACCCTGCAAACAGAAAATGAGTATGTGAATCAATAAATCCCGGAACAAGTGTTGATCCAGTTGCATCTATGATCTGGTCAATAGTTGAAATGCTATTACTGTTAAGTTTTTTTATCACTTCATCTGTTTCACCAATATACTTTATTAGTCCATCCTCAAGGAAAATTGCACCATCATTAATAATTTTTAACTGATCCATTTCTTTACCATGCTTAATAGAATTACCAATTGGAGTTGCAATCTGGCTCGCATGAAGAATTAATAAATTTTTCATTATTTATCACGCTTTCGGAAAAGTTTTTTCAACTGACTTATCAATCAAATCTTTTTCTGCTAAATACGGTTCAGTAATATGTGCTTCGCCTTTAAATTTATTATTAAATTCTTGGGCTGTATCCATTGCATTTTTATTTCTTGCCCAATTTCTTCGTGCGACTCCACCCATAACATCCCAGAGGATTGCTTTTTCAATAATTTTATCGACACGTTGACTTCCATCTAAGACTAAGCCAAAGCCACCATTAATAGCACGTCCGATTCCTACTCCACCGCCATTATGCAGTGTCACTAAACTCATTCCGCGAGCTGCATTACCTGCAAAACACTGGACTGCCATATCGGCCATAACGTTGCTTCCATCATGGATGTTTGAAGTCTCTCTAAAAGGAGAATCTGTTCCACTAACATCATGATGATCGCGACCAATCATAACTGGACCGATTTCACCTTTTCTCACTAACTCATTAAATTTAAGTGCGATTCTGATTCGCCCTTCAGCATCTTGATAAAGAATGCGGGCTTGTGTTCCCACTACTAATTTATTTTTTTCTGCATCACGAATCCATTTGTAATTATCCAAATCTTGATAACGACGATATTTATCGATACAATCCATCGCCGCTTGATCAGTTTTTTGTAAATCCGCTTTCTTGCCAGACAGACATACCCAACGAAATGGTCCATATCCATAATCAAACAAGTTTGGACCCATTATATCTTCAACATAAGAAGGAAGAATGAAACCATCTTTATCATCAATACCATTTTTTGATACTTCTTTAACACCTGAATCATAAACTGCCTTTAGGAAAGAATTGCCATAATCAAAGAAATACGTTCCCTCTTTATGAAGTTTTTCAACCAATTCAAAATGTTTGTGTAAAGTTTTGTCAACTAATTTATGAAATTTTTCCCGATCATCTTTTAACATTTTTGTACGTTCTTCGAAAGTGATTCCTTGAGGGCAATAACCACCTTCATATACCGCATGACAAGATGTCTGATCTGATAGCAAATCAACGTGGATATTATGATCAATAACATATTGCAATAAATCGACTACATTTCCATAGTAGGCGACTGATAAAGCAGCTTTATTTTTTAAAGCAGTTTCAACCTTTTTAAATATCTTATTTAAATCATCTGAATAAATGTCCACCCAACCTTGATCAAGCCGAGTTTTTATTCTTGAAAGATCGACTTCGGCAATTATTGAAACAGCATTTGCAATCTTAGCAGCTTTAGGCTGTGCCCCGCTCATTCCACCTAAACCTGAACTAATAAATAATTTTCCCCTTAAATCATCTTTTAAAGGAATTCCTAATTTTTGGCGTCCAGCATTTAATAAAGTATTGTAAGTCCCGTGTACAATTCCTTGTGGACCAATATACATCCAACCTCCAGCTGTCATTTGACCATAATTGGCAACTCCCATTTCCTCAGCAACTTCCCAATCTTTCAAATTGTCAAATTCTCCAACCATTAAACCATTTGTAATAATAACTCTGGGTGCGGTTGTTTCAGAAGGAAAAAGGCCTATCGGATGACCCGATTCAATAACCAAAGTCTGTTCATCAGTTAACTGTTGCAGATACTTTTTAATTAGTTGATATTGCATCCAATTTTGACAAACACTGCCAGTTTCACCATAAGTAACTAATTCATAAGGGTATAAACCTACTTCAAAATCAAGATTATTATCAATCATAACTTGAAAAGCTTTACCTTCAAGACATTTTCCCTGATATTCATCAATTGGATGACCATAAATTCTTCCTTGAGGCCGGAAGCGATAGCCATAAATTCGGCCTCTCGTATATAACTCATTTAAAAATTCTGGTATTAATTTCTCGTGAAATTTTGGTGGAATATATCTTAAAGCATTCTTCAAGGCAACTTTTGTTTGATTTTTTGTCAAATGAAAACCACGAGAAGGTGCTCTTCTAATTCCTTCAACAAATTTTGGATAAACAGGAAGTTCATCATCAACTAATGATAATTCAATCGGTTTTTCGTTAATTTTGATCTTATTTAAAATTTCAGAAACCTCTTGATCTCTATCTTTTACATCACTCATTAAAAATTCATTTCCTTTCTAAGCTTAATCAATGCTTTCGAAATAACTCATTGTTTGATCAACTTTTTGCATAACACTTTCTTCATCAATCTTACTTAATTTTCCATTTTTAACTGTCTCTTCACCATTTACAAATACTGACTTGATAGCTGTAGGTTGGAGTGAATATACAATGTTAGGTAAAAGTTGTTCTAAATTATTACTTAATGGCTTCATCGAGAAATCATTTAAGTCAATGCCAACAAAATCTGCCAAAGCACCTGGCTTTATTTCCCCGGCATTTAAGTCTAATTGCTTAGCGCCGTTTTTTGTGCCCATATCAAAAGCTTGTTGACATTTGACGCAAAGCGCATCCTGCGTGGCTGCTTTTTGTAATAATGCTGTCATTCGCATTTCTTCAAAAACGCTAATTCGATTATTTCCACAAGCTCCATCGCTGCCAAGGGCAATGTTAATCTGATTAGCTGCCATTGCTGGAATGTTTGTTATACCGTCAGCTAAAAACATATTACTAGACGGGCAATAATTTAATGAGGCATGTTTACTACCTAACAACTTAATTTCACTATCATTTAACCAAACACCATGTACCAGAACTAAAGAAGAATCCACAACCCCTAATTTATCCAAATATTCAACTGTCCTAAGGTGATGCTTTTCAAGCGTAGCCTGAACTTCGAAAGGCTCCTCTGCAACATGAATGTGGAATTTAGTACCCATTTCTTGGGCTAAATTATGACCAGCCTGAATCATCTCCGGACTCGCTCCGTGTAAGCTGTGGGGAGCTGGTAAAACCGTAACTAATGGATCATTTTGATGTTTTACCGCTAACTTTTTTGTATTGGTAACTGCTTCATCAACTGATTCTAAGTAGCCATCTGGTGCACCATCCCAATCATACATTGTCCTAGCAAGAACTAAGCGAATGCCAATATCCTTAGCAGCCTGAATAATTGCTTCATCTGATTCATTGCCAAAATTATGCAGGTAGAAGAAATCACAAACAGTTGTCACGCCACATTTCATCATTTCGGCGTAAGCAAATAATGCACCATTATAGATATCTTCCAATCTCATTTTAGGTGAATACTTGTAAAGCGAATTGTCACGCCATTTTAAAAATGGCTGATCAATAGCGATGCCTCGTAACAAGCTTTGAAAAGAGTGATTATGCGTATTAACTGTTCCAGGAACAAAAACCAGATTTTCATATTTATCAGAAGGAACTTGCGTATATTTTTTTAAAATACCTTCTTGCGGTCCAAGGTCCGTGACCGTATTGTTGGTAATTAGCATCGCCCAGTCTGTTTTAAAACCAGTATTTGTATATAAATATTTTGGCAATAATATTCTCTGCATTAATCTAACTCCCTGTCTAAATCCAAAATGGTTTGTAACAATACATTCCCAGCAACTTCAATATCCTCAATTTTTGAATATTCTTCTTTACAGTGACTTTTACCATCAATACTTTTAACAAATAACATGCCTGACCGACCGATGCGAGCCAGATTGGCTGCATCATGTCCTGCCATACTAGTGAAGACTTTTAAATTGAGTTTTTCGTTAGCAGCAATCGTATCGGAAAATGCCTGAATAATCTTCGGGTTAAGCTCGACTGGCTTTTGATTTAAAATTACGTTACGCGTAACTTTTAGGCCAGCTTCCTCAAGTCTTGCAAACAATTTATCCAAATTGCTGATTGCCTTTTCGACTAAGCTCCAATCTCCGGAGCGTAAATCAACATTAAAGCGCACCCTGCCTGGAATAATATTAGCCGCATTAGGCTCAACCTCAACAAAGCCAATCGTTCCAACGATCGGTTCCTTGCTTTTTAGATTCTGTAAATATTCACGCAACTTAACGTTGAGCCAACTTAACGCCAAAAGTGCATCTTTACGATGAAGAATATCAGTTGTCCCTGCATGATTAGCCTCTCCATCAATAACAATCAATTCTCGATAAATACCAGTTATTTTTTTGACAACAGCTACTGGATCACCACTGTCAAACAACCTTCTGCCTTGTTCAATATGGCACTCAATAAAAGCTGCGAAATCCTGATCTGACCAGCGGGCACTTGCTAAATTCTCAAAGTCCCCGCCTAAACGATTAATCGCCTTGGCCAGTGGCTCGCCAGTTTCAATATTTTTAAACTTTTTTAAATATTTTTTATCAACCACTCCCGAAATTATTTTGCTTCCAAGAGTCGAAATTTGATAAGGATTAGGTTCTTCTCCAGTTAAAGAAATCAGTCTTAGTGGATGCTTTAACTTAATTTGCTTCTCAGTCATCGTTTGAAAAACTTCAGTTGCAAGTAAAACGCCTAGTGCACCATCATATTTACCACCTTCTGGAACACTATCATTATGTGAACCAATGATTAACGGCTTTAACGATTGGTTGGTTGAATATGGATACTCTCCCCACAAATTTGCAGCTGCATCCGTTGTAACCGGGATATTAAAATTCTGCTGCCAATAAGTTTTGATCCAATTTCTTGATTCAATGTCAGCCTGCGAAGCTAATGAACGATTTATACCACCTCTTTTGCTTAAACCAATCTGTCCTAAATTCTCAATATTTTTTTCTATTCGGGCTTTATTAATTGTTATCTCAATCAAATTACTTTTTACCAATCACACTACCTTCTTTAAAATATTAAGTATTATTAATATTTATAATTATTTAGATCTAATTAATTTACTAGCAATTCCTTTATATTTCAAAAATTCTGATGTTAGTCTTGTTTCAAATCTCCTTTGTTCACCCAGTTCTATTTTTAAAATTTTCTTAATTTTTCCTGGATGTGAACTCATTATTACAACTCGATTAGCAAGCAAGATTGCTTCTTCAACATCATGTGTAACCATTACAATTGTTTTGGGTGATTTTTGCCAGATATCAAGCAATAAATCCTGCATGTCCTCTCTAGTTTGCATGTCTAGTGCTCCAAATGGTTCATCTAAGAGTAATACTTCAGGATCATTTGCTAAGCCTCTAGCTAACGCAACTCTTTGCTGCATTCCACCAGAAAGGTTTTTGGGATATAAATTTTCAAACTCCTTTAATCCTACCAAGTCAATATATTTTTCGGCAATTTCAGATCTAGTTTTTTTATTAGTTCCTTTTTGCTTTAATCCAAATTCAACATTTCTTTTAACAGTCATCCAAGGGAATAAGCTATAGTGCTGAAATACCATTCCTCTATCAGAGCCTGGGCCATCAATTTCATGTGAATGACATTTAACCTCACCATTTGAAGCAGTTTCTAAACCACCAATTATTCTTAAAAGAGTAGATTTACCACAGCCAGATCTTCCTATAATAGAAACAAATTCTTTATCATGCACTGTTAAATTAATGTCACTAAGTGCTTGAACATCACCATTTTTTGTATGAAATTTTTTTGAAACATTTTTTACTTCGATACTTTCGTCCATAATTCAAATCCCCCTAAAAATTCCATGCAAACAATATTTTATTCAGCAATGTTAGAACTGTGTCAACTATTAATCCAATTATTCCTAAAATTAAGATTCCTACAAAAATCCTATCAATTTGAAAGGTCCTTTCTGCTTGAAGAATACTAAATCCAATACCTGACGAAGCTCCGACTAATTCAGCAACAATGACATATGTCCAAGCCCATCCTAAAACAATTCGAATAGTGTTCATTATATCTGGTAAACTTTTAGGTAGTATAACTTTCCACAAAACATTTAGAGTATTCGTTCCAAGTGTATATGAGACCTCGATCAATGATTGATCAACATTTCTAATGTCATTTGCAATCATTAAAACTAGCTGTGGTAAACTTCCCAAAATTATGATCGCAATTTTTTCAGATTCACCAATTCCAATCCAAAAAATAAAAAGCGGAATAAATGCCGAAGCAGGCATATACCTAACAAAAGAAAAAACTGGTTCAAAAAATGCTGCAATCGGTTGGTAAGCGCCGACTAAGATCCCTAATGGCAAAGCAACAATCAAAGCAATAAAAAAGCCAGTCATTACTCGATAAATAGTAATACTTATATCACTCCAAAAACCTGTAGAGAGCATATTAGTCAAAGCACTAAACGTTGATGAAGGAGTTGGAACAAACATTGTACCGACTATTTTTCCATAAGTTATCCAACTCCAAAATAGCAAAATTAAAACAAAAGCTAAAATTCCCAAAATTATTCTATTTTTTCTAGCAACTTCTTTCTGAGGTACTAAAATTTTTCTCAAAACTGATTTTTTCTTTAATTTCACTGACCCTTTTGTAATATATTCAGAATTTTCTGCTTTTGAATCCGTCATTTTTTCACCACTCTCAATATAAAAAATTTACTTTATTTCATTTACAAAAGTAGGATTAGTAACTTTCTCTGCACTGATCTTGTTTTTAGAAATTTTTGATGTGTACCACAAATCTGATGCAATTTTTGAAATTTTATAAATTTGACCTTTGTTCTTTTCTGTACCAAAGTATTTCTTATTTCCCTTTTTGTCGTACAGCTTAATTTCTGTAGTCATTTCCTTTTTTAATTCTTTAGGTCCAATACCCGCTTTTTTGCTCATGATTTTGTATGCTGAAGAAGGGTGTGATTTAATATAAGCCAGAGCCTTATACCATCCTTTGATTATTCCTTTAACTTCCTTTGGATGCTCTTTAATGAAACTCGTGCTTAAACCTAAAGTATCAACAATAATTCCCGGTGAACTCTTGCTTGACATTACATTACCACATGGCCGTTGGTCCGCTTTTCAGCCTTTGATAACCATGGCTGCCAAGTCATCGCAGCATCAACTTTTTTGGCTACAAAGGCACTTCCTGCGGCTCCTGAATCCATTGATTCCACTTTCATTTGAGACAATTTCATATGATTTTTCTGTAACATATAGTTAAACCAAAAGTAACTAGCTCCCCCGGTAGTATCTAACGCAACTGTTTTGCCCTTCAAATCTTTAAAATTTTTAATATCCTTAGTCCCCACAAGTCCATCAGCACCAGTAGATGTATCTAAAGCCAACACATTTTGAATTTTCAAACCACTTGCTGCACTTAAAACATTAGTATCGACAGAAGTTGCAATGCCTTGAATCTTTCCTGAAGCCAATGCGCTTTTACTGTCAGATTTGCTTTCAATATCTTTAATCTGAACATTAACTCCATAATCTTTAAAAAAACCCTTTTGTTCAGCCAAATCTAGTGGGTAAAAACCTATCCAAGATGAATGAGCAATTTTAACTACTTTATTGTTAGCAGAAACTTGGCCTATAAAAACAGTTAAAACTGATAACAAAGATAAGAAAAATACAAATACTGACCGTTTAATATAATCAGTTTTTTTATCGATTAAATCATTCATATTTATTTCCTTCTTTCCTTTAATTAAAATTCACAATATCATTAGGGAACTCTCCCTTGTACATTGCAATTGCATTCTCAGTTGCTCTCTTTTTCAATTCATTAATTGATTCAAAAGATAGATAAGAAATATGAGGGGTAACAATTATTCCTTTGGTTTGTAGAACTGGTAAGTTCAAATTATGTGGGGGTTCTTCAGCAATTACATCTAAAATTGCCCCCTTTATTTTTTTAATCTTAACGGCTTTGATTAATTCATCTTCATTAATTACCTTGCCTCGAGCAGTATTAATTAACACACAATTTTTTTCATTAAGGAAAACTGATATTTGCTAATTA
>NZ_AHYZ01000025.1 GCF_000255495.1 Liquorilactobacillus vini DSM 20605
ATAAGCAAAGAAAACTACTTGAATTATTATAAAAAATATTTTTTTAAATAATACAACTAGCTCAATTTTCACAATCTTTGCTAAAAAGTACACAATTTTATTGAAAATTTAAGAAAACCCCATTTTTTCATAAACCATTTTCTGAAAAATTTGCCTTTAAACTGCATTGGTAAGCGTTTTCTGCATTTTAAAAATGTTTTGTGTTTTTTGTAAATTAGTGGTATTATTCTCATTGTATTCAGAGAGTAATTCTTTGGAACCTTTTTGTATTTTCTTTATGTTTTGATGTTCAGTATGAAAAGAGGTGAGA
Source organism: Liquorilactobacillus vini DSM 20605 (assembly GCF_000255495.1). Classification (GTDB taxonomy): domain Bacteria; phylum Bacillota; class Bacilli; order Lactobacillales; family Lactobacillaceae; genus Liquorilactobacillus; species Liquorilactobacillus vini. The sequence goes on from NZ_AHYZ01000025.1 coordinate 311, forward strand.
CTTGGTGGGTGAAGGAGCTAATGTTCAGACTTTTTTTGGCATTCCTTTCGATATCGGCAACGATGTGCCAGGATTAATAGCAGCAGTTATTGTCTTTGCTTTAATGTTTTTCCTCTCAAGAAATTTGGAATTAAAGCCGAATAAAAAGCAAAACATTATTGAATGGATCGTTGATTTCACTAATGGTATTATTAAAGGTGTCATGCCTGAGCGCGAGGGTCAAAAGTTTAGCTTATTGATCTTCACATTGTTTTCATTTATTTTCATTTCAAATCAGTTAGGTTTGATGTTGCAGATCTCTGTTAACAATGTGACGTATGTTAAAAGTCCAACAGCTGATGTAATGACAACTATGACTCTTGCATTCATGGTTTTGGTATTAGCCCATTTTCTTGGAGTTAAAAAATTAGGGTTCAAGAATTATTTTAAAAATGCTTATTTGAGCCCAGTTCCATTTTTACTACCGATTAGTATTTTAGAAGAGTTCACCAACTTTTTAACGCTGGCTCTTCGTTTGTATGGGAACATTTATTCAGGTGAAGTATTGCTAAAATTGATTTATCAATTTAGTAAGGCTTATGGCATTGCCTCGTTTATTCCGGCAGTACCGCTTGAATTGATTTGGCAAGGCTTCTCAGTCTTTATTGGAAGCATCCAAGCCTACGTATTTGTCACATTAACAATGGTTTATATTTCTAAAAAAGTAGAAAAAGAGTAAACAAGGAGGATTTTAATATGGGTTCATTAACTTTGATTGGTGCAGGTCTTGCTGCTGCTGGTGCTGCGATTGGTGGTGCGATTGGTGATGGCTTGGTCATTGCTAAGTTGCTTGAAGGAATGGCACGTCAGCCTGAATTAGAAGGTAAATTGAGAACTAATATGTTTATCGGTGTCGGTTTAGTTGAAGCTGTACCGATTATTGCCATTGTTATTTCATTCCTGTTGCTTGCCAAGTAATACTTTGTTGCAAATTATTATGGCTTGAAAATAGGAGGTGTCAATAAATGAGTTCAGAATTTTTGTTAGGTGCTAGCGGAATACTTTGGGGAGATACACTGTTTTATTTAGTTCTATTTATCATTTTGATGGCTTTAATTAAGCATTTTGCTTGGGGCCCGGTGACTTCCATGATGGAAAAACGGGCTGATAAAATTGCTTCTGATATTGACAATGCAGAACAATCTCGCCAAAAAGCCGAAAAATTAGAGAAACAGCGCCAAGCAGCCTTGAAAGACTCTCATGTTGAAGCTTCTCAAATTATCGAACGTGCTAAAACCAATGGTGAACAGCAAAGGGAAACAATCGTTGATAATGCAAATCAGGAAGTGGCAACGCTTAAAGAAAATGCTAAACAAGATATTGCTCGTGAACGTCAAAATGCTTTAAACAGCGTCAAAGATGATGTTGCCGAATTATCACTGGCAATTGCTTCAAAAGTTATCGTTAAGAATCTCAAACTTGAAGATCAAAAAGAATTGATTGATTCTTACATTGAAGGGTTGGGGAAGCAAAATGAAGCTAAGTAAAATGATTATTGCGCAACGTTACGGCAAGGCTTTATTTGAGTTAGCTGAAGAAAAAGCTCAGCGTCAGTCGATATTGGCTGAACTTTTAGAGCTAAAAAAGATTTTGCAACAACAACCAGAACTGCTTAAAGTTTTAGACAGCAAACAAGTTAGTTATCACGAAAAGCAAACAATTTTACAAGTTTTGGTTAAGGCTGCTTCTCCTTTAGTAGCCAATTTGCTGCAGATGTTATTTGATTATGGTCGCATTGATGATTTGGCAGCAATTATTAATGAATATGTTCGCTTGAATGATCAACTTGAAAAAACTGTTCATGCTCAAGTTGTAACGGCAATTGAACTTGATGAAGCTCAAAAAACAAGCTTAATGGCATCATTTGCTAAGGTAGTTGGTGCAAGTAAGGTAATTCTTGAAGAAAAAGTTGATCCAGAAATTATTGGTGGTGTTGTATTAAAATCTAATAATTATATTTACAATGGGTCATTACGCTTAAGACTTGAGCGGATCAAGCGATTGCTATTAAAATAATTTGATGAAGAGGTGAAACTTCTATGAGCATTAAGGCTGAGGAAATCAGTGCTCTGATAAAAAAGCAGCTTGCAAATTATCAGGACAAGCTCGAAGTTGATGAAGTTGGCATCGTTACTTACGTTGGTGACGGTGTTGCTCGTGCTAGTGGACTTGAGAATGCCCTGGCCGGCGAACTGTTGGAATTTGAAAATGGAACATATGGAATGGCCCAAAACTTGGAATCAAATGATGTTGGTATTGTTGTTCTGGGAGATTTTAAGGGTATTCGCGAAGGTGATAGTGTCAAACGAACTGGCCGGATTATGGAAGTTCCGGTTGGTGAGGCGTTAATTGGGAGAGTTGTTAATCCTTTAGGCCAACCAATTGATGGTCTAGGAGAAGTTAAGACTACTAAGACTCGTCCAGTAGAAAAGAAGGCTCCTGGCGTTATGCAACGTCAGTCAGTTAAAGAACCGTTGCAAACTGGGATTAAGGCGATTGATGCACTGGTTCCAATTGGTCGTGGTCAGCGTGAGTTGATCATTGGTGATCGTAAGACTGGTAAAACTTCATTAGCAATTGATACAATTATTAATCAGAAGAATCAGAATATGATTTGTATCTATGTTGCGATTGGTCAAAAAGAATCAACTGTTCGTAGTCAGGTTGAAACGTTACGTAAATTTGGGGCAATGGATTATACAATTGTTGTTTCAGCTGGACCGTCATCGCCAGCCCCATTACTTTGGTTAGCTCCTTATGCTGGTGCAGCAATGGGCGAGGAATTTATGTATAACGGCAAACATGTTTTGATTGTTTATGATGATTTAACCAAGCAAGCGGATGCTTACCGTGAAATATCTTTGATTCTTCGTCGTCCGCCTGGTCGTGAAGCCTATCCTGGTGATGTTTTCTATCTGCATTCACGATTACTTGAACGGGCAGCTAAGTTGAGTGATGAATTAGGCGGTGGATCAATGACAGCTTTGCCATTTATTGAGACCAAAGCTGGTGACGTTTCGGCTTATATTCCGACGAACGTTATTTCCATTACTGATGGTCAGATTTTCTTGGATAGTGATAATTTCTATTCTGGGATTCGACCTGCCATTGATGCTGGGACCTCAGTTTCACGTGTTGGAGGTGCTGCTCAAATCAAAGCAATGAAGAAAGTTGCAGGGACCTTGCGTGTTGATTTAGCATCTTATCGTGAATTGGAATCATTTGCCCAATTTGGATCTGATTTAGATGCTGCAACTCAGGCTAAATTAAATCGTGGACGTCGGACAGTCGAAGTTTTAAAGCAGCCATTGCATGAACCGTTAGCTGTTGAAAAACAGGTCTTGATCTTATATGCTTTGACTCACGGCTTTATTGATAATATCCCAGTTGACGATGTTGTTCGTTATCAAAATGAAATGTTTGATTTCTTTGATAATAATCATCGTGATCTTTTGGATGCAATTAAGAAGACTGGTAAGTTAGGTGATACAGATCAGCTTGACAGCGCCCTAAAAGATTTTGCGGCTGCATTTCAAGTAACTGCAAAATAAGAAAGGGTGGTGAAAAATAATGGGAGCTTCATTACAAGAAGTTAAACGTCGAATCACTTCTACTAAAAAAACGCAGCAGATAACAGGAGCAATGCAGATGGTGTCAACGGCTAAACTGAGTCAAATTCAGCATCAAGCTACTAGTTATCAAGTTTATGCTGATAAAATTCGAAGTGTGATTACTCACTTAGCTCAATCCCATTTATTGGATGGAAATCCAGCTGCAACCACAAAAACTACCAGTGATGATGCACATAAACAGGAAATATCAGGTTTAGATATGTTGGTTAAGCGACCATTAAAACATTTTGGTGTTTTAGTTATTACTTCTGATCGTGGTTTAGTTGGAAGTTACAATAGCAACGTTATTAAACAAACGCTTGACCTGATTGCTAGTGGACATCATACGCCTGAAGATACGGTTATTATTGCAGTCGGCGGAACTGGAGCAGACTTCTTTAAAAAACGCGGTTTTAATGTGGCTTTTGAATATCGTGGTGTTGCAGATATTCCTCAATTTAGAGGAAGTCGGGCACTGGTTCGAAAAATCGTGTCGATGTATAGTGATGGAGTTTATGATGAGTTATATGTTTGTTATAATCACTTTGTCAATATGTTGACTTCTGAGTTTCGATCAGAACCGCTACTACCAATTTCTTCAGCAAATTTGGGTCATGATGATTTGGCTTCTAAAGATTCAATCGGCCTGCAGGCTGAATATGATATGGAGCCTTCCAGTGATGCCATTCTTGAGGTTGTCTTACCTCAATATGCTGAAAGTTTGATTTATGGTGCAATTTTAGATGCGAAAACTTCAGAACATGCTTCAAGTTCGACAGCAATGAAGTCGGCAACTGATAATGCAAAAGATTTGATTTCTTCTTTGCAGTTACAGTTTAACCGTGCTCGTCAGAGTGCGATAACAACAGAAATTACAGAAATCACGGGTGCTCAGGCAGCCCTTGAATGATAAATGATGGGAGGAATTATGAATGAGTTCAGGTAAGGTTGTCCAAGTTATCGGACCTGTTGTGGATGTCCAATTTCCTCTTGATGAATCTTTACCAGATATTAACAATGCCTTAACAGTTAAACGCTCAGATGGTTCAGAATTAGTCATCGAAGTTGCACTGGAATTAGGCGATGGTGTTATGCGGACTGTTGCGATGGATTCAACTGATGGTGTTCAACGTGGCGCTGAAGTTGTGAATACAGGTTCATCAATTACAGTTCCTGTTGGCAAAGAAACATTAGGAAGAGTATTCAATGTTCTCGGTCAGCCGATTGATGGTGGCCCAGAGTTCGGCAGTGATGCCAGAAGAGATCCAATTCATCGTGAGGTACCACCTTATGATGAATTGAGTACGAAAGTTGAAATTTTGGAAACCGGGATCAAAGTTATTGATTTATTAGCACCTTACATTAAAGGTGGTAAGATTGGCTTATTCGGTGGTGCCGGAGTCGGTAAGACCGTTTTGATTCAGGAGTTGATTCACAATATTGCTCAAGAACATAATGGTATTTCAGTTTTTACTGGTGTTGGTGAGCGAACTCGTGAAGGCAATGATCTTTATTTTGAAATGAAAGAGTCGGGTGTTTTGGAGAAAACTGCCATGGTGTTTGGTCAGATGAACGAGCCACCTGGTGCCCGGATGCGTGTAGCTTTGACGGGATTGACAATTGCTGAATATTTCCGGGATGTTGAAGGCCAAGACGTATTACTCTTCATTGATAATATTTTTCGCTTTACTCAGGCTGGTTCTGAAGTTTCAGCTTTGCTTGGCCGAATTCCTTCAGCTGTTGGTTATCAGCCAACGTTGGCAACTGAAATGGGTCAATTGCAGGAGCGAATTACGTCAACTAACAAGGGTTCGGTAACTTCGATTCAGGCTGTTTATGTGCCTGCTGATGATTATACTGATCCAGCTCCAGCAACTACATTTGCTCATTTGGATGCAACGACGAACCTTGAAAGAAGCTTGACCCAACAAGGTATTTATCCGGCGGTGGATCCATTGGCTTCAACTTCAAGCGCTTTGGCACCAGAAATTGTTGGTAAAGAACACTATGAAGTCGCAACTGAAGTTCAGCATGTTTTGCAACGCTACCGTGAATTGCAAGATATCATTTCAATTTTAGGAATGGATGAATTATCAGATGAAGAAAAGGTAACAGTTGCTCGTGCTAGAAGAATTCAATTCTTCTTATCACAAAACTTCCATGTTGCTGAACAGTTCACTGGCCAACCTGGTTCATATGTGCCAGTTAAAGAAACTATTAAGGGTTTCAAGGAGATTCTTGAAGGGAAATATGATGATCTGCCTGAAGATGCCTTTCGTTCAGTGGGTCGAATTGAAGAAGTTGTTGAGAAGGCTAAAAAGATGAAAGCAAGTATGGCCAAATAAGGGGGCATAGCAAATGACAGATCAAAAGATGTTGACCGTCAATGTTGTTACTCCAGACGGCAGTGTTTACGAAAAGCAGACCCCTTTTGTTATTTTTAAAACGACACTTGGTGAGCTTGGAGTCTTGCCAGACCATATTCCTTTTTTAGCATCCTTGGCAATTGATGAAGTTCGTGTTAAGCAGAGTAAAACTGATGACAAATTTGATGAAATTGCTGTTGGTGGAGGTTTTGTTGAATTCTCGAATAATTTGGCGACGGTTGTAGCTAATAGTGCAGAGCGCAAAGAAAATATTGATGCTGCTCGTGCTGCCCGCGCTAGAAAACGAGCTGAAGAAAGATTAGAGAAGGCTAAACAAGCCCATGATACTGATCAAGTGAAACGAGCTGAGGTTTCACTACGCAGAGCAATTAATCGTTTGAATATTGCAGGTCATTAACAAATATATTTTTGAAAAAACGCTGATCAAAAAATCAGCGTTTTTTTTAAGATTACATTTTTGTTACGTTAAACAAGACGATTTTGCATTTTTATGCTATGATAAAAACAAACTCAGGAGGATGCTAGATGAAGATTTATGGAATTAATGCATTACTAAATCTAATCAGTAATTTTCTTTTTATTTTTATTGCTTTTGCTGCTTTGCAATCATTACGTTTAGATCGTTATATAGCTCCTTCAAAGCAGAAAGTTTTTAAATGGTTGCTGGTTTTGATTGCAGTCGCAATAGGTTATCAATGCAGTTCATTTTTCTTGGATTTTATTAATAATGTCAGAAATTTATCATATTTAATCTAAGCTTAGACATGGAGGAAAGTCGTTTGGAAAAAATAATTGTTCAAGGCGGAAATCGGCTGGTTGGAGAAGTTGGAATTGAAGGCGCAAAAAATGCTGTTTTACCAATTTTGGCAGCTAGTATTTTAACAAGTGATGGTGATTTGGAATTGGAAAATGTTCCAGTTCTTTCAGATGTCCATATGATGAATAATTTGTTAGAGTTTTTGAATGTGAAAATTAAATTTGATGAAAGCAAAAAAGTTGAGATTTTAAATGCCACTGAACAGTTATCCTCTGAAGCACCTTTTCAGTATGTTTCTAAAATGCGTGCTTCAATTGTCGTGTTTGGGCCATTATTAGCTCGTTTAGGCCGAGCAAGAGTTGCAATGCCAGGTGGTTGTGCAATTGGTTCACGACCAATTGATTTGCATTTAAAAGGTTTGGCAGCGATGGGTGCAACTATCAATCAGCATGACGGCTTTATTGATGCCAGAACAGATGGTTTAAAAGGAGCAAATATTTATTTAGATTTTCCAAGTGTTGGTGCCACACAGAATATTATGATGGCTGCTACTTTAGCGCAGGGGACGACAATTATTGAAAATGTCGCCCGTGAGCCCGAGATTGTTGACTTAGCAAATGTTTTGAATCAAATGGGAGCTAAGGTTAGTGGTGCAGGTACAGAAAGAATTAAGGTTATTGGTGTTAATAGACTTCATGGTGTCAAACATACTGTGATTCAAGATCGGATTGAGGCAGGAACGTTTATGGTTGCAGCAGCTGCAACTAATGGAAATGTATTGATCAAGAATGCGATTGCTGAGCATAATCGACCATTAATTTCTAAATTGGAAGAAATGGGAGTCACAGTTCAAGAAGAAGCAGCCGGAATCCGTGTAATTGGAACAAAATATTTAAAATCAACAAATGTTAAAACAATGCCTCATCCTGGTTTTCCCACTGATATGCAGCCGCAAATTGCCGTTTTGCAGTTACTTGCAAAAGGTGAGAGTACTTTAACTGAAACTGTGTTTGAAAATCGCTTCCTGTATTTGGAAGAGCTAAGACGAATGAATGCTCGTTTTAAAATTGAGGGGAATTCTGCATTTTTGACTGGTCCAACTCAGTTTCAAGGAACTCAAGTAAATGCGACTGATTTGCGAGCAGCAGCTGCGTTGGTCTTAGCTGGGTTAGTGGCTGATGGTTATACTGAAATTGGTCAATTAAAATATCTTGATCGTGGTTATTACCATTTTCATCAAAAACTGGCGGCTTTAGGTGCTAAGATTAAACGGATCGCTACTGAAAGTTCAAGTAGTCTAAAAGTACAGTTATCGGTAAAAGATTAGAATAGTATAACAAATAGTTTATTTTTATTTAAATCTAATTATTTTAAGCAGAACAACATTTTGAAATTAGTGCTTTTATGCTATAATGATATCTGATTTTGCAGATTAGACCAATTTTTGATCCTTTGCAATGACTGTACTGTTGGTACATATAAAAATTAAAGGAGAATCAGTATGGCTAAAGATATCGGAATCGATTTAGGCACAGCCAATGTTTTGATCAATGTCAAAGGAAAGGGCATTGTTTTAAATGAGCCATCCGTTGTTGCAATTGACACTGATAATGGGCGTGTCTTGGCAGTCGGTTCAGAAGCTTATAAGATGGTTGGTAGAACACCAAGCAATATTCGAGCAATTCGTCCACTGAAAGATGGAGTAATTGCTGACTTTGACATGACAGAGCAAATGCTTTCGTATTTTATTAAAAAATTAAACGTTAAGGGCTTTATGTCAAAACCCAACATTTTGATTTGCTGCCCAACTAATACAACTTCAATTGAACAAAAAGCAATTCGCCAAGCAGCTGAAAAGTCTGGTGGTGGGAATGTCTATTTGGAGGAAGAGCCGAAAGTGGCAGCAATTGGAGCAGGTTTGAATATTTTTCAGCCTAAAGGCAGTATGGTAATTGATATTGGTGGCGGAACTAGTGATATTGCGGTTATTTCTCTTGGTGATATTGTTGTCAGCCGCTCATTACGAGTCGCAGGGGATCAATTAAATGCTGATATCATGTCGTATGTTCGTAAGATTCATAGTTTACAAATTGGTGAACATACGGCTGAAAAAGCTAAAATTGAGATTGGGACAGTTTTACCGGATCATCGGCAAAAAGAAATGGAAATTCGCGGTCGTGATGTGATCAACGGTTTACCAAGAACAATTACTTTGTCTTCAAATCAAATTGAAAAGGCATTACATGATACAATGTTAGCGGTAATTGATGCTGCTAAAAATGTTCTTGAACAAACACCACCTGAATTGGCAGCAGATATCATTGATACTGGCATCGTTTTAACTGGTGGTGGAGCATTGCTTGATGGGATTGATCAGTTATTTTCCAATCATCTGAAAGTTCCAGTAATGATTGCTGATACGCCATTAGATGATGTTGCGATGGGAACCGGTTATTTGTTAGATCACATTGAAAAAAGTCAAAAGTAAAAATGGACAAGTCTTAGGAGGATTCACTTGAAACGAATTTTATTGTGGTTGATTCGTGGTTATCAAAGGGGAATTTCTCCTTTTTTTCCGCCTACTTGTCGTTATTACCCAACCTGCTCGCATTATGCCGCTGAAGCAATTAACCGCTTTGGTGCCTTAAGGGGAGGGTTAATGAGTTTAGCTAGAATTTTGCGTTGCCATCCGTTTGTGAGAGGTGGCTATGATCCAGTTCCAAAAAATTTTTCTTTGAAACGTAATTTAACGGCTGAACAAAAAGAATTTGGAGATTTATTGGAGGCTAGCAGTGTCAAAAAAAGAAAGAAACATTGAGGTTATTGAGGAAGAAAGAGAAGAAAATGGTCAAACAATTGTCGAATTAAAGATTGGTAAACAAAGCTTGGGAGTAATTAAACTTAATTCGCGGATAAATCGTTTTCAAGCTTTGTTGCCTAATGGCTCGATTTATCATACTAATACGCGAGTTGAAGCTGTCAATTTATTATTGCGAGATTATCATCTTCATCAAGCTAATTAACCTTAGTTTGCGTGATTTTTACGTAGGAAGGAGTAGATTGGTTGGAAGGAAGAAGAACACGCAGTGAGGAAAGTCAGGATGCGCGAATCGACTACGGAATTATTTTCTCGGTTCTGGTTCTAGCAGTAATTGGCATGCTGGCAATTTATGTTGCAGCCAGTCATGATACTAGTACAACCAGTGTTAGCCATGCGCTGTTAATGCAGTTTGCTTGGTATGTGATTGGAACGATTGCCATAGTTGTTATTATCCAATTTGATGCTGAGCAGCTTTGGAAATTAGCTCCAATAGCTTATGGAATTGGAATTACGTTGTTACTGCTGCTGTTAATTTTTTACAGTCGGTCTTATTTCGCCCGCACTGGAGCTAAGAGTTGGTTTGCCATTGGGAGTTTAACATTTCAGCCTTCAGAGGTTATGAAGCCAGCTTATATTATGATGCTGGCACGCGTCATTTCTCAGCATAATAATGAATATCCGGAGCACCATGTTAATTCAGACTGGTTATTAATTGGGAAGCTAGCCTTATGGTCATTGCCAGTTGCTGTGTTATTGAAACTGCAAAATGATTTTGGTACGATGTTGGTGTTTATTGCTATTTTAGGCGGGATGATTTTGGTTTCTGGGGTTTCTTGGAAAATTATTGCTCCGGTTGCTTCTGCGGCCGTTTTATTAGGAAGTACAGCCATTCTGTTAGTCATTTATGGCCGGAGCATTTTGATGCAGATTGGTTTCAAGACTTATCAGTTTGATCGAATTGAAGCTTGGTTGAATCCATCAGCCAGTACTTCTTCGACTAGTTACCAATTATGGCAAAGCATGAAAGCAATTGGAACAGGTGGACTTTTCGGGAAAGGGTTTAATGTTTCAAATGTTTATGTACCTGTTCGTGAATCAGATATGATTTTTTCAGTTATCGGTGAAAATTTTGGTTTTATTGGTGGCTGTGTTTTGATTTTTATCTATTTGCTATTAATTTTTCAAATGGTTCAAGTGACCTTTGATACGAAAAATGAATTTTATGCCTATCTTTCAACGGGCGTTATCATGATGATTTTGTTCCATGTTTTTGAAAATATTGGAATGAGTATTGGGCTTTTACCACTGACAGGTATTCCTTTGCCTTTTGTCAGTCAAGGTGGTTCAGCTTTGATTGGTAACATGATTGGGATTGGTTTAATTATGTCGATGCGGTACCATAATAAAAGTTATATGTTTAGTAATACTAAGGACTTTCATTAAACAAGTAATAAGTGGCTTCAGCTTTTAAGGCTGTAGCTTTTTTTTGCCCAAAAATTGATTTTTGGTTTATAATCAATTTTAAAGTAAAGGGAAAGGATCAGTGCAATGAAAAAATTTTACTGTTATAATCGCTGTTCAACTTGTGCCAGAGCTCGCAAATGGTTAAACGAACATCAAGTCGAATATGAAGAGATCGATATTGTTAAAAATCCTCCAAGTGCTGATTTTTTGCTCAGCTTAATTGAAAGAAACCAGCATCCAATTAAGTACTTTTTCAATACTAGCGGTCTTAAATATCGTAAATTAAACTTAAAAGACAAAGTTGATCAGTTAACTACTAAAGAAGCTAGTCAATTATTAGCTAGTGATGGAAAATTGATCAAACGCCCGCTGATGGTTGAAAATGGAAAATTTACTTGTGGTTTTAAACCGGATGTTTACCAGGAAAATTGGAATAATTAAATGAAATCTATTTTCTTTTTAATTATGTAATTTTTCTAAAAAAGCTTTGAAAAACAATTATTTCAAACAAAAGCAGCTCGATGGAGTTGCTTTTTTCTAATTGAAAATGATTCGCAATTAGGATAGAATGAGAATGTAATTTAACATTGGAGGAATTCAAAATGGCAATGCTTGAGGTTAAAAACTTACACGTTTCAATTGAGGGAAAAGAAATTTTAAAGGGTGTTAATTTTTCAATGAGGACTGGCGAGATCCATGCTATCATGGGGCCAAATGGAACAGGCAAATCGACACTTTCGGAAACGATTATGGGAAATCCGGCTTACAAGGTAACTGCAGGGCAGATCCGATTGGATGATCAGGATCTGCTTTCAATGTCAGTTGATGAGCGAGCACGTGCTGGTTTATTTTTAGCTATGCAATATCCAGCAGAAATTCCTGGGGTAACTAATGCCGAATTTATTCGTGGTGCAATTAATTCAAGGCGACCAAAGGATAAACCAGTACCAATTCGTAAGTTTTTAAAAGAGCTAGATGAAGCAATGAGTACGCTCGATATGACCGAGGAAATGGCTGATCGTTATTTAAATGAAGGATTCTCCGGTGGAGAGAAAAAGCGAAATGAGATTTTGCAACTGATGATGATCAAACCTAAATTTGCAATTTTAGATGAAATTGATTCTGGCTTGGATATTGATGCTTTGAAAGTTGTTTCTCGTGGCGTCAATAAAATGCGTGGATCAGAGTTTGGTTCATTGATCATTACCCATTATCAAAGATTATTGAATTATATTGTTCCTGATACGGTTCATGTTATGATGGACGGTCGAATTGTTAAGCAGGGTGGCCCTGAGTTGGCTAAAAAACTTGAGGATGAAGGCTATGCTGGTTTGCGTGATGAATTAGGCTTAGACATTAAATTAGTTGATGAAGACGCTTAGGGGAGATGGAAGCAGATGACAAATTTACAAACTTATCCGGAAATTGCCAATTATGCTCAGCAAACATCGGAACCAGCGTGGCTTTCTGATTTGAGGATTAAAGCTTGGCAGCAAACAAAACATTTGCACTTACCTTCTTTTGGTAAGATTCGTTATCAACGCTGGCCAATTCAGCTAGAGCAACCGCTTGAGTTCCATCAGTCTAATCCTAAATTGCTTCAAAACTTGAAAATTGAAGCAGCCAAGCATTTAGTCGTCCAATTTGGGCAGACAACCGTTCAACAAACGGGGTTGCAGTCTTTAGCAGCTAAAGGAGTAATCGTTTGTGATTGGGTGACGGCTTTGCGCGAGCATGAAGACTTGGTCAAGAAATATTTTATGCAACAGGCCATCAAATATGATCAGGACTTGCTAACAGCACAGCACGTGGCTAAATTAACGAGTGGTTTGCTGATTTATGTGCCAAAAAATACTGTTTTAACGGAACCAATTACTAGCTACTTTATTCAAGATGCAACTAGCAAACAAGATTTTGTTCACCATGTGATTTTAATAGTTGGTGAAAACAGTGAAGTATCTTATATGGAAAATTTAATGACTGTTGGTGAACAACCGACCACGGCAAGTGTGATCGTGGAAGTTATTGCTCAAGATAACAGTCATGTTAAATTTGCTAGTGTTGATCGTTTAGGCAAAAACACAACAACTTATTTAAATCGACGAGCTCATCTTGGAAAGAATGCAAAAATCGATTGGTCAATGGGAATGATGAATGACGGGAATATTGTTGGCGATTTTGATTCTGATTTGGTAGGGGCTGGTGCGCATGCAGAAACTAAAGTTGTTGCAATTTCAACGGGACGCCAAGTCCAAGGAATTGATACGCGTGTTACCAATTATGGGCCGCATACAATTGGTCATATTTTGCAACATGGTGTAATTTTATCGCGTTCAACGCTGATCTTTAACGGTATTGGGCATATTATCAAAGGCGCTAAAGGTGCTGATGCTCAGCAAGAGAGCCGTCTGTTAATGCTTTCACCAAAAGCTAAGGGTGATGCAAATCCAGTTCTGTTGATCGATGACAATGACGTAACAGCGGGGCATGCCGCGAGTGTTGGTCGAGTTAATGCGGAGCAAATGTATTATTTAATGAGTCGTGGATTGCATAAAAAACTGGCTGAGCGCTTAGTAATTAGAGGTTTTTTAGGACCAGTTTTAGCTGCAATTCCGTCTGACTGGATTCGGAGTCAATTAAAAGCAACTATTGAAGGGAAGCTTATAGATGGTCAAAAAGATGAGTGAGTATCGGGCTGATTTTCCAATTTTGAATCAAACAGTTAACGATGAACCATTGGTATATTTAGACAATGCAGCAACTGCCCAAAAACCTCGGGCAGTTGTCCAAGCGATAACGAATTACTACTATCATGATAATGCTAATGTGCATCGTGGCGTGCATACATTGGCTGAAAGAGCAACTCAAGAGTTTGAAGCGGTTCGTGATAAAGTCGCTAAATTTATTAATGCTCCAAGCCGTGAAGAAATTGTGTATACCAAAGGGACAACTGAAGGACTAAATTGGGTAGCAGCAAGTTATGGCTCAACACACGTTAAGGCTGGCGATGAAATCGTTATTTCGTATCTCGAACACCACAGTAATTTAGTTCCTTGGCAGCAGTTAGCCAAAAAAACTGGTGCAATTTTGAAATATATTGATCTATTGCCAGATGGCGAATTAGATTTGACAAGTGCAAGGCGGCAAATAACTGATAAAACGGCCATTGTTTCTTTAACACAAGCGTCTAACGTTTTGGGAGTGGTGAACCCAATTAAAAAAATAGCGGCTCTTGCTCATCAACATGGAGCAATTATGGTTGTTGATGGAGCACAATCTACCCCGCATTTTAAAGTTGATGTTCAAGCGATGGATGCTGATTTTTATGCTTTTTCTGGTCACAAGTTAATGGCGCCGACAGGAATTGGTGTTTTATGGGGTAAAAGTGAATTATTAGCTGATATGCCACCGCTAGAATTTGGCGGGGAAATGATCGATTGGGTTCAACTACAAAAGACGACTTTTAAAGCGGCGCCGTGGAAATTTGAAGGTGGAACGCAAAATATTGCGGGGGTAATCGGTTTAGGAGCGGCAATTGATTATTTAAGTGCTATCGGGATGGATCGAGTTCAAAAACATGAGCAGCAATTGGTCAATTATTTACTGCCGGCTTTATTGGAAATCCCAGGAGTCACGGTTTATGGTCCGCATGATCCAGCTAAACATAGCGGGGTAATTTCGTTTAACCTAGCTGGTCTGCATCCTCATGATGTTGCAACGGCCTTGGATATGGAAGGAGTTGCAGTCCGGGCTGGCCATCACTGTGCTCAACCGTTAATGGAGTGGTTAAAAGTTGCCGCGACTGCCCGCGCTAGTTTATACTTGTATAATAATTTAGCTGATGCTCAGAAATTAGTCGAAGCAATCAAAGCCACAAAGGAGTTCTTCAATCATGGCACTATCTAAACTTGAAAATTTATATCGGCAAATGATTTTGGATCACGCAATGCATCCGCATCATTATGGTTTTTTAAAAGCTGCCAGTCATAAATTGGAACTGCGCAATCCAACTTGTGGGGATGTTTTAAATGTTCAGGTAATTTTAAAAAACAATAAAGTTGCTCAAGTTGCTTTTTCTGGCTCAGGTTGCACAATCAGCCAAGCCTCAGCCAGTATGATGACTGATGAGGTTCTTGGCAAAACACCACAGCAGATTGAAAAGATGGTAACAACATTTTCAAAAATGGTGACGGGCAACCCACCACAAAACTATGAGGAAATTTTAGGTGATGCCTCAGTTTTAGAGGGAGTTGCCAAGTTTCCAGCCCGCATCAAATGTGCAACCCTAGCTTGGAAGGCGATTTATCAAGCCTTAGCAAATGATCAGCAAGAGTCGACAGTCGGTTTTATGCGACATGATCAGTAAAATCAAGGAGAGAGAGGAGTCATAAAATGGCAGAAACTGCAAAGGCAAATATGCTCGGTCTAGGTGGCAAGTATCAATATGGCTTTAAGGATGATATTCAGCCGATATTGACGACCGGGGAAGGGTTAACTGAAGCAACTGTTCGGCAAATTTCAGCAGCTAAGCATGAACCGGATTGGATGCTGGATTTTCGCTTAAAAGCTTTTCAGCGTTATCAAGCAATGGAAATGCCGGATTTTGGTCCAGATCTTTCACCTTTAGATCTTGACCATATTAATTATTTCCGACGTGATAGCGATCGTGTTGCTCGTAAATGGGAGGATGTTCCTGAAGATATTAAAAAGACATTTGATCGTTTAGGTGTGCCGGAAGCTGAACGCAAATATTTAGCCGGATCTTCTGCTCAGTATGAATCAGAAGTTGTCTATCATAACATGCATGAGCAACTTGAAAAAGAAGGTATTATTTTTATGGATACTGATTCAGCTGTTCAAAAACATCCTGAATTAGTACGCAAATATTTTGGTAAGCTAATCCCGCCAGCGGATAATAAATTTGCAGCTTTGAATTCGGCTGTTTGGTCAGGCGGAACTTTTATTTATGTTCCAAAGGGGGTTAAAGTAAAAACTCCAATTCAAAGCTATTTTCGAATTAATGCTGGTAATAGTGGGCAGTTTGAGCGGACATTGATTATTGTTGATGAGGGTGCTAGCGTTAATTATGTTGAGGGCTGTACAGCTCCAAATTACTCCGAGGATAGTTTGCATGCGGCGGTAGTAGAAGTTAACGTTCTTAAAGATGCTTACTGCCGTTATACAACAATTCAGAATTGGTCAAATAATGTCTACAGTTTGGAAACTAAACGTGCTCAAGCTTTAGAAAATGCAACAATGGAATGGGTTGATGGTAATTTGGGCTCTAAAGTTACTATGAAGTATCCAAGCGTTTATATGAACGGCGAAGGTGCCCATGGAACGATGCTGTCAATTGCTTTTGCCGGTAAAAATATTGATTCGGATACTGGGGCACGAATGATTCACAATGCTAAAAACACCTCTAGTTCGATTATTTCCAAATCGCTTTGCAAGGATGGTGGCAAGGCGGACTATCGTGGAAAAGTTCGTTTTGGCCCACATAGTGACGGTTCAAAATCACATGTTGAATGTGATACTATTATTATGGATGAGGAAAGTTCTAGTGATACGATTCCTGTCAATCAAGTAAAGAATGGCAATGTTTCGATGGAACATGAGGCTAAAGTTTCTAAAATTTCTGAGGAACAGCTGTATTATTTAATGAGTCGCGGAATTCCTGAAGACAAAGCTACCGAAATGATCATTATGGGATTTGTGGAACCATTCACTAAAGAATTGCCAATGGAATATGCAGTTGAGTTAAATCGTTTGATAGAGTTTCAAATGGAAGGTTCAGTGGGTTAAAATAGGTTTAATAGCTGTAAATGTTGATACAAAGGCATTTACAGCTTTTTATTTTTCAAAAAATTAAAATTTGACGATAAATTTGACGACAAAGTCCAGGATCCCATCATTTTCCCATGAATTTTGCAAACCGATTTGCTGCATCGTGTTTGGCTTTTTTGGTTACGTGAGTGTAAATGTCAAGAGTAGTTTTTGAATTTGAATGGCCTAAACGATCTTGGACTTCTTTGATGGTTGCTCCAGCTTCAAACAAAAGAGAAGTATGAGTATGCCTAAATCCATGAATCGTTATCTTTCGTTATGGGTAATGTTTGTAGACCCATTTTAACCAGTCGTCTGCACGAGCGGGAGCAAGCAGCTTATTTGATTTGTCTTGTGTGAATATGTATTGATCAGGCTTAAGGGTGTTTATGCCTATTTTAAAAAATCTTTGTTGTTGCTCAATTCTCCATGATTTTAAGATCTTCTCCGTCTTTGGATCTAAGCTTAAAATTCTAATGGATGCTTTTGTTTTAGACTGTTGAACTATTACTTTTTTTAGCCTTTCATCGAAATAAAGGCGGCGTTTAATTGACAGCGTTTGATGTTTAAAATCAAAATCAGACCATTTAAGCCCCATTTGCCTCACCACGACGAATGCCAGTGTATGCTAGTAATCTGAAAAAAGCTATATAACGTTTGTCGCCAATGTTTTCAAGACATTCAAAAAAATATTGCAACTCTTTTTTTCGTAGAAATTCTTCTTTTCTTTTTTAAGCTTAGGCTTTGGCAATATGACTTTTTTCATTGGATTTGAATCAATCAGCTCTAAACTAATAGCATAATTAATTATTTGTGCGGCTAAATTTTTTATGCGGCGATAAGCTCTATACTTTTCATGCCATGAGTTGACACATTTTTGGCAAAAGGCGACATTGATTTTATTTATTTTGATATTCTTAAAAGTAGGCTTTATATATCTTTTGTAATACCACCAAGTATCTGTAGCAGTTGAGTACTTGACGGTATTTTTATATGATTCAAACCAAATTTTAAATAGTTCATCAAAAGTTTTAATATTGCAATTATTTGTTTTGTACTCACCATTTTTGTATTGAATTTTTAGTAAAGAAATAGCTTCTTGAGCTTCTTTTTTAGTTTTAAATCCACGCCTTGTTGTTTCTTTTCGTTTTCCGGTTAAGGGATCTTTTCCTAAATAGACTTTAAACGCGTACATCGTTTTATTTGTACGCTTATTTTTGTATTTAAATACCTGTGCCATTGAAAATGCCTCCATTTTGTGTACTCAGAATATAAAACACGCACGTATGTTCGGCACAAATGTTAAGTAAAAGTCTTTATCCAATAACGCAAGAACTTTATTGGATAAAGATTTTTAGATTCTATCTGTTTTAGTGCGTTTGTAGATTTTAGAGTTTGATTTTCATCATCTATTACTGCGATATAATTAGATTTACGGTAGCTACTTGCCATGTTAGCATCATAGCTAAAAAGTTTAGCTCTATTAAGATTGTTTGGCGAAGAAATGCCCTTAACAAGTTTCTCTTCATTTTGATTTACACTTGGTAATGGGGGAATTGAAAAATCAAAATGAGCTGATAGCCCTCCAGGAAGAACGATGCTTATATTGGGGTGAATATTACATTTTGTTCTCTTAACAAATCAGAAATATCGTCAATAAAAACAGATTTAACATTCGTTTTAGTTAAAACTGATAAATCACCGATCCGCATCACGGCTTGTAAAAGCCTGCTTTTTGAATTTGCAAAATACTGATGATCTGTTTTTATAAATAATTCTTTTGATTTTTCATCATATTCAACTCCAAAATTTGATGTTATTTCTTTCAGAAACCTATTTATGTTTTACTTCTTCCATCAAAATTAATTCCATATGAGTTTAAATTATCAATTGTCCATCCATCATCGGTAATGATAATTGAATTGTCTTTTAAACCTTGTGCATAAAAGACTATATAATCAAATGTACTATCAAGAAGGGGAGTTTCAATTTTAACTACATTACTATCAAGGTCACTGAAGTTATATTGCTCTTTTAACCAAGCATAAATGTTTTTATCTGAAATACCATATTCGCTAGTCAGATCTTTTACCTTTTCC
>NZ_AHYZ01000024.1 GCF_000255495.1 Liquorilactobacillus vini DSM 20605
AACTTCATGATCTCTGTTTTAATAATATGGCTTCCACTTTAATGGATAAAATAGCCTATAACAATTGCTCCAACAAAAATAATGGTAAAAATCAAAAGTCGAGTAGTTGGTTTGTTGAAAGGTTTATAAACTTCTTGCTGCCTTTCTTCATAGTGAATTTCTTTAGAAAAGAAAAGTAGTGTTATCCCATTTAGCACAATGCTGATTAACAGTAAAACTGTGCTTAATAAAGAAAGCTTTCCTAAAAATTGTTGCTGTGAGACCATGATAATCAAAATAAGATTAAGAATGTTAGGTCCCCACATATACTTTTTTAAACTAGTTAATCTAGTTTTTTTCTCAATGTCTTTCACAATATCAGATCCTTCCACCAATAATTTATCTAAAGAAAGATGATAGAGCTGTGCCAACTTTATTAGACTTTCAATATCAGGGAAAGTTTTACCGGTTTCCCAATTAGAAACTGTTTTAGGAGACACAAATATTTTTTCGGCAAGTTGTTCCTGAGTAAGATGTAACTTCTGACGCTCTTGTTTTAAAATTAAATTTAGTTCCATGGTCATTCACTCACAATCGTCTTTCTTAGGTTTACTATAATTATTGGCGAAACTGTTCACCACCCAATATGTTACTGATTTGGTAAAAATGAGCTAGCAATTAGTTACTAGTATAGCTAGAACAGGCTTTAAATTGTCAAAAAACTCAAAATACAGTTATCTAAGGGGCTATAATCTCCATTTAGCCCCTATTTACACCAGAATATTCTTCGCAACCAGTAGTTGCTTTTAGTGCGCTAATAATTAGCGTGCTTTTTTCTCGCTTCAATATGATAATTAATCTATTGAAAGTGAGGTTACGTTTATGATTTTAGGGCAAAGGATAAAAAAAGAACGAGAAAAAAGGCAGTGGACACAAGATTATCTTGCAGAAACGCTTAATGTTTCTCGTCAGGCCATTTCTAAGTGGGAAGTCGGAAGTACTTATCCCGATATTGATCGTTTAGTGCAAATCAGCAATTTGTTCGACATTACCTTAGATAGTTTGATCAAGGGTGATGATTCACTAAAAAAAAGCATAGTTATTACCAAAAACGCAAAAGCACAAACTAATGTCTGGGAATTTATGCGCAGTACTGGTTGGATGATGGTAATTGCAATTATTTATTTAGTCACCAAAATGATTATCGCTGTCTTTAGTTAAGAAACCTTTAGGGACCATAAGTATCAAATAACCCCTCAAAAACATTGTTAAAATAACCCCCAACATCTATAATGTAGATATTGGGGGCTATTTATTTTAATATTATAATTTATAACGCATATTAAGTTGCTAGTTTTTTCGAGAATTGGATTTACCACTCATTTCAAGAGCACCACTTTCATAATGGGCCCAACATGAATAGATTTCGACTATTTTAGTTACTTTATCAATGGTATAAACGACGCGATGTTGACCATTTATTCTTCGAGAATAGTAACCAGCCGCAGGTGGTGTTAATTTTTCAAATGACTGTATTGGTTTATATGGATCAGATTCCAATACATTTTTTATTTCTTCAAATGACTGACGTAATGGGCTTCTTAAAACTTTTTTTAAATCACCTTTAGCTGATGATTTTATTTTTACTTTCCAACGATTACTCATGATCAATTTCTTTGATCATTTCGTCTAAATCAACCGATTCATCATCTTTACGGCTTAAGGTAGCTTGAATTTGACCATTCATCATTAAGTTCATGGTTTCCTGTAATGCGTCGTAGTCTTTTTTTCCAATCAAAACGGCACTACGGCTGTCATTAGATCCTGCAATAATAACAGGTTGGGAGTCCCGATTAGCATTTTTGATAAGTGAAAATAGATTGGTTCGTGCTGTAGTTGGATTAATAATTTTTTCCATATGATTCCCCTCCTCAACTTATCTAATATTATAGGCGTACATTATAGCGTACGTCAATTGCAAACTATTATATCGTCAAAGGAGATTATGACTTATGCAACAAATTGTCCTACCAATCAAAGATTCGAATGTACTTAAAGATGTGCAAGATACTTTACTCAATAACTTTAAAGCTGGCCGGCGTAACTATACAATTTTTCAAATTGGCAAAGCTACACTATTGAGAGTCAGTGACGTCATGTGCTTAAAACAGACCGATATTTTTAATTCAGACGGTTCAATTAAACAAAATGCGTTTATTCACGACCGAAAAACTGGTAAACCTAATACCTTGTACCTTAAACCGGTTCAAACAGAGCTTTTATTGTATCGTCAATGGCTGCTCGATCATAAGCTGGAATCTGAATGGCTCTTCCCTTCCATTCAACACTCGGAACGTCATATTACAGAAAAACAATTTTACAAAATCATGAGTAAGGTTGGCGATCTGTTAGAAATTAATTATCTAGGTACTCATACGATGCGCAAAACCGGGGCTTATCGCGTCTACACACAATCAAATTATAACATTGGCTTAGTCATGCACTTATTAAATCATTCTAGTGAAGCTATGACTTTAGCCTATTTGGGCTTAGACCAGGCTAGTACCGAAACTATGCTAGATCAAATTGATTTTGGTTAGGAGGTTATCTTTATGGATTTAGATTTTGAAACAAACAAGTATGACTTGTTTGATGATTGGCACCAAAACAAGACTAAACAAGAATTTACACAAAAATTGCAACAACAAGCTCAAATTGAAAAAACACAACTACCGCAATTATTGTCGCGTGAAGATTTAAAAATTCGTTGGCAGATGAATTCTCGTCAAAGTGTTCATCAAGTTGCTAGTAAGCCTGATTTTCCGCAACCTGTTTTTAATTTTACTCATGGTAAGACGCCACTTTATTTAGAAACTGAAATTCAAATCTTCGAAATTAATCATCCTTGGTTAATAACTCCAGGCGCTCGTCTTGCTTACAGTCATTGGATCCTTCGCAATGTAATTGACGGCTCTTGAGATTTAGCTCTAGGCTTTTGGTGGTTTTACTCTAGATTTTTTATCGTTGGCGCTAGCCTTCTAATACAAATAATCCCCATCAAAATGGGGATTAAATTTACCCTTGACACTTGTCAAGGGTGTAAGTGCGCATTGACCTCATTTTACTCGGTCTGCTGAGAGCCATAGAATTGGTTTTTGCTGTTGTTGAATTGAATGTATTCTTAATTCAATTCATGTTTACACTTAACTTAAGTTTGTTATGCTTTAAATACTTAAAAACTGTTGCAGATTCCACTGCTTTAAACGAAAATTTTTTAATTGCTTTGTGCAGAGATTCTTTATAACCTTAGCAACAAAATTTGAATAACCAACCGTATGAACTATGTATCTAAATTGAAATTATTATTTTGATGTTAGGAGTAATTAAAATGGACGAAAAAAAAGTATTAAAACTAATTGATGAAATGCTCGCTGATCCCTGGCAAGTTGATATTCAAGAATTGTTTAAAGCTTTTGTGAATGAACCCGATGAAATCAAAAAGAGTTTGTATAATTCCTTATACACTTATGTTTTGCAAAAAAGACAAGAAGATATTATTAAACGTCCAGACTTTGTAATTTAGCCCCTAAAAGCTCACTGAGGGCTTTTTATTTTGGCTTTGGTATAAATATATATAAATAGCATTAAAATTGTTAAAAATGGAAAATAAGGCCCTTAAAAGGGGATATAACAGTTAAATTCTTATCAAATTTTAGAAAAGCTAACTATTTGCTGTCAATGGTAGCGGACGAGCGTAGCGTGGGAGCATAAGGAATTGACAGCTCTAAACCAGTTTTAACACTGAATTGGCGAAAGCCAAAGTTTCTATAAAACTTTGCTTTCCTGCCTAACGGCGAGTGAAAAAGCGGTCAAGCTGGCTCAGCTTGGACGGGGTTGTGGGGCGTCAGCGCCCGAATGAATGTGGCTTGCCACACCTTTTTAGGCAACGAACGAAGTGAGGCGCAAGGAGCATCGCGACTGAAGTTTAATGTGAGCCAGTTTTTGGCTCACTCCTTTGTGTTTTTTGTTTTTAGATTTGGATCTTGTACAGTGGTGCCTCTTATATACCTCTTTTATAAACCTCTTTTAAACCTCTTTTAGACCCCTATTGAGCCTTACTCTCCCAAGGAGTACAAAAGTTTATCGACTACATTTTGTCTGTTTATCGACTACATTTTGTCTGTTTATCGACTACATTTTGTCTGTTTATCGACTACATTTTGTCTGTTTATCGACTACATTCATTTACTTCCGTATTAAAATAAAGTAGTATTACTCATGGAGGTTACTTTTATGAGTAATGAATTAATTAAATACGATCCTGAATTGAATACAATTCCTTTGCGAAGATTTACTCCTATAGAAATGAATCTGTTCTTTTCTATTGTTTCCAGAATGCGTGATAAAGGAGATAATACTGTTAGATTCACCTTTGATCAATTAAAAGAATTAAGTGCCTATAAACCAACTGCAAATACTCGATTTATTGATGACATACAAAGTACATATCAAAAAATATTAGGTCTTAGATTTGGTTCTCGAAGTAAAGACGGCCTCGATAGAGAAATGTTTGTTATGTTTACTCAATTTGAAATTAAGGGTTCGGCAGAAGTTCCTTATGTCGATATTCAAATTTATCCTAAGGCATTGAAACTTTTAAACAATCTTGAAAGTTGGGTACGCTATGCTTTAGCAGAATTCAGAGATTTAAAAAGCAGTTACGCAAAAACAATGTTTCGTCTTCTTAAACAATTTCGAACTACTGGATATGCTTATTTTTCTAAGAATGACTTTTTCGAATTACTTGATATTCCTAAAAGTTATTGGAATAAACCTGCAAATGTCGAATCTAGAGTTATTCGGCCAATTAAGGAAGAATTAACCCCGCTTTTTAGGGGGTTAGCTATCAGAAAAAAGTATGGTAAGGGGCGAGGAAAACCAGTTATCGGTTATTCTTTTTCCTGGAAGCCTGAAAGAAAAGACGCTAACGACTTCTCACAAGGTCAATTTCAAGATGAACGTCAAAAACTCTTTAACATTCAGCATAATGGCGAATTAACAGAACAAGAAAAATGGCGTGCAACTGACAAAGTTAAACGATTGCCTTTAGGAACAACTGAAAAACAAACCTTAGCTGAAAAGCAAGCTGAACATGATAAAAAAATCAGAGATCAGGCAAGACAAGAAGTGCTTGCTGAACTCCGAAAGGGGTTTGGAAATCATGCCTAAAACTATTAGAGAACTTGCTAATGAATTGAAGGTCTCCAAACAGACTATTCAATATCACTACCAAAGGCTACCAACAAAGAACCGACAAAAAGATAGTCAAGGTACAAACATGATTAGCCCTACAGCTGAAAGGATTATTAGAGATAAGGTAGCAAAGCCTTTGGTAGCAAAGAACCAACAAATGGGTAGCAAAGAAGAGACAAAGACTAGCAAAGAAAATAATGAGCTAATCGCTACTCTAAGAAGAGAAGTAGCAGATTTAAAGTCTCAACGTGACAAACAGCTTGCTACCAAAGACCGACAAATAGATCATCTAACAAAATTGATAGACCAGCAACAGCAATTACAATTAGCAACAGTAGCAAAAAACAAAGAATTAACAGCACATGTTCAAAAATTAAGTGGTTTACTTGAAAATTCTAATATTTCTAAAAAAAAACTAGAAAATGACAAGAAATACGGCGTACATAAAAATAAACTCAAACTCAATAACAGTTGGTGGCATTTTTGGTGATATACACTGAATTCGAAAGTGTTTTAAACTTTACACCAGAACCGTTTAAAGGAGACCTAAAAATGTGGTATTTTGAAGAAGACGATACAAACCCAATAATCACAGGTAAGAAGCAGGCTCAATCAAATCATGGAAATATTAAACTTAATCATTTGCCAACAACTGCTCTTCTTTTGTATATGAGGGGGTTAGAATCTATAAAAGAAAAGTATAAGCTTGAATTAATTTCGGAAGAATTTCCTAGATTTTTAAATTCTTGCCCTATTTATAAGGCTCCAGAAAATGAAATCTGTTTATTAGATGGAGGGCGCGGTGCGCCAATGGCAGTAGATACGATTGAAGTCTTAAAAGCATACGGAGTTGAAACCATAATTTCAATAGGCCTAATGGGTTCGATAGCAGAAGGGATTGATGTAGGTGATATTGTAATCCCAAGTAAAGCTTATGTAGAAGAAGGAACATCATTACATTATTATAAAAGAATTGAATATAGCACACCGGATTTAGAATTACTAAATATAATTTCTGAAAAAAGTTCAAACTCAATAATAAGACCAATTATCACCACAGACTCAATATATAGGCAAACTTATTATAAAGAAAAGTTATGGAGAGACAAAGGATGCGTAGGGATAGATATGGAAACGTCAGCATTAATGTCAGTTGGAAAATATCTAAATATGAATGTTTGTTCAGCATTAATGGTCTCTGATAAACATCCTATTGATAAATTTCAAAAAAGTTGGGGGTGGAAATTAACTGAAAGTAAGCGACAAGAATTTTTAGAAAATATGCTTGATATTGTATTGTCAATCTAAAAACAAAAAAGATGAGATAGTCTCTCATCTAAAACTATACCTTTTGAGGTACACATCACATTATTATTAATTTGATGGTCTTTTTCGAATGACAACTTCAG
>NZ_AHYZ01000023.1 GCF_000255495.1 Liquorilactobacillus vini DSM 20605
GCGACTTTCTTCAAAGCCTGTGAAGTCTTCTGCAACTCAGCCACATGGTTAGTAAATTCTTCCATCGTTGCTTGAACCTCTTCAGAATTAGCGGAAACCTCTTCAGCACCGGCTGAATTTTCTTCAGTTGAAGCAGAAATGTTCTCCAAATTCTCTTGAATCTTGTTTTGAACTTGCTCAATCTTTTGACTGGCCTGTTCGATAGTCTGAATATCTTTGATCAACTGCTGATTAATTGAAAAGACATTCTTCGATGAACCAATTGCTTGATCAATTAAATCAGTCTGTTTTTGACTACCTTCAACTGAAACAGTTGTCTTCTTCAGCATTTCTTCTGAATCTTGCCGAATCTTATCAATGATATCGGTGATTTGCTTAGTTGACTCACGACTTTGATTTGATAACTTGCGGATCTCAGAAGCGACCACGGCGAACCCTTTTCCAGCATCACCGGCACTTGCAGCTTCAATTGAGGCATTTAAAGCTAACAAATTAGTTTGATGCGAAATCTCACTAATCACCGCTACAATTTTATTGATGCTTTGAATTTGATCATTTAAGTTCCCCATACTTTGCAAGAGTTCACGCATCTTGTTGACCTCATGCTGCCAGCTCTGGTTGACCTGATCGGAGATTTCTAAGTTCTGATGATTGAGCTTGCCGGATTCTTGCGAACGGGCAGTCATTTGCTTAACCCCTGTACGCATCTCTTTTATGATCCCTGATAAATCTTTCAATTTAGTAACACTATTTTGGGTTTCTTGAGCTTGCGAAGTGGTAACTTGAGCAATACCAGTAATCGCCTGGGCTACTTCTTCGGTTGCTTTGCTGGTTTGTTTGGATAAGTCGAGTAAGGAATTAGACCCGTCAGCAACGTGTTTGCTTTCCTGCTTAACCTGACTAATTACTTTGCCTGATGAAGCAACCATTTGGTTATAGTAATATGCTAATTGATTAATTTCTTGACCATTAGCATCTGGTTCAATAGCTTTCAAAGCTAATTGATCTTGATTAAACAAAAAAGCTGAATGCCGTTTGCCAGTATACGACTTTATCTTACTGTAATTGCCCTTGCCAGCTGCTTCAAAATGATGTAAGAAAATTGCGGCAATTTTTTTGATCAGGCGTGATATTTGTTGTGAAACAATTAATTCAATCAAAACAGCAATCACCGCAATGATTAATGAAATAACAACTAAACTGCGTAATTCAGTATTTAGATCGTTTTTATCAACGACGGCAAAAGCCCAATTATCACTATTTTTATTACCTTTATCGTAATAAATTGTACCAACATTATCGACCTTTAATGTACCTTGCTGAGCTTTAGCTTGAGCAACCTGTTTGAAAACAGCATTGCTTTTAATGCTTTTACCTTGCTTAAAAGTATAATCTTTAGATTTACCAGCTGAGGCAATAACTGTTCCATCTTTATGGACTAAAGTGGCACTGCCAGTTCGGCCAACCTTCATAGCAGCAGCTGCTTTAGCAATGTTACTATATGATAAATCAAGTTCTAAGACCCCTGTTTGTCCACCTTGATTAGTAAACGCCAGTGAAGCTGTCGTCACAATTTGACCAGTCTCTGCGTCTTTGTAAGGTGAAGTCCACATTACTTCCCCGGGATGAGCAATTGCCGACTTATACCAAGGCCGAACTCTTGGATCATAACTAGCAGGCATCTTAGAAAGTGTTATGTAATTTCCATCAGTTGTAGCAAAGCCACTGTACTTAATTTGCGAATTGGCCCCTTGTGCATCACGAAGTAACTGTTTTATCTTTTTATTGTTAAACTTCTTACCCTTGAATGCGTTTTCGGAAGAAAGTTTAGCTAACTCGGTTTTAGTTGCGCCTCTCAAATTATTATTATTTGCAACTAAAGATTGAGCAGCACTTTGCTGACTCAGGGCATTTCGCTCAGTCAACAGCTTGCTGGTCGCAATGTACGAACCAATCAGAACTAAAATAATTGCAATCAACGCAGTAACCGTTAACATCATGCCAACAATTTTTCCTAAACTACGCTTTTTTTTCATAAAAAATCCCTCCCTAAAAGACACTTACTATATTTATATCGTTAAATTTTAAAAATTTTTAACCCTTTTAAAAAAATTCAAGCAAGAAAACTTACCATAGCATCAAAAATTATAAAGCTAATAATTATCTTTGCTTATCTATTGCCAGTTATAAAAAAAACACGTTTTTAAGTTAACTTAAAAAATCAACTTAAAAACGTGTAGATTAACGGAGACTTTAATTATTTTTCAATTTGAAAGCCATCAGCAACCTTCTTCAAAGCCTCTGAAGTCTTCTGCAACTCAGCCACATGGTTAGTAAACTCTTCCATCGTTGCTTGAACCTCTTCGGAATTAGCGGAGACCTCTTCAGCACCAGCTGAATTCTCTTCAGTTGAAGCAGAAATGTTCTCCAAATTTTCCTGAATCTTGTTTTGAACTTTTTCGATCTTTTGACTGGCTTGTTCAATAGTCTGAATATCTTTAATCAACTGCTGATTAATTGAAAAGACGTTCTTCGATGAACCAATTGCTTGATCAATTAGATCAGTCTGCTTTTGACTACCTTCAACTGAAACGGTCGTCTTCTTCAGCATCTCTTCTGAATCTTGCCGAATCTTATCAATGATATTGGTGATTTGCTTAGTCGACTCACGACTCTGATTTGACAACTTGCGGATCTCAGAAGCCACCACAGCGAAACCTTTCCCAGCATCGCCAGCACTAGCGGCTTCAATTGAAGCATTTAAAGCTAACAGATTAGTCTGATGCGAAATTTCGCTGATGACCGCGACAATCTTATTGATGCTTTGAATTTGATCATTTAAGTTTCCCATGCTTTGCAAGAGTTCGCGCATCTTGTTAACCTCATGCTGCCAGCTCTGGTTGACCTGATCCGAGATTTCTAAGTTTTGATGATTGAGCTTGCCAGATTCTTGCGAACGAGCAGTTATCTGCTTAACTTCTGTACGCATCTCTTTAATAATTCCTGATAAATCTTTCAATTTAGTAACACTATTTTGGGTTTCTTGAGCTTGCGAAGTGGTAACTTGGGCAATGCCAGTAATTGCTTGGGCCACTTCTTCAGTTGCTTTGCTGGTTTGCTTTGACAAGCCAAGTAAGGAATTAGAGCCATCAGCAACGTGAGTACTCTCTTGCTTAACTTGCTCAATAGCCTTACCAGATGAAGCAACCATTTGATTATAATGATAAGCTAACTGATTAAACTCTTGACCATTTTGATCAGGTTCACTTAATTTCAGTGCTAACTGATCCCGATCAAGCAACAATGCTAGTCCACGTTTAACGTTATCATAAGGCTTAAGCTTATCATACTTGCCTTTACCAGCATTTTCGAACGCTTGTAAAAAGGTGGCGGTTATTTTTTTGACTAATTTTGTAAAGTTTAAAGATATCAGCCATTCAATTAAAAGCATAATAATTGCTACAACAATTGAGATTTTAATTAAACTATGTAATTCAATATTTAAGTCATTATTGTCAACAACCGCAAACGCCCAATCGCTGCCATCTTTCTTGAAGTACATAATCCCTTGAGATAAAGTCAGCTCACCGCTTTTAGCCGAAGTAGCAGACATTTTCTTAAAAGCTTCATTCTTCTTAATGCTTTCGCCGGCTTTGAATGTATAATGCTTTGACTTACCTTCTGAACTGATAACTGTCCCACTTTTAGAAATCAAAGTAACGCTGCCGGTCCGACCAATCTTCATAGCAGCAATATCATTATCAACGCTCTTATAAGAAACATCAATTCCTAAAACACCAACTTGGCCTTTGGCATTTTTGACCAGAATCGAAGCAGTCGTTACCATCTGACCATCACTGGCATCTTTGTATGGTGTCGTCCAATGCACCTTGCCATTGGCACTTACGGCTCCTTTGTACCATGGACGCGTTCTTGGATCAAAGCCAGCTGGTACTTGGGTAAAGGTAATCAATTTGCCATCATAGGTTGCAAATTCAATTTGCTTCATTTCTTGATTGCCATTTTTCGCCATTCTCAAAGCTTGACGAATAGTTTGGGCATTGTACCCATTCTTCTTGAAGATGCTACCTTGTGATAAATTCTCCAATTCCTTTTCGGTCGACTGTCGTAAATTATTTTTACTTGCCAACATAGTGTTGGTTTCACTTTGCTGGCTTAATTGATTACGATTATTTAATAAATTTTTCGTTGAATGGTAAGAGCTAATTGAAACAACTGCAATAACTATCAAAACCGTAGTCATTAACATTATGCCAATAACTTTACCAATACTACGCTTCTTTTGCATAAAAAAACTTCTCCCCTCAGATTCAATCTACCTAACGTAAATATATATCGGAAAATAAATTAATTTCTTAATCGCTTGAAACCGTTTTTATATAAATTAAATTACTATATTTCTTTGAAAATTAGTTTCAAACAAAAATCTGAGGAAAAAACTCTACTCTTATCAAAGAGTAACCTTTCATTGGATGTTAACCCTAGCAGTTTTTGCATCAGGCTGATCTTGTCTAATTAAATTCTGGACTAACTGCAATTATTTGTTTCAAGTCCTGAAAAGTTTGAACATAACATGCTTGAATTTCTTGATGAATTTGATAATTTCCAACATAGCAGTCTACTAAGATTTCTTTTAATTTATTCACTTGGTTTTTTATTTCAGGCAATTTAAATGCATTTTGCGCTGCATTAATTGCCTGCTCTGTTTGAATTAATCGCTCAATTGATTCTTTCAAACTTTCATCAGAATCGTTAGCCAAGTTATTCTCGATATAAGCAACCGTCTTGCATAACAACTTCTTAGCTTTGACAAGTTTAACTTGCGGATCGTTCGCTAAAATCAACTGATAATCTTGCTCAACTGGCGTTGTTGTTAACACCTTTAAATTCTTAGTAATTCTATAAGTTTTAATTTTGGAGAATACTAAGCTAAAGCTTTCCGCCAAGAAGGAATCATTGGCTGGCAAGCAAATTAAACTGCCGCCTTTTTTTAAGGCCGCCAGACAAGATTTCAAAACCCGATCACTATGTGAAAATCCAACGTTACCATTAATAATTATCAGATCATAAACTGGTTGATCAAACCATGAGATATCATAAGAAGTCGTCAAAAGCGACAGATTAGCTGAGTTAGAAAGCAATGATACTTTTGCCAACCATTGACTTCCTGGAGCATTAATCATTTTATTGGTCAGACATAGTAGTTGGTTTTCTTTGTCAAAGATTGCTAAAAGTTTAGCTATAAAATAAGATAATGTTCCCTGATCACAGCCCACCTCCAAGACTCGATAAGCTAATGGCTGTTGGAAGAGCTGCTTAATGATTAAACTAATCGTGATTTCCAATTCGGTTTTTTTATCAGCTGTGATTGTCGGATCAATGAGCTTGATCTCTTTCAATAAGCCCTTAAACAGTTTCAAAAATCTCGGTACTAAACAACCTGCAGAATTGAAATTATAAAGCGCAAAAGAGCTGTGATTTTTTAAATAATTAATGTCAAACAGCTTAATTTTATGTCCTTGAACATCTTCAAAAAGGCAAGTGTTTTCGTTCAAAATTATTCTTGTCATTGATCTTCCCTCCAAAAAAGCAAAGCATGAAGGCGTTTGATAATCTTTTCAAAAGCAAAATTAGCTTGACTATATATCCAAGCAGCTTTTTCTAATTTTAATCTCAAACTGGCATTGGTAGATAATTCTACTAACAACTGAGCTAATTCTGCATTGGAATGATAGATCCGACCACATTTTTCATTATTGGTAGCATCAGCTGCTTCAGCAATTCCCGAGGTAATTATACAATCTCCTCCAGTTAATGCTTCAGCGATCACATTCGGGGTTCCGCCCTCTAATCTTGAGGTCAAAACAAAAATTGATGCCCTTTGATACTCTGTTAATAGCTTCCCCTTATCCACAATCTCACCAACTAAAATAACTCGACCTTTTAACTTAGGATAGCATGCAAAATACTTTTCCAACCAGCTTTTAAATTGATCTTCGACCGGGCCGACAAGCTTAACTGACCACTCAGGAATTTTCTCGGCGATCTGTGAGAAAGCCAGCAGCAATGCTTCATTATTTTTCTGATAAGTTCCGATCCGCCCGACTGTCAAAATAACTTTTTCCTTTTTATCCCATTTAAGATCCAAATTATGATGTGAAAAATTATAAAAACCATTTGGAATATAATTAATCGTCCACTTAGGCCACTTAATGTTTAAATGTTTTTGTAACATTCGCCCACTAGTGGCAATCAAGTCGCACTGATCCATAAACTTTTGAAAATGTCGATCTTGCCAGTTTATTCGATCCATCCAAGCAGCATTGGCATCAAGATATAAATAAACGTAGCCATCAGGTCTTAGCTGACGATATAAATCTAAAACTGGGAAAAAACTGGGATATGGGCCACGCAAAATTAAACCATCCATTTGCCGATAATTTTGTTGGACAAACTCCAATTCGCTAATAATAAAATTATCATTATCTGGCGAATACTCAATTTTTAGACCAGGAACCACTTTTTTTAAATTATTATATGTAATGCTGCTATCATTTTTTGTAACTAAGGTTTGCTGAATTCCATACTGTTTAAGCAATAAATAAGGAATCACGCCAACTTCCTTAGTTAATTCTCCGTCCCGCCATTTTCCCGAAGTTCCGTTAAATGAATAAAAGTGTAGTTTTTTATTTAAAGCCAGTTTGGAAATTTTTTCCTTCGGGACTGCAAATAAAACTAACTTCGAAGCATGATCTTTTTGATAGTACCGCAAATAAAACTTATAATTGGGACAGATCTGCTTAAGCAACATTGGGATCTTCCACAAATGACTTGCAGCATGTGACAAATAAACAATTATTTTAGGATGATCCTTTTGCAGATGATTTTTGGCACTAATCAGGATGCCAATTGACGACTTTGGGGTATCAACCTGCAGCAAACCGATTGGCTCCTTAACTTCACTATCTAATACTACCGTTCTATTGAGGTTGTTTTCTTGACTATTATTTAATAGCTTAATTTTCAGGTTGGAAAACCTTGTTAATTTCTGTTGATCTTTAACTAGCTTTTCAATCGATGATTCAAAAACATAACCTGGCTGATAATCATGATGATACTTTAAAAGAATTCCGTTCCCACTGCCACAAACAACCAAGGCTTTATTTCTAGAACATTTAACTAACCTTGTTAAAAGGAACTGTTCATGACCGATTATTTCACTAAGCAATTTTTTTACTGGCAAAATACGAAAACTAAGCAAGTTCAGCAAGACCTTTTTGGAGTACTCATCTGTTAAAAGATCATAAAGTTCCCGGAAATAACCAGCATGACTAATTAAATCTTTCAAGTTGGCAGAGTAATTTTTAACAATTACTTCTTCTTTATCATCTTCGCCTAACCCGTTTAATAAATTCTGTGGTGAAACTGCTAAAAATTCAGCCACTGTCTGCAAAATTTCTTGAAAATTATATTTTTCCAAGAATTTAACAAGAGTATCGATGCTCTTTAATGAAGCATTTAACTGCTGCCTTGTTAATTTCAAAACAAATGCTCCTTACCATTTCCTTAAATCCAAAGTAAACTTTATACAAAAAAACTGCTCATTCAGTTAAAATAGACAGTTTAATCATAATTCCCCATTAACTGAATAGCAATTTAAATTCGCAACAAACTTTATTTAGTGTAATTTATTCTTTGAATGATGATTTCAACGCGCCGATTTTGAGCTCTTCCGGCAGCTGTCGCATTTGAAGCCCGAGGATCATTTTCAGCGTATGCCTGAATTGAGACATTACTACTACTAATAACGTTATTATTTACGTAATATTGCATTACCTGAATCGCACGAGCCGCACTTAAATCCCAGTTTGACTGATATTTTCCATTTTGTCCTTGATAAGGAACATTATCAGTATAGCCCGCAATCACAACTGGATTTTCACTCAGTTGTTTTAATGGGGATGATAAAGCATTCAAATTATTCTTAGCTTCATCGCTTAATGCAGCACTCCCAGTTGAAAATAAGACGTTACTCTTCATATTGATATGAATTCCATCTGATTGCAGGCTAACATCCGCATTATTTGCCAGTTCTGGAGTTTGCTTAATAATTTGATTTAATTTTTGCTCAACACTCTGCAATTGCTGTGTTTCCATTTGTTCACGCTTTGTAAGTGCGACCGATGATGAAGCTGCCGAGCTCTTTAAAATGCTCTTTTTATTAGCACCACTTTTTTTTACTTTGATTACATCCTTGCCAGCTTCTGAAGTAGTTGAACGATTCGACAAAATCGTGCCAAATTCAGTTTTGATCTCCTGAAATTTTGTTTCATTGATTTTGGCCATCGCAAATAATACAATAAAAAGAGACAACAGCAAAGTCATCATATCAGAATAAGGCAGCAACCAGCCCTCTGATGGTGCCTCAGTTTTCTTTTTCTTCCTCATAGACTATCGTTCCTCTTTGTCTTGATACCTCTGTTTCGGTGCCAATAAACTATTTAGTTTTCTTTCAATACTTCGTGGTGGCATTCCAGCTTGAATAGCTATGACCCCCTCCAAAATTAAATCAAGCGCCTGGATCTCTTCTTCAGATTTGGAAGTCAATCTTGAGCCAGCAGGAATTAAGATAACATATCCCAAAAAAATACCATACATTGTCGCAACAAAGGCTGACGAAATCATTTCACCTAACTTGCTAATGTTCTCCAGATTACCTAAAGCACCAATCAAGCCAATTACTGCACCTAAAACTCCCAGTGTTGGAGAAGTTGCTCCAGCTGTTTTAAAAATTGAAGCTCCAACCCGATGACGTTCTTCCATGCTTTCAATTTCGCTCTCCATAACACTGCGAACTTCTTCAGGTTCAGCGCCATCAACTACCATTTCCATCCCTTTTTTTAAGAATGGATTATCCAGCTTCTCAACCGGTTCTTCCAAGGCTAGCAAGCCATCTTTTCTAGCGATATTTGATAATTCAACAATTTGCCCGACAATTTTCCCATAATCGTATGTTTGATTGGAAAATAAAACTTTCACCATTTTAGGCAGCCTTTTGATCTCTTGAAGTGGAAACGAATTGATTGTTGCAGCAATCAGCCCAACGATAATAATTAAAGCTGCTTCTGGACTAAGTAAAATCGTAATGCTGGCACCTTTGATTAACATCCCGCCTAAAATGGCGGCTGTACCAACAATAATACCTATTAACAAAAATACATCCATGATAATTAGCCTCCTGAATATTCCCAAAGGGACTGAACCTAATAGTTTATATCGGTAAAAAAATGGAAATTGTTAACAAAAATACAAGTGGAAAATAAAAAAGGGATTATCTCTCTAAATCCCTTTTTATTCGAGTGGTACTTATTTCAGGTGTTCTAGGCAAATAAATAACTTCAATTCCCTCTTTTTCCAGAAAATCAAACTTACCTCTCCAATCATCGCCCATAACAAATTTATCAATATGATATTTTTTTACATCTTCTATCTTTTGCTGCCAAGATATTTCTGGAATAACTAAATCAACATAACGAATTGATTCTAAAAGCAGCTTTCTTTGCTCATAATGAAAATAACATTTTTTATGTTTCTGAGTCCAATTAAATTCATCAGTTGAAAGAGCTACAATTAAATAATCACCCAGTTCTTTCGCTCTCCGTAATAAATTTATATGTCCATAATGTAATAAATCAAAAGTCCCATAAGTAATTATTTTTTTCAAACAAGCTTCTCCTTAAATTCACGATTAAAACTCTGGCATTTATGAAAATCATATCTGTAAATCACTTAATGATATCTTTGTATAAATCAATAAACCTTGAATTATAGTTTTGATTAAACTCCAAATTTTTATTTGCTCTCAATCTATATTTTTCAAAAAAGTTATTTTTATTACCAATAATTGAAAGCAATTCTGGAATAGTGTATGCAACGGGCCCTGCAAATTCTCTACGTGGATCGATAGCGTAGGTCCCGCGATCATTTTTTAAGTAATCATCATTATCATATAGAAAATGAATTATTGGTTTATTTAGAGCAATAAAATCTACATAAACACTTGAATAATCACTAATTAATAAATCTGTAATCAATAAAATATCTTGCGTATCAACTGTCTCATCTAAATTCAAATAATTTCCTACTCTTTGTCCATTATTAGAACTTCTTCTTACAAAATGCTGACGTTCTAATAACACCGCATTTTTTTCTTCTAACATATGGCTAACTTCTTGATTATTAACTCTCTGAAAAGAAAAAACTTGACGTGATTTATCTCTAAAAGTGGGTAAATATGTTATTACAAATTTCCCTGAATCAATACCTAATTTCTTCTTAATGGTAGCTTTTAGCTCATAATTATTTGAATTTTCACGCAAATAATCCACTCTAGGCATTGAGGCTATCAGTACGTTTCCCTTTTGCGCACCATAATATGAAAAAGCTGTGCTCTGG
>NZ_AHYZ01000022.1 GCF_000255495.1 Liquorilactobacillus vini DSM 20605
TTTGAGAAAAACTTGTTCCCTCAAAACCAGCTAATATCCTCTTCCCCTTAAACACTGCGTCTCTTCTTTGGTTAAGTCTTCGACCGATTAGTACTGGTCCGCTCCATGCATCGCTGCACTTCCACTTCCAGCCTATCTACCTGATCTTCTCTCAGGGGCCTTATTTCCTACGGAATGGGAAATCTTATCTTGAGGTGAGTTTCGCACTTAGATGCTTTCAGCGTTTATCTCATCCACACTTAGCTACCCAGCTATGCTCTTGGCAGAACAACTGGTACACCAGCGGTGTGTCCATCCCGGTCCTCTCGTACTAAGGACAGATCCTCGCAAATTTCCTACGCCCGCGACGGATAGGGACCGAACTGTCTCACGACGTTCTGAACCCAGCTCGCGTACCGCTTTAATGGGCGAACAGCCCAACCCTTGGGACCGACTACAGCCCCAGGATGCGATGAGCCGACATCGAGGTGCCAAACCTCCCCGTCGATGTGGACTCTTGGGGGAGATAAGCCTGTTATCCCCAGGGTAGCTTTTATCCGTTGAGCGATGGCCCTTCCATACGGAACCACCGGATCACTAAGCCCGACTTTCGTCCCTGCTCGAATTGTAACTCTCGCAGTCAAGCTCCCTTCTGCCTTTACACTCTGTGAATGATTTCCAACCATTCTGAGGGAACCTTTGGGCGCCTCCGTTACCTTTTAGGAGGCGACCGCCCCAGTCAAACTGCCTACCTGACACTGTCTCTCGCCAAGTTGATTGGCGCAGGTTAGAGTGTTCATTCAACGAGGGTAGTATCCCACCAATGCCTCCGCCGAGACTAGCGTCCCGGCTTCTATGGCTCCTACCTATCCTGTACAAGTTAAACAAACACCCAATATCAAGCTACAGTAAAGCTCCATGGGGTCTTTCCGTCCTGTCGCGGGTAACCCGCATCTTCACGGGTATTATAATTTCACCGAGTCTCTCGTCGAGACAGTGCCCAGATCGTTACGCCTTTCGTGCGGGTCGGAACTTACCCGACAAGGAATTTCGCTACCTTAGGACCGTTATAGTTACGGCCGCCGTTTACTGGGGCTTCAATTCTGAGCTTCGCCGAAGCTAACCCATCCTCTTAACCTTCCAGCACCGGGCAGGCGTCAGCCCCTATACTTCATCTTACGATTTTGCAGAAACCTGTGTTTTTGATAAACAGTCGCCTGGGCCTTTTCACTGCGGCTGAGCTTACGCTCAGCACCCCTTCTCCCGAAGTTACGGGGTCATTTTGCCGAGTTCCTTAACGAGAGTTCTCTCGCTCACCTGAGGATTCTCTCCTCGACTACCTGTGTCGGTTTGCGGTACGGGCAGCTTTGATCTCACTAGAAGCTTTTCTCGGCAGTGTGACATCAGCACCTTCACTACTTAAATTTCGCTACTCATCACAGCTTGTCCTGAAATAAGCAAGCATTTGACTCGCTTAAAGACTGGCTGCTTGAACACACCTCCAACAGTGTGCGTGCTTAGCCTCCTGCGTCCCTCCATCGTTCAAACAATCATTGCTGGTACAGGAATCTCAACCTGTTATCCATCGCCTACGCCTTTCGGCCTCAGCTTAGGTCCCGACTAACCCTGGGTGGACGAGCCTTCCCCAGGAAACCTTAGTCATTCGGTGGACAGGATTCTCACCTGTCTTGCGCTACTCATACCGGCATTCTCACTTCTAAGCGCTCCACCAGTCCTTGCGATCTGGCTTCACCGCCCTTAGAACGCTCTCCTACCACGCAGCCTAACGGCTGCATCCACAATTTCGGTAATATGTTTAGCCCCGGTACATTTTCGGCGCAGGGTCACTCGACTAGTGAGCTATTACGCACTCTTTAAATGGTGGCTGCTTCTGAGCCAACATCCTAGTTGTCTATGCAACTCCACATCCTTTTCCACTTAACATATATTTAGGGACCTTAATTGGTGGTCTGGGCTGTTTCCCTTTCGACTACGGATCTTATCACTCGCAGTCTGACTCCCGAAGATAAATCAATGGCATTCGGAGTTTATCTGAATTCAGTAACCCAGGATGGGCCCCTAGTTCAAACAGTGCTCTACCTCCATGATCCTTACTTCGAGGCTAGCCCTAAAGCTATTTCGGAGAGAACCAGCTATCTCCAAGTTCGTTTGGAATTTCTCCGCTACCCACATCTCATCTCAGCATTTTTCAACATACACGAGTTCGGTCCTCCAGTGCGTTTTACCACACCTTCAACCTGGACATGGGTAGGTCACCTGGTTTCGGGTCTACGTCTACTTACTTATTCGCCCTCTTCAGACTCGCTTTCGCTACGGCTCCGTTATTTCCAACTTAACCTTGCAAGCAAACGTAACTCGCCGGTTCATTCTACAAAAGGCACGCTATCACCCGTTAACGGGCTCTAACTACTTGTAGGCACATGGTTTCAGGAACTATTTCACTCCCCTTCCGGGGTGCTTTTCACCTTTCCCTCACGGTACTGGTTCACTATCGGTCACTAGGTAGTATTTAGCCTTGGGAGATGGTCCTCCCGGATTCCGACGGAATTTCACGTGTTCCGCCGTACTCAGGATCCTGAACTGAGAGAGTTTGATTTAATCTACGGGGCTGTCACCCACTTTAGCTGACCTTCCCAGGTCATTCGACTATCAAACTCCTTGGTAACTCAAATGTTCAGTCCTACAACCCTAGGAAGCAAGCTTCCTAGTTTGGGCTTTTCCCTCTTCGCTCGCCGCTACTGGGGGAATCGAAATTTTTTTCTTTTCCTGCAGGTACTTAGATGTTTCAGTTCCCTGCGTTTACCTCCAACTAGTCTATGAATTCAACTAGCGGTAATAGCTAATTACAACTATTGGGTTGCCCCATTCGGAAATCTTCGGATCACAGCTTACTTACAGCTCCCCGAAGCATATCGGTGTTAGTGCCGTCCTTCATCGGCTCCTAGTGCCAAGGCATCCACCATGCGCCCTTAATAACTTAACCTAATTTTACCTAACGGTAAAACGGTTATGAGTTTGCGTTAAGAACTTTTTTCTTGTTTTAAACTCTTTAAAACGCGGTGTTCTCGGTTTAATAAAAATTAAAAAAGATATTATCTGGTTTTCAAAGAACAAA
>NZ_AHYZ01000021.1 GCF_000255495.1 Liquorilactobacillus vini DSM 20605
AACGTAGCTTTTTTATATAAAGCGGGCATTAGTTTTTTGAAATCAAGCAAACGAGTGACTTTGCCAGTTTGGCCAGAAATCTTAATGATTTGATCTTCGACTCGCTTTTCTCGTTTTTTAGCTTGCAAGCTAGTTGCTAAAGAAATCAAATTGCCAGAACTATCAACTGCAAAATCATGGTGAATTTCATACCCCGACTTTTTCGTTGAATATGATTTTATTATTCTTCCTAAGCGATCCATTTTGACAATTTGGTCATTATTAACAGCAAAGTATAAATAGTTGCCACGTTGAACAAGCCGCAAAGAATTATAACCAATTAATGGAATCTCGCCACGGATATAGCCATCATTATCAACTAAATAAGTTGCACGTTGCGTAAGATTCTTATCACCAATAAAGGCATACAATCCGCTTGTTAATTTCTGAGTGCTAGAACCATTTTTGACTTTTAACCGATTGGCTTCTTTGCTAACTAATTGTGGGGCATGATAGGTAAAAGTTTTGGTGGTTTTAGTTCCAGCTTTAGTTGTTGCCGTAATCGTTATTTGGTTTTTGTGGCCGCCAATTAAGCCAATTAATTGATAAGAATGTCCCATTGGGATTATACAGGGTTCTTTTAAAAGTTGAAATTTTCTTGCCACTTTTAACCCGATAAGAGATCTTAACTGGCTGTTTAGTTTTAAAGTGTAAATATAAACTGGTTGTATCAGTTAAGTAAGGATTGGCCAAAATTAACATATGGTTAAAAGAATAATTTTTCTTTTTTTCAAGTGCTTGAACTTGATGATGCAATTTTTTTTGAATTTTCGGTTGGTAAATATTAGCGGCTGTTTTTATTTTTAGTTGAGAATAATTCAATGCTTTAATATTTTTTCCTTGTGGTTTAGGTGTTTCTATGACTGCATCGGTACTTTCAGTACTATATTTGTTG
Organism: Liquorilactobacillus vini DSM 20605; assembly: GCF_000255495.1. Lineage (GTDB taxonomy): Bacteria > Bacillota > Bacilli > Lactobacillales > Lactobacillaceae > Liquorilactobacillus > Liquorilactobacillus vini. Next base: position 935 of record NZ_AHYZ01000021.1, read on the forward strand.
GGATCGATAATACCAAGCACCTAAGGCCACACTTAAAATAATTATTAATGACAAAGCAAAAGTGACTTTTGAGCGAAATTTCAAATTGATCATCCTTTATATTTAGCAATAAGTTATAAAACTATTTTGTTTAAGGAATATGAACTTATTATGAAATTGCCTGGAAAAATTAGCTAAGTTAGTGATAATAAAAAAACATAATAACGTAATTGATAAACTGACTGATAACGCAAGATTGCTAATTAAGCTTTAGATATGTTGTATAATTAATTAATAGTTATTGTGAACGGAGGAGCAAAAATGGATAAGAGGGTTGCTAAAACGCAAGCTAAAGCCGAGAAAGCTTTGTTTCAGTTGATGCAGCAGCAAAATTTTTCTGAACTATCAATTACCGATATTGCCAATCAAGCCGGAATTTCGCGGATGGCCTTTTATCGAAACTATCAAAGCAAAGAAGACATTTTGAATAAATTTATTCAGAAAGAATATACTCGTTTTATAGCAGAGATTACCGCTCACCAATTGCATGGCTTAAATCAATTACTAGAAGTTTACTTAAATTATTTTAAAATTCATCCCGAAGTTTTATCGGCAATCGTCAATGCATCAATTGAGGGCTTTGCTTTGACCAAGCAAAACGATTATCTCTTGGACTTCTTTAAAACTCGTTTTAAGCAGCAAGCGCCGTCTCCTTTGGCCATTGCTTATTATTCTGGAGCAATTTTTGCTAGTTTGTTATATTGGCGTCAAACGAATTATCAGCACTCAGCTGCTGAGATGGCTGCTTATTTAGCTGAAAAGATTAAAAATGATCTCCAACAAACCAAAGAATTCTAACTAAAAAGGCTCCTGTCACTTAATGTGACAGGAGCCTTTTATGAAAGTTCAATTAATAAAGGCCATGACCGGCTGTTTCAGTTTCACGCAAATAAACTGGCTCATTATTGGTAAGGATTTTCTTTTTTGAACAGCCGGTAGACTTTGAATGACAGCAATGACATTTTTTCTTAGCCAGCAGCTGGCATACAACAATACCAGTAGCAATTGCCGCCGATGTAAGCAGTAACGTCTTTTTTTTCATGATGTTTCCTCCTCGAACATAGCTCTGATATTCTATTAGACTAAAATCGCTGATTGATCTTTAAAGTAGCTTTGCAGCTTGCAGCAGCTCTTCTAAATAAGTACCATGGATCTTTTTCAAGCAGGCTTTTAAACCGACTTTTTCAACTTGCTTTAATGGCAGTTCAGCTAGAGTCTTTTGATCATTTAGGTAATATAAAGCACTTAACATCGTTCGCAGATCAAAGGCCGAATCAAAAACTTCCGGTACCCCCCGGTCAATATTCAATAATTGATAAACAGCTTCCATCGCCGTTCTGACTGAATATTCGGTGGTAAAGACTGTGTCACGTGGTGTCTCAGCAAAATTGCCAATGAATGCTAAATTCTGAGATCCATTCGGGACAACTAACGGTCGATCGCCAGCTTGACGTGGCATGAAGTAGGAAGTAATGTACGGCATATGAATCGGGATCGAATTGGCAGATTGAGCAATTTCAGCGATTTGGTCAGTTGGAACGCCAATATGATAAAGAAATTCCTCACAGATTTCTTGGCCACTGCAGTCAGTAATTTTTTTGGGAACATAATTTCCTGGCTGATCAGAAAACAGACCGTAAAGCCAGATAATCAATTCATTGGGCTTTTGTTGTTGAAAATGCGGCTGACGGCTGATTGAAATCCCTAGCAGCCAATTAGAATCCCGGATTGTTACCGGTCCACTAGTGACAATTGACCCACTGTGAGGGTCTTTACCGGTAATTTTTTGGATATAAGGCACAATTCGGTCGTCATTGAAGGTACAGGTGGCAGAAATTACCCAATTAGCTTCAGGAATCTCTTGGTAAAATTTAGCCGGCTGGCCGAATGCTGGATCTTGAGCGGCAAGTTTTTCCCATAATTTCCAACTGGCGCCGACGGGATGAGCTTGAGGGGCGGGATGCTGGTTATCTCCGTAAGTTGTGCTTTCGGTGATTGAACCATTGGTGACAAAAACGAGATCAGCGGCCGTCAAATTCAATTCTTGTTTTTCGCCAGCAACTGTCAGCTCAATTTTGACAGCTTGTTTTTGGCCCTCGTGCTGTTTTACAACAACGTTATCAACGGAGGTATTGTATTGAAAATCAACACCGTGGTCTTGAAGATATTTGATTAGTGGTTTGATCAATGATTCATATTGATTGTATTTAGTAAACTTTAAGGCCGTCATATTTTGTAAAGTCCCAACATGATGAACAAAGCGTAACAGATAGCGACGCATCTCCATGGCACTTGCCCAAGGCTCGAAAGCAAACATTGTTGACCAATACAGCCAAAAGTTTGATTTAAAGAATTCATGATCAAAAACCTCGTTGATTTTAACGTTATCGAGCTGGTTTTCAGGAGTCATCACTAAGTGCGCAATTTCTTCAATTGCGTGGCGTGAAAGTGTTAGTTGTCCATCAGTGGCCAAGCGTTTCCCTCGATTTTCAATTATTCGAGCATGCGAGTTGCTAGGATCAGCTTTATTGAGCCAGTAGAATTCATCAAGAACAGAAACGTTAGGATCAGTTAAGGTTGGGATCGAACGAAAAAGATCCCAAAGGGTTTCAAAATGAGGTTCCATTTCACGGCCACCACGGATAAGATAGCCACGTTGCTCATTAAAAATTCCATCCATACTACCGCCTGGAAGTGCAAGCTCTTCAAAGACGTGGATTTGTTTTCCAGGTACCTGACCATCACGAACTAAAAAGGCAGCCGCAGCTAATCCAGCTAAACCGGATCCAACAATATACGCTGACTTTTCCGCCGCATTTGTTGGCTTTTTAGGCCGAGCAAATGCTTCATAGTTACCATTACTGTAATACATGAAAACCCCTCCTTGATTCTGAAGATAATTTAGTTACATTTGTAACTAATATTATTATAAAGCGCTTACACCAGTTATTCAATGAATTCATGATCTAAAAGATCAAGTTAATTGATAATGAATCCTGATACAAGAACATCGAGGAATTAAATGCTGTTTTGAAGGTCAGCGCTAATTCATTATTTGATAAATTGGATTAAGCAGAAAAAAGCTGATTTATTTCAATCTTGCATCGTCAGTCGCAATCATGCTAAGATAACCACAAAAATCA
>NZ_AHYZ01000020.1 GCF_000255495.1 Liquorilactobacillus vini DSM 20605
TCGTGCATACTGGCTGACGCATTCAGTTGCGACTGAGCTCGTATCATGTTTACCATCGGCTGTTCTACCAGGTTCTACAGCATATCCAGGCTATTGAATAACCGGCAAAATTTAAAAAAATCTGTACAATCAAGGGACAAGTGTATCCAAAAGTTCAAAGCAATTCTGAGTTAGTTGAAAGATCTCACTAGCTAGAACTGATAAACATCGTATTTCAGCAAAAGATAAAGACATACCCGTCAGTTTTCGGAAAAATACGAAAACTGACGGGCTTTTAATGAACTATGAATAATTCAGGAATCTTATGAAAAAATTCAGTTTAAAAAAATTAATTGCAACTGGGGCAGTTTTAGCAGCCGCTGCTTTAACGTTGACGGCTTGCGGTTCATCGAAGAGTTCAAGTTCTTCATCTAGTTCGAATAATCAAAGTTCAGTCGCAACGATCAAAAAGCGCGGCACGATCAAAGTGGCCGTTTTTGGGGATTTAAAGCCTTATGGCTGGGTCAACAAAGATGGCAAACGGGTCGGTTATGATGTTACTTTGGCACGCCGAGTCGCTAAAGACTTGGGGGTTAAGATCAAATTTGTTCAAGTCAATGCCGACAGCCGAGTCGATGCCTTATCTTCCAACAAAGTCGATTTAGTTTTAGCCAACTTTACCGTTACGCCAGATCGCAAAAAAGTCGTTGACTTTGCTAATCCATATATGAAAGTTTCGGTCGGCGTTGTTTCGCCAAAGAGCAATTTGATCACAAATGTCAGCCAATTAAAAGGTAAACAAGTCATTGTTACTAAAGGTACGACAGCTGAAACCTACTTTACTCAAGAACAAAAGAGCGTCAATTTGTTGAAATTTGATTCTAAAACACAGCAATTCAATGCTTTGAAGAACAAACGTGGTGTTGCTTTAGCTGATGATAATACTTATCTTTATGCTTGGGCTAAATCACACCCAGACTACAAAGTCGGCATCAAACAATTAGGTGAAAGATCATATATCGCACCAGCTGTCAAGAAGGGCAACAAGTCACTGCTGAAATGGACCAACAAAGAAATTAATAAACTGACTAAACAAGGCTTCTTTGAAAAATCTTATAATCATGATTTGAAACCATACTTTAGTTCCGATGTTAAGTCCTCTGATGTGATCATTAATAAATAATTTTGAAATAAAAAAACTAGCTGTTTTCAAGACAGCTAGTTTTTTTATCACAATGGATTTAAACTTTTAAATAATTTTTGAAGGCTAAACGGTAATTAAGAACTAGCGCTGGATAGTATAACGCTGGCAGAAAATTATTTTGTAAATCTAGGCACTATTTAGTTTTGCTGGTAATTTCTGGTTCACCATCTAAATAGTTAGCATAGCGGGCCATGGCAAACAAGTAATCCGATAAACGATTTAAATAGGTTAAAACAGCTGGCTCAAGCTGCTGAATTTCAGCTAGCTTGACGACAGCCCGCTCAGCTTGACGAGCAAGCGTCCGGGCATATTGCAAACCAGCTCCGGTTGGCTTACCGCCGGGCAAAATAAATTCATGAATTGCCGGGACTGCTGCCATCCACTGATCGATCTTTTTTTCCAATTCAGCAGTGTCAGTCGCCGTGATGGTTGAATAATTTTTAATACTGATTTGCGCTTGCAGCTGGTAAAGTTTTCTTTGCAATTTAAGCAGCAACGGTTTCAATTCTTTGCAAGCTGGAGATAGCCAGCTGATTACGAGGCCCAACCAGGACTGTAACTGATCCAAGTCGCCTAAAGCCACGATTTGTGGATCAGTTTTACTGACCATTTTTCCAGAGGCTTGTTTTGTTTGACCTTGATCACCAACTTTAGTGTAAATTTTCATTAATTTTTTTCTCCTTGATTTGCTGAATATTTAGCGATTAACAAGCGCAGTGGCGGATAAAGCAGCGGATAAAAGCAGAAATTACCCAGTGCATGAAAGGCATCAAATAATATGCCATTCAAATAATACGCCCAAAAAGCCGCTAGGCCACCCCAAATCGTCATTCCTAAACTGACAAAAAAACCATATTCAAATCCTAGCAGGCCGCTCAACAAAAACTGCAAGCCAAAATATTTTTTTAATGGCAAGACTTTTTGCAACAAAAAAATCGTTAAAATTACCATCAAATAGGCTAAAATTTGCGGGATCGTCCAAATACCAAAACCTAAGATCAGATTTGAGACGATCATCGTCAAGACTGCTAAGGGCAAGCCATAACTTATGCCTAAAAATAAAGTCGTGATCATTAAAATATCGGTGACCGGCTGAACATTGGGGAGTGGGATCTTAATGATCCGGCTGGCAACGCAAACGGCCGTCAAAACACCGATCAGTGTTAGTTTACGCAGCTGCAGGAATTCCGGGTCGTGGTTGCTAGGATCGAGCTGGTTCATTTAGCAACCTGCAGATCGAAGACAACTTTATCATGGTTGGTCAATTTTTGACTGGCAGCTCCCTTATTGACTTGTTTGCCATTGACCGTGTACAGCCAATATTTGCTTTGCTTCGGTTTTTGACTGCGATGATCGATTTGGGTGACAAAACCTTTTTTTTGCTGAACAGGCCAAGCTTTTTTCAGACCCTTTAACACAGTTGAATGTTTAGCTAATTTAACTTTTTTGGTTGCAAAAGTCTTTTTATTATTTTTTAACTGATAAACAACGGTAATTTTGTTCGTTGAACTTTTAGTCTGCGTTGCCGCTGAACTGTTGCTGCAGCCAGAAATAACGCCGACACTAAAAATTACTAAGAGAAATTTAAAGATTTTTTTGAACATGATCGAAACTTCTTTCTAAGTATGATTATTTGATCGGGCATGCCCCTGTTGCACAGTCGTTTTGACCGATCAAAGCGGCATCTTTTTGATCATGGCCGCCATTTTGCTGCTCAAAGACAGCAGCAACGTCACCCGTGATCGCCTTTAATTTTTCCAGATAAACCGCTTTAGTGATCGGTTCTTTTGGGGCTTGTTTGAATTTAGCACCGCTATACGGCAAAAGTGAAGTCGACTTAGTGTTAAAACGGTACTGATAAAGCAAGCCAGCAATTTTGGCCGCTTCTTTTGGCTGGAAAGTGATCGTACAACTGACAGCATTATCGGACCAATACTTTTGCAAAAAGGCTTGAGTGGCAAATTGTTCTTCGATCGAAACATTTCCAGCAGAAGCAAAATGCGGATCATCAGCATTGATCGCTTTGACTGGAAATTCAACGCACATCGTATTTTTAGTATAAACATCAGGTTCAATGTGATAGCCGCAAGCTTTTAAGGCCGGCAACAATGGGTCGTTAGCTTGAAATCGGATCCGCTGAATCAAATAAGGTGCATAGTGGAAATGCATCCCCTCAGACATTCCAGCTAATTTGGCGACCGTGCCGGATGGCTTGACGGTGGTCAGTTTGATCGAAGGCTGGCAATTTAATTCCTGAGAGTATTTTTGATCGGCTGTTTTGACCGCTTGGTACAATTGATCAATGCGTTTGGTGATTGCCGGATCATAAATTGGCTCTTTGATTGTTTGACCGGTTTTTGGATCCTGTTTAGTTGTAAATCCGGTAACGACTCGTTTGCCGAATTCAGCTAAAAACCAATCCTGGATACCAGAGATCGAAATGCCGATCCGGCGATTCTTTTGAATTGCCCGCCGAGAAACTTCCCAATCATAATTGCTAAAAGTTACTCGTTTAGCGTAGCGGGCCGCTAATTCAAAGACCCTGGTCAAATTCCAGCCTTGTTTTTGGGCAATGTAAGGGAAAACTTCAAATAAATTGCAAGGTTCGCCGTTACTCAAAGAAATTTCGCCGCACGGGTTAGTCCCTTCAACTGCACCATCGATCCCCGGATGGTAACCATCGGCGATCCGGCCGTAATTGCGAGCTAAATCAAGATTGACAATCCCCGGTTCACCGCTTTTGGCGACCGAAGCAGCGACTGGTTCATAATTAGCAAAGCCGGAATCGACGGCAACACTATTATTTGAAGCCCAGCGATGATGATAAAGCTTGGTTTGATCTTGTTTCATGGTAATGAAATCCTGATCAGCCGCCGAACCTAAAGCCATTTCAGCTGAGCGGCGGACATTGCCGGCCACGACTGCTTTACCGATCAGGTTACCGATATCGGTGCAATCAACAGCGGTCAAACGTGAAGCAGCTGAACTTTGAGCTGTGTTCAAGATTTGATTGACGTCTAGCAGCATTTCAATCAGCGGCATCGGACCGGAAGCTGTACCGCCAAAGCCTTTGATCCGCGTGCCTTTTGGTCGGATCCGACTCATATCAAGCACGATTTGACTGGCCGGAGCAACCTTTTTCAAATTAAAATGAGCATCGATCAACCTTGCTAAAGCTAAGACCCAGCCTTCACGTGAATCTGGTACTTGATAATAAGCAACTTTTGCTTGGTCATCAGCAGTTTGATGAGTAGCTTGCCATTTTTCTGCGTCAACTGCCCCAGATTTTAGAGCATCAGTATACGAACGGCTTTTGGAGGAAATCGTGACCGTGAGTTTGACCTGACGAGCAATTTGCGGGAAACGTGCCACGTTTTGTGATACGACTGAAAAGCCCACGCCGCCGCCTTTCATTAGTTGATCGAACATAAAAGCAAACGGCATTGAAGGAGCTGGCTGTTGCTGATCTAAATAAGCCGGTATGATATGACTCTGACCATAAGCTTGCGGCCGGACGGCAATAAACCAGCAGTTGTTTAACGCATCACCATTGCGCTGCTGATAGTCAGTTCCCGAGATCCATAAATTTCGACCTGAAGGTGTGGCAGCTAAACCGTAAATCAGCTTAAAAAGATCCTGAGCTTCAGTGGTAAGTTCATCGATAACTTGTGAAGTTGGATTGGCGGTTTGCAGCCGCGGGTCAAGATTGATATTGCCTTCAACGACTCTTTTAACGGTCTCCGGCCAATTTTCGGTCCGCTGTTTTTCTGGCAACCAGCGGGCATAAGTCCGTTTATAGGTGACCCAGCCCAGCTTTCCCCAATGTGGCTGACAGGTTTTAAGTATTTGAGCGATAAAATCTTGGTTAAGAATTATTTTTTTAATGACAGACATTTTAATGTTCCTTTCTTGCACTAATGTTTTTGCTAGCACTGTATATGGTAGCACCACTTTATTTTAGATACAACATGTTGCACAAGATGAAAAAATATCAAAAAAAGGCTGCATCCTAATCCGGCTGCAGCTTTGCTTTGAATCATAAAAAATTCTGCTCAAAATATTTTCAACTGAAATGTTTTTCCAAGACTTGCAAGACACCGCTTTGCATATTAGTCGGCGCTTGATATTTAGCCGTCTGTAAAACTTCGCGACTGCCGTTTTTCATTGCAATAGCTGTAACCAGCCAATCGCAGCATCTCTAAGTCATTCCCACCGTCACCGAAAGCCATCAATTCACGCGGATTGATCCGCCAATGTGCTAACAGCTTTTTGAGGGCGAAAGCTTTGTTCAAACCAGGGACGATCAAATCAAGGTCGTCATTGCCACCGGAAGTAGCCGCAACTTTTCCAGCTGTTGCTTGCGGGATGAATTCCTGCATGTATTTTCCCTGACCATCTATAACATGGATATTGATTTTGAAGAATTCATCTGTCGGCAGCTGCTGAAATGAATCCAGTTCTTTAAGTGCCGGATAATAAAAATGCGACAGTTTTTTAAATTTGGGCGGATCATTTTTACAAATATAAGCGCTGTTTTTGCCGCAGACATTGATATGCAGCACCTGCGGCATTTTTTCTAAAAGCAAGAGGGTTTGATTGACAACGGATTTAGTAAAACTGCCGGAAAAGATCTCACGGGCCCGGACGATCACCAGGGCACCGTTTTCGGCAGCAAAACTGATTTCGTCAGCTACTTGGGGGAAATACTGGCGCAGCCGCTGATACTGATTGCCGCTGGCAACGATAAATTTGACATTTTTTTGCTTCATTCGCTGGTAAATCTGTAAAAAGCGCTGCTGGTCATAGCTTTTATCATCTCTTAAAAATGTTCCGTCCATATCGACGGCAACTGCTTTGATCATGGCAAGATGCTCCTTTTTTCACAATCTGTCTTAATCATAACGTGTTTTTGAAAAGGCTTCAACTAAAATCTTTAAATTATGGTTTTCTTTAAAATAGGCGTTGTGCTACATTAGAATTATCAGATAAAAAAGGTGGTTCTAAGCGTTGAAAGAAATCCCATCATTCAAACTAAAAGTGATCGGCTGGAGTATCCTGATCGGTTTATCTGTTGGTTTAGTTGTCAGCTGTTTTCGCTAGCTGATCGGATACTCACTAAAAAATTGGAAAATTTTATATGGCTTAGCTAAAAATTCTTGGCAATGGTTGTTAGTTGTCTTTATTTCGTTTGGTTTAATCACTTGGCTGATCGGCTGGATCATCAAACCTGAACCGCACGTTAAAGGGTCGGGGATCCCGGAAGTCGAATTGCAGCTAGCAGATAAATTAACACTGAATCATCCCTGGTCGATCGTCTGGCGTAAATTTACGGCTGGTGTTTTAGCGATTGGCTCGGGTGGCTTTTTGGGACGTGAAGGACCGTCAGTTCAGTTAGGTGCGGCGATCGGCCAAGCTTATGCTGAAAAAATGCAGACTGACCGACAAAATTGGCGCTTGCTGGTGGCAGCCGGGGCCGCTTCCGGTTTATCAGCTGCTTTTAGTGCTCCGCTGGCTGGCACGATGTTTGTTTTAGAGGAAGTTTCCCACAGCTTTTCGGCTTTACTCTGGCTGGGTTCGCTGAGTGGCGCTTTGATGGCCGATCTGGTAACAGAGCGGGTCTTCGGTTTGACGCCGGTGCTATATATCCGCTACCAGCAAAGTATGCCGTTGAAATATTATTGGGTACTGCTTATTTTGGAATTGTTGCTGGGAGTTTTGGGGTATTTATATCAGCAGACAACACTCAAAAGTTCGCGGTTTTATCTGCTGTTTTCGCGGATCCCGAATCAGTACCACACAATTATTATGTTATTATGTGTTTTGCCGGTCGCGTTATGGCTGCCGCAGATCATTGGCGGTGGCAATTCTTTGATCGTCATGCTGCCGCACGTTGGCTGGGACGTTGGTATGCTGCTGCTCGTTTTTATTTTGCGTTTTGTGTTGTCAGCAGTCTCCTTTGGTTCCGGAGTTCCGGGTGGTATTTTTTTGCCGATCTTGACTTTAGGAGCGGTGATTGGTGCTTTGGTCGGGACGGCTTTGCATACGATCGGTCTGCTGCCGGCAGTTTATATTCCTAACTTGATCATTTTTGCAATGGCCGGTTATTTTGCTTGCATCAGCAAAGCACCGTTTACCGCAATTATTTTGATCACCGAAATGGCCGGCTCGCTAGCTCATTTGATGCCATTAGCGGCGGTTTCGCTGTTGGCGTATGTTGTCGTGGATTTAATGGGCGGAGCACCGATCTATGAATCATTGGCAGCTCGGATGCATTTAAATCAGCAACTGACCAGTTTGACTGGCAGTTTAGATCAATTCAACTTTGTTATTTCGCCAGTCAGCAGCTTGACAGGCAAAGAAGTACGACAGATCACTTGGCCGAGCGGTGCAATTTTAACTCAGATCACCCGCGGTAAAAAACAATTCGTTGCTAAAGGCGATACTATCTTGCAGCCTAAAGATCAGCTGACGATTTTAGTTGACAACTGCAAGATGGGTGATGTTAAAGATTTTTTACTGAAGCATAATTAAAAAAAGCGTTTTGCGATCAGTTTAGATTTCAAAACGCTTTTAATTCAATTTAAAAATTATTTTACCAAGGCCGCAAGAAAAAAGCCGCCCAACAATAAAGGATGATCAGACAGCCAGCTAAAAACCATTGCCATTTGGGCAACGGATCAACCAAAAACTCAGTTCGTTTTTGCCCTTCAGAAAAGCCTTGTGAGGTCATGGCTTCAGCTAAATCGCCGGACCAATTCAAGGCCGTAATGATGATGCGCAAATATAATCCTGGCTGCCAAAAATGATAGACTTGACCGCGCATTAAAGCCGAAGCCTGGATCTGGTGGTACTGATAACGGATCTTTGCTAATAAATTGAAAGCTGCCAGCAAGCCATAAGCAAAAGTGGCCGAAAGTTTTAAATGCTGGTGGAGACTTAACAGCAGTTCTTTGACCCCAGTTGTCATCGTCAATCAACATCCCATTCAACAGGGCAATCGTAAACTCAGGCTTTTCCTTTTTAACTTTTATGCTGTAACTAAGCCTACTTTTAGCCTCAAGCCTAGTCCTTTAGCATATCGATTTAAGGTCTTTAGGGTTGGAATAGATTCCAACATCTCAAGCTTGGCTATCTGTGGCTGTTTCATGCCAATTCGCTTTGCCAATTCTTGTTGCGAGACCTTATTTTTAATCCGTTCTGCATATAATTTAGCCATCGTATCAATAATAAATTTTTCATCGTCTGGAATTGAAGAAAAACTGGTCTCTAACTCTGCTAATTTCATCACTGCTTCCCCTTTCTTTTTAGCCAATCTTCTAATAAAGTAATTGCATGCTCAACCTGGCGCTCATCCGTTTTATTTTGTTTTTTCATATAATGACTTAACAAAACAAAGCTTTCACCATTATAACTGGCATAGAAGATTCTTTCTGGTTGTGGCCTTAATTCCATGATTGGATACTTATACCCCTTGAGTATCTTTGAATGAGGTGGCCGAATGTCAGGCCCTAATTCTGCCAAAACTTTAAGCTGATAACGAACTTTCTTAAGTACTTTCTGATCATCTTTTTGTTTACTCTCATTCAATTCATCTAACCAATCTTTAATTTCACTATGGCCATTTTTGTCTTCATAAGCCTCTATCTCATACATAAATATTCTCACTTTCAATATAGCTCATATGCCATATTGCCTTAAATATAACATGAAAGTTATATTTCTACAAATTTTTTCGCTCTCAAATTCGTTATTCCGGCACTGCTAACTCCTTTGATATATTTGGAATCATCTTTACTACTCAAAATTGATAACTCACTTGGTATTAAATTTCTTTCCCTTTTTACTTTTAATTTGTCCATTGTCCATTTGCTAATTATTGCTTTAATTAACATTTTCCAATTTCCTTCCATCTTTTCGACAAAGTAAATTTGCAGGGATTTTCTCTTTTTGAAAAACGGACAGGTTCTTAATTGAGTATTTGTATGCACATTATTTTTTTACATTTATATTACTTTGTTACATATGCAGGCCACCACCTTCATGCCGGTTTCTAATCTGATGTTGTCGCTGTTTCTTCGTCATTTCCCATTCTGTTTCTTTTAGTCCTTTTTGTTGCTTTCTCTTATCTATTTCTTCATTTTTTGCGTATAAAAACTGCATTATTACATCACTAAATGTAACCGCTAAAAAATGTTTTGGTTTTAATGGTTTATAGTTTGTCGGCTGATAATTGTTTAGCTTTTGACCACGATATTGGTCTGATTTCTCCCTTTGTTCCTTTATTTTTTTTTGAGCTTGGGCTATTTGGCTCTTTTCAACTGTTTTATCAGTTTGACACTCGCCAATAAACAACTGCCGTGTTCCATCATGGCGCAAGACCAACTGTAAATGCTTGTTTTTTAGTTGATCTATCGCTATTTTACCTGATAGGCAAGCTAACCCTTGCTGATGTTCTGTTGAGTTAAACATTACCGGTGGCTCTGTTTGCCAGCGCTTTAAGTCTTGCTGGTTAAAAGGTCTGACCCCTGGACTGTAATACATTACAGCTGTATAAGCTTGCTCTTGTTTCGTGATTGAAAGCTGATCTAATTCACCGTGTGGGAAAGCTCGTTGTAAAATTACCTGATATTGAATCTTAATAACTTGTTTAATTTGAGTAATTGTTCGAATTTCTTTTATCTTTCTAGCAATTAATTGTTGCTGCTTTGGTGTGTAAACTTCCAAAATCCCTCGTTTTGCATGGCTTAAATCTTTCAAGGTATTGCCTTGGGTTTTAAGAACTTGCTCTAATACATTCTTCTCGTTTTCTTCACTCTTTAACAAGAACTTCCAACTAACATAAGGTCGTTTAGTAAATAACAAAATTTGTTGGGTCAACAAATCCTCACGGATTGCGGCCAATCTTTCTGCTAATTCTGCTCCTTTAAAAACAGTTTCTTCATTGTTTGTTTCTTTAATCAACTCACGCCGTTCAGCCATTGTTGTTGCTTCAAAATCAATTTCCGGATAAAGCTTTTTAACCGTTCGATCTGTGACGGTATTCAAAAGCTGATCAGCCTTTTCTAATGAATTTTCTTCTTGACTAACCATTAATAATTGTTTAGTTATATCTTCTCCAACCGCGTGTTTAATTAACAGGCTGTTTTTCCAATTAAAAAGCATTCTGCGTTTATCATCTATCGTTTCCAAATTAACAAAGGTTTTTAGTTCATGACTAAGCTCTTTAACTAATTTCTTTTCGTTGAATGAGAAATACTTGCTAAGCATATCCAAATGTCTTTTTCGCCCGAGTTTTTCTTTAACATTATTGTACTGTGCATTTAATTTTTTACTCTCTTTTACTTGTTGATTAAAGCTTGCTCGTTCATGGCGCTTGCTATTAATTCCTACATGTTTTGTTGATACTTCATTAATACCTTGTTCTGGATATGATTTTTCACTAATTCGATCTGGTAGTTTTTTTGCCTTTAAAACCATATTCACACTAACAGCCCAGGTGTGCCGCCATTGATTAATTTTCTCTTTTTTATCCCAGTCAACCAGCCAAATTTTTCTATTTCTAACATTACCTGCAGCGGTCTTTGTTTTATTACCATGACTATCTAAAATATATTCTGTTTTTGATTTTTGGCCCCAACTACCATCTGAGTTAAAAGGTCGATTCGTTAGCATCACATGGGCGTGCGGATTATCTGGGTGATCTCTATGAATTGCCACGTCGGCAACCATACCCTCATCAACAAAATTTTCTTGTACATATTTTGTCAATAATTCTTTCTGTTCATCTTCACTTAATTCAACTGGTAAAGCCACGTTAAACTCTTTAGCATAGCGTGAGTTCGCTCGCCGGTCTTTTCTCTCTACTTCATTCCATAATTTCTCTCTATCACTCGCCCATTCTGGTGCATTCCTAGGAGTTAAAATAAAGCTTTCTGGCATAACTGATCTAGCATAGAAATAACTTCTATTTTCTTTTTCATCAAACAATTTATCGCCACTACGATAAGCAGCACTTGCAACTGCACTTCTCATTTTACCTGCACTAATGTTTTGAAAACTCATGTGAAAAATTGCCATATCAGTCACCACCTTTTTTTGCTTTTGAATTTGTTGTCGCCATAGGCGACTTCTGACACACATTTTTATGTTTTAGCACAACGTCATCTATGATGACGTGTAAGTGCGCCTTAGCCTCGTTTCACTTAGCTTTATGATTGCCTAACTTATCCTTATTGTAATATCAGACCCTAAATTTTTCAACTTTTAATAATTGATCATATTTTTAAAGTATGATAGGATAAATAATAATTATATTTGATTTAAAAGGGGTGGCTTAAGTATGACTAAAACATCAATTCAAAAGCAGGAAGCCAAATTAAAAGAAATAACTCAAAGAATTAAAAACGAAAAAAATAGGATTGAACAACGACTAGGCAAGCAAATTATCAACCAAGCAAACTTAGATTATGCTAGTTTATCTAATGATCAGATCAAGTCCTTGTCAAAAAAATATCCGAATTTCTAAAACAAGATCAAGCACATGGTCAATTTTAAATAATGAGGTTGTATTATGCCTAATCAATATGAAAAGTTAGTCAAACAACAAGCTCACTTAAAACAGAAAATAGAGCAAGCAGATTTCAGACTTCGTCAATCAAAATATTTTGAAAATACTAAAAAAAGAAAAGAGCGAACTAGACTATTAATTCAAAAAGGGGCACTCTTAGATAAATATTTTGAAATTTAAAATCTTAATGCTGCTGAAACAGAACAACTTTTGAACATTTTTTCTGACTATATAAAAAACAAAAAGCCTAATAAATTCAAAAAAGACAATCCTACAAATTAGGACTGTCCTTTTTATTTTCTTTGTTTTTTTGTAAACCAACTTCTGGATTTTGTTTAGCAAATTCTTTAAGCTGTTTTTGAGTTCGATTACTGATTTCTTTTCTGATCAAATCTAGTTCTTTTTGCTGTTTGGTATTTACTTTATTCAGCTTAGTATATTCTTTGTTCAACTGGATATCATTTAATTTCCTTATTCGTTGTTCTTTAGAAACGGCTTCGTGGTCTTTTGAAGTAAATTGAACTCTTTCTTTTGAAATGCTCTTATCCTCTCGGCCGTTTGATAAAAATTTAGCATACGTTCTCGTTCATTAGCTAATTTATTTCTTGCATATTTAACTAGTCCTGGTACATCTTCATTAACTTCATATTGGATATATTCATCACGATTTTTTCTTTCAATAACCAATATCGGTTCCTTTTTTAAAACCAAGCCATAGTTAATTAACATTCTGCCTGTTCTACCATTACCGTCACTAAATGGGTGTATTCTTTCAAACTCAATATGTTTTTCCATTAAAGTAGTCAAAGTATCATCAAGACTTTTATCAGTTTGAAATGATTGATTAAGTTGATTACACCAGGTTTGTATTTTGTTAGGCACTTCAAAAGGTTCTGCCGTTTTAAACTCCGCACCCTGAATATAGTTTGGTAGGCTCTTATACTGTCCTCCGTCTGGAAGAATATGATCGGTTAATAATTTGTGAAAATTACGTACTATCAGCGGTGAAAAAGGTCTTTTGTCTGCTGCTTCTTTAAAAAGATAATCAAAAGCTTGTCGGTGATTTTCGACTTCAAAAACTTCCCTTAAAGAATGCCCTTTTTCACTTGGAAGTTGGCCATACGCTAAAATCAATCTAGTATCATTTAAGGTTAGGGTATTCCCCTCAATTCCTGTTGAATGATATGCAAAACGAATTAGTACATCTTTTAGATACTCTTTACTGTATGGATTATTCATAATTTTATACCCTCCTTTTATTTCGTGTTTA
Source organism: Liquorilactobacillus vini DSM 20605 (assembly GCF_000255495.1). Classification (GTDB taxonomy): domain Bacteria; phylum Bacillota; class Bacilli; order Lactobacillales; family Lactobacillaceae; genus Liquorilactobacillus; species Liquorilactobacillus vini. The sequence continues at coordinate 13,021 of NZ_AHYZ01000020.1, forward strand.
AAAGCTGTTTAACAAGTTTTAGGGGCATTATGTCCTTTTACCTAGATTAATTATTTAAAGCTCTCTATACCTTGTTTTTTACCTTTCTAGGGCGGCTTTTTCTTTATTTAGCTTTACCAGCTCTTTAGCAGCATATGTTTCCAACGCATTTCTTAACGACACAAACATAAAACTATCAAAACTTTTTTTAATCTCTTTACCACTTCGAACATAGTTAAAACAGCTTCGAACTACATTTCCTATCAATTCTTGTAAAACTTTTTCTTCTGAATTCATATAGAGCAGACTTGGAATTTCGTTAAATTCTTCGTGTTCTTTGATTACAGCGTTTTTAGCATTTAACACAATTGTACAAAAATGTCTAAAATCTTTAGGATCATTACTCCAAAGTTGCAAAAGTCGTATGTTTTCCTGATTTAAGAAATGTTTCCCTGTATCAGGATCAGTTAAGAATGTTGCTGCATTTTTTAGTAGATCTTGATTTTGTGCAATAACTTTTTCTTGTGGAAATTTTAAATTTGTTGTTGTTTTAAAATCAGATGGTTTTTTAGTATCTGTATTATTGTATCTATTAGTATCTAAATTATATTCTTTATATAGATTGTGTGTCGTTTTGACACTTCCGCTATTATCAAGGGTTTCAGCACTTGTGTTTGTTGCTGTTACTGGAAGTGTCGTTTTGACACTTCCGCTATTATCAACGTTTTCTGGAAGTGTCGTTTTGACACTTCCGCTATTATCAACGTTTTCAGCGTTTATTTGCTTGTGAACATCTGTTGCTGTGACCTCAGGTCTTAATAAATATAGACGATTAGGTTTATTTAAACCCATTCTTTTTTGAAATAATAAGCCTACTTGTTCCAGCTCTTTTTTTATACGTACGGTTTTTTTATTCCCACATAATAAAAGTTTCATTAATTCATTATTTGTAAAAATAAAATAAATATTATCTTCTTCGTCAATCCAATTATTTTTGATTGAGTAATTGAACCGATCTTTTAAAAGTGCATAAGCAACTTTAGCGTCATTGCTTAGACTTATGTATTTGGAATTAGTAAATAAAACTTTTGGTAGTTGAAGAAAGTTTTCTCCGTAAATTTCTTGAGCTTTGTAAAAATGTGGTTCTTTCATAACTTATACTCTCCTTTAGCTTGTCGGAGAAAAATAAATTCGTTTGATATCCTGAAGTTGTAGTTATTAAAATTCGTGATATAATCAACTTACATAATGTATTCTTTTTAGGGTATTAAACTAGCTTGTCGGGCGGACAGGCTTTTTTATTTTTCTGGATGAATTGGAATTAGGTTCTACTCTCTTTGAGTAGGCCCTTTATTTTTGTTAAAGATAAAGCTTAATAAATCTTTATGGTGTAAGAATACACTTTAAATTTCCTTAAATCAAGACTTTTATACTAAATATATTTTTTACAAAGTGTCTATATTACATATATCCAGTATATGTAATATACTTATTATATTGAATATATCCAGTATATGTAATATACTTATTATATTGAATATATTTAGTATATTAAGTATAGTAAATGTCTGGAGGAAGATAAATGGCTTATGTCATAGTTTTTACAAATTTAAAGGGTGGTGTCGGAAAGACATCCGATACGGATATGATTGCTTTAGTGGCTTCGCAACTTTTTCAAAAAAAGACGCTGTTAATTGATGTTGATCTTCAGGCTAATAGTACCCAAAATATGAGTAGAACTTTTAAAAATGTTGAGTATCCACAATCTTTTACTAATGCGGTTATGAAAGGTACTTTTAAAAATGCTATATTTTCATTATCACCTAATTTGGATTTTATTGCAGGCTCAGCTGGAACACATAATTTAAATGAGTGGATTCTTGATCATAGCAAGAGTAAGCGGGAACGTTATTTATTTTTAACAAGTTTAATTGATGAAATAAAAGAGGATTATGATTATATTTTTTTTGATGTTGCACCAAGTACAGATAATGCTGTTGATGCGATTATGATGTGCTGTGATTATATTATTCCTGTCCAGGAAGTTAAGCGATTTTCAATGGATGGAACAGCATCTCTAATTGCTAATTATTTAACACCTATGGTTAATGCATTTCCAGAGGATGCTCATTTTCAAGTCGCTGGGGTTTTACCAGCTATTTTTCAGAATAGAAAACAGCAGCAACAAATAAATTATGAAGAAACTGTTAAACGGTATGGCAGAGACAACGTTTTTTTCACAGTTATTAAAAAGCTTGAACGCTTGGATCGTTTTGGAGAACATGGTATTACTTTAGATGATTATCAAGATCGAAAGATTTGGGCCATCTTTGCTGATTTATTATTAGAGTTAGAATTAAGAATTAAGTCATTTGAATTAACTGGTGATGTAGTGGATTTTAAGTTTACACCACAATACTATGACATTGACAATAATAAAGAGTTAGCTAAAAGCAAGGAGATTGAATTAAATGGCATTAATCAATAAAAACACTGAAAAAAATAGAATTAATCATTTAGAAGAAATTAAAGCCGATGATATTAAGATTACGGATGATGTACAGATTGATTATGGTGAAAAAAAATATAATGCTAAAGACCGTAAACCTGTGCAAGTTGATCCACCAGTTTTGAAAATGATTGGGTCTTTATCTTACGCTAAGGATATCCCAATGTATAAAGTTGTGGAGATAGCTTTGGAAGCATATATTGAAACCTTACCAGAAAATGAGCGAAAGCTTTTTGAACTGAAACAAAATAAGTGAAAATATATTCAGTATACTAGATATATTTAATATACTGAATATATCTAATGCATTGAAGGTGGCTAACGTCATTAGAGTTATGATTTCATAATAGCCAGTACGACCAATTCGCTTAAGCCAATGGTCAAGCGCTAGTATTGTAGGAAAAACATTAGTTTTACGGGTAGAATTTATAGTAATTATAACTATTTAAAGGTGGATTTTAGCATGAATAAAGTGAGACTCTTTGATAGTCGTCTACTTAAAAATTTTTGGAACGTTTTTTCAGGAGTGGGTGGAGCCGTTGGAGCTAGTATAAATTATGGACAGCTTTTGGTAGAATATCTTTATCAAGATTGGAGATATCCTATATGGCCACTAAATATGATATTGATTTTAAGAAGATGATTGTGTCTCTTTATCAAAATGGGGAAAAGGTAAAAGATCTGACTAGCGAATATGGTATTTCAGATAAAAACATTTATGCTTGGATTAAACGTTATGCTAAAGATAAGCAAACTGGCATCAGCCGGGAGTGTCAAGAAGTTTGTGTAAATGAAAATCCCTTTCCCCGGCAAAATTAAACCATTATTCGAAAAGTGATTCTAATGTGTCTTTGACTTGACCAAAACCACGATGGCTACGATTGAAGTATTTTTCGTTGTAACTTATGACTTGAACTCCAATAAAATTGTCTAAAGATTTTTCGTTTGGAAACTGTTCTTTGGGTTTGGTCTTGCGTTTGATTCTTTTGTTCAGTGATTCTAAGATATTGGTTGAATAAATTGTCGGTCGAATGGCCGGAGGAAAACTCAGGAAAGCTAGTAGTTCATTTTCAATGGATTTAAGTTGCTGGATCAGATTGGAATACGATTTCCCCCATGCACCATAAAAATCATTTAAGATCTTGTGTGCTGCAGTTACATCGGTCGCTGAATGCAACTCTTTAAAGTCATTTAAGATCGCCTCACGATCTTTTAAACGCACATGCGAACCAATATTGCGCATAACATGTACTAGGCATCTTTGAAATTTAGCTTTCGGGAAAGCGTGCAATAATGCTGGCTGCAGACCAACCATTCCATCTGCAATGATCAACTGGACTTGTTCTAATCCACGTTTTTTAAGATCTTCTGCCATTTCTGACCAAACTCCTGCATTTTCACTTGGAGCGATTCGATAATCAAGAACTTCTTTGATGCCGACAGGTGTAATACCTAAAGCAATATAGACTGCCTCTCCTTGAACTGAATCACGGCGTAAAGGTAGGTAAGTTGCATCTAAGAAGAGACAAACATAGTTTGCCTTAATAGCTCGTTGATGAAAAGCTTCAATCTGTTTAGTTACCTGAGCAGTGATCTTAGAAACAGTGGTAGCTGAATAATAGGAACCATACATTTTTTCAATCAAATCGGCAATTTCACGGGTCGTAACGCCCTTGGAATAAAGCTGAATGATTGTTGTTTCTAAAGCGTCCTGACGACGAGAATAGGCTGGAAGCAGGTGGTTATGAAAATGGCCTTTACGGTCACGCGGCACAGCAATCTTCAACTTACCATATTCAGAGTCAATTAAACGATAATACTGGCCATTACGAGAATTGCCAGTATTAAAGCCACTGCGGTCATAAGGATCATAACCAAGTAAGGCTGTTAGTTCAGCTTGCAAGATTCGATTAATAGCTGTTTCGAGTTGTTGACGAAAAAGTTCTTTAATATCGCCATTTGATAATAGAGTTTTGGTTAAATCTTTGGTAAACTGATCCATGGGGAATTCCTCCGTTTTGGTTTGATTTGGATGATTTAATCATACGGGGAAGGGATTCCCTTTTCAATAGGATTTTTATTCATTTACACAAACTATTTTATACTCTCATTTCCCCTTAGCATTCATAATAAGGTGTTTATATTTTTGCTCTTATTAGTGATATAATTTTTGTTGATTAATATTACTTTAATGGTTCATCATATTATAAATAATAAGAGGCTAAAGCAATGTCAAAAATAACGAAAGCTATTATCCCTGCTGCCGGCTTAGGTACCCGTTTTCTTCCTGAAACAAAAGCCTTACCTAAAGAAATGTTGCCAATTGTTGATACTCCAACTATTCAATATATCGTTAGCGAAGCTAAGCAGTCGGGAATTAAGGATATTTTAATTGTCCTTGGCAAGGGAAAATGGTCAATTGAAAATCATTTCGATGCTAATCCTGAATTGGAGGCTAATCTAGCTAAACGTGGTAAAAATGATTTACTTAAGTTGATTTGCAAGACCAATAATATGAATATTTATTTTACTCGTCAGCCTCATCCACATGGATTAGGCGATGCCATTTATACTGCCAGAAGTTTTGTTGGAAATGACCCCTTTGCTGTGTTATTAGGTGATGATGTCACACGAGATAAAACTCCATTAACCAAACAATTAATCAATAGTTTTACCAAAACCGGGGCCGCAACATTGGCAGTTAAACGAGTCCCTCGCCAAGATGTGTCAAAATATGGTATTATTGATCCCGCTAAACAAGTTACTCCAGGTTTATATAACGTGAAGCGTTTTGTAGAAAAGCCGGATCCTCAGACTGCTCCGAGTGATCTGGCAATTATCGGACGATATGTACTAACACCACAAATTTTTACAGCTCTATCAGAAACTCAACCAGATTCAAGTGGTGAAATTCAGCTTACCACAGCCATCGACATTCTTAATCAAACTCAAAGAGTATTTGCTCATGAGTTTAAGGGTGAACGATATGATACCGGTAATAAATTAAGTTGGTTGGAAACTAATATCAAATTTGGATTACGAAATCCAGAAATAGCTGGTGATTTAAAAAAATATCTCAAAGAAACCGTTTTTGCTATGAAATCTACAAAATAAGTACTTTTCATTTTGAAAAGACTTTTCAAAAATCACCAAGTAATTAAAAATTTTAGATTTAGCTATTTTTTATGTTATATTAAAGAGGCTCTACCCAATAAGCGTAATTGAGGTGTACCCCAAAAGCTAAAGTGAATAGTTGCTTGTCTTTTCTAGGCGGCACGGAGTCGATATTTTATCGGCGATGTGCCGCCTAGTTTCATTTTTGT
>NZ_AHYZ01000019.1 GCF_000255495.1 Liquorilactobacillus vini DSM 20605
TGATTGGATGCGGCGAGTGTTGTAATAAGTGATCCAATTTCTAACCGCCGTTATTAATTCTTCAGCGGAACGGTAATTTGATAAATCATCTAACTCAACCTTTAATTTGTCAAAAAAGCTTTCCATGCAGGCATTGTCTAAACAAGTGGCCCGTCGAGACATACTTGGTGTCAGTTTAGCTTTCCTAAGCTTCTTCTGCCAGGATTGATGGCGATATTGCCACCCCTGGTCAGTGTGTAAAAATTGTTTATAAGGCTGATTGGGAATTGAAGTAATCAATGAATTTAAAGGCTGTAAGGCAAATTTAAGGTTCGGACTACCCGCAGTAATGGCATAGGTCAAAATCTCGTTATTGTATAAGTCCATAATTGGCTCGAGATAGACTTTTTCTTGCGTCGCTGGAATTTTAAATTCAGTTACATCGGCAACCATTTTCTGATAAGGCCGATCGGTTTGAAAGCGTCGATGCAATTTATTCTTAACCCGCTTCCCCTCAGGCCCTTTCGAAGAATCATATTTACGCGTCTTTTTATGATAGCCTTCACCGTAAATGTTAAGCTGCTTCATTAACCGATCAACTCGCTTATGGTTGACCTTAAGATTAAACTCAGTTCTAATCACTTGCGTAATCCGGATAATGCCCATGTGATGGTCATTATTCCAAATATACATGATAATGTCCCGTAGCTGGGCATCGGGATCGGGTTGCTTAAATTTACTTTGCCAGTAGAAGAAAGTAGCGGGGACGATTGGAAGAACCCGTAACAGGTCCGCTAATTTGAATTGGGCCTCGAGTAGGCAGATTACTTGGGCGATTTCTTGGGGGGTTGCTTCATCGAGGCCAATAATTTTAACACTTCGTTTTTGATTCGTAATTCTAAGTTTTCAGCTTCTAATTGTTTCAATCGATTCTGTTCTGGCGTTGGCTTTTTGGCTTTTGATGATTTTTTAGCTGGTTTCTTTTGGTTATGAGTCATTTTGGGTTTCCGTCCTTTTGATATACACAATAACCCATTTGGCCCTTGATTGCGATAAATTTCTTTCCACTGATAAATTTGTGAGCTGCCGACATAGCCAAACTCAGCAGCCACTTGAGTATATGAGGCATGATGACTAATCGCCCAGCTGGCAACTTGAACTTTAAATTTTGGCGTTACTTGAGGCGGCTCAAACAAAACTTTCGCCCCATGCGTCCGATAAGCGGCCACCAGCATGTGAAAGACAGTTAGTGAGATCTGATATTTATTAGCAATGGTCTTCAGACTGCCTTGACCATCAAAGTAGTCAATCAGGGCACGCAATTTAACGGTCTTTGAAATCTTAGTCATAAAAAAATACCTCCAGAGTTAAAGTTTTTTACTTTAACTTTGGGGGTATACCTCATGTGCTAACCAAAAGGGGGCCCTATTTTCTTTTAATACCGTATTTCACACGGTATCGAATAAAGGTCGTCCGTTTAATACCTGTATTTCGGGACACATCAATGTCACTCATGCCAGCTCGATAAAGCTTAAAAGCATGTTGCAAGTGGGGATCGTCTTGGGTATATTGGGGTTTGCGCCCATGATATTTACCCTGCTGCTTAGCTAAGGCAATTCCTTGCTGCTGGCGCTCAATGATTCGCTTACGTTCACTTTCGGCCTGATACTTATAGAGTTCAATAATCAAGTTGGTCATCAGTTGACGTAAATTTGGGTCAGCAATCCCTGTCATGGACGGTAAATTCAACACATCTAGGGTGGCCCCCTTATTTTGAATAGAGTTCATGATCTTAGTCAAATCCTGGTTGTTTCTGCCTAAGCGATCTAATTCAGTGACCATTACAATATCACCCTCACGAATATAGGCCAGCATTTTTTGCAGTTCTGGCCGATTAGTGTTAGCCCCACTTAATTTATCCGTAAATAATTTATCAACGTCTTTTAAAGCCGCTAACTGTCGATCTAAATGTTGCTCCTTGGAACTCACACGCGCATAACCGATTTTAGCCATTTCCAATTCTCCTTTTGGGCAGTTCTAATGAACACTTGTAATTCCTAGTATAGCACAGAAATGAAAAAGGCCAATAGGGTATACCCTAGTGGCCGTTTTTGATCCATTATCAATGGCTTTTTAAATTAGGGCCTAGTACTTTTGGAATGGAAATACTTTCCAACACCAAAAATTCTAGACCCGATATTATTACCCTAAAAACGAGTACCCGGTAATACTGGGTACTCGTTTTTTTGATCCTTTGGATGATCAAGCAGGGACGCGCGGAAACTCATTTCGTAATGGTAAGTCAGCTAAATAATAGGTCATAATCAGTGAACCAAGGTCGGGACTATGCTACGATAAATTTAGATTGAATCAGCGAGGTGAGTGGATGGAGTGGCAACAATTATTAATGGAAAATGCGGCGTTGATCAATGCACAGGTTGTTCAGATTGGGCTGGAACGGGAAGGCCAGCGGGTAACGGTGACCGGTCATTTGGCGGATACGGCATTATCACCAACACTTATCAGCGAGTTGTCCGGCCTGCAACGGGACTTTGCGGAGACACAGTTGGAGTTAGTCACCCAACCGCAAGCAAGTGCGGTTGCTGCGTTGCACGCCTTAACGATGCTCACACAACAAGTCCGGCAAAGGCTTCTGCCTGAACTGATTTGGCCGCTAAGCATGCCGCCCACACTTCCACGAGAAGACCGGGATATTCCAATTGCTAAGTTGGATGCGGCCGCTGTCGCCTATCGACAAGGACTTGCTCACCGCTATGGCCGACGACGTCAAATGTTGTCAGGTGTTCACTGTAATGTAAGCTTAGCGGCTAGTCTGATGATGGGATTGTATCAGGCCCAGACAGATAGTCGTGATTTCACTACCTTTCAAAATCGCTGTTACCTGCACATTGCGCAGAATTATTTGCACTATCGCTGGCTACTGACGTATCTTTATGGCTGCTCACCACGCTGCTGGCCACAGTCTGGTCTTACGCCACCAGCCCAGCCCGTTCGAAGCTTACGCAACAGTTCTAGCGGGTATACCAATCGGCCGGGTGTTACGGTCTCGTACGCGTCGTTAAATGACTATTGTCAAACACTGCAAGCGGCCGTTGATAATGGAAAATTAAGTGCGACCAAGGAATTTTACGGTCAGGTTCGATTGCGTCATGCCGGTGGTCATTCACAACTATGTCAGGATGGGATTCAATACTTGGAATTACGTAACTTAGACCTGAACCCATGGGCCGGTGCGGGCGTTGATCTGTCCCAACTGACCTGCTTAACGTGGTTCGTTTTACTGATGCTCTGGTTACCAGTGCCAGCTAGTACGGATAATTGGATTCAGGCGGGTCAGCGCGCCAACGAACAAGTTGCCATCGAAACCCCCATGCAAGTGACTCGACAGCTAACTGAAGGCGAACAACTAGCTGACGCGCTACAAACTATGGCTACCAGTTTACATCAACCACACGCGTTGCAAGTCGCCCAACATATCTTAACTAGTCTGCACGACCCGGCCAACACACTCGCGGCCCGCTGGGAACAACAAACAAACGATTTGCTCGAACGTGCAACCCAACTTGCACTCCAGCTGGCTGCGACACCACATTTTAATGCTTGAATATACTGAAATCGGCGTACACACGTGTTGGCACGTTAGGACGCACATCGGCGGACGAACAACAAACCAACTAATAAGCACGTTTAAACCATGACTAACGTCAAATAACGCGTCGCATGTCAAGAATGATAATTTTTGAGACGATTATTTGCGCGGAAACTGAAATTGCGTTAAATTTGAGCTATACTATTACTACCACAAATATTAGAAAACCATTAGTTATCGAAGGGGCGCGCGTTTTATAATTAAGTTAGCCACGCAGCCAAAATGGTAAAAAAAAACACCAAGACGAAAAATTCAGGTATCATTGAAGTTCCTACAACAAACAATGAAAGAAGTTTTCGTCTTGATGCAAGAACAGTCTATCACACCACGCCCAAAAGGTCACCATTTATCGGAAATCGAACGCGGTCAAATCGCCGCTTGGCACGTTGAAGGATGCTCAGCACGGCAAATAGCGATTCGATTAGGCGTCTGCCACCAGACCGTCAATAATGAGCTCAAGCGTGGTCGAGTCACGCAAGTTAAACGCGTTAATAATCAGAAACACTACTTTGAAATTTACAGCCCTGAAGCCGCTCAGAATCGCTATGAAATAAAGCGGCAAAACTGTGGACGTCCATTAAAATTTAGCCAAGTGACGGCCTTCTTAGCCTACTTTGATGATAAGTTCTGCCATGAGGGCTGGTCTCCGGACGCTGCTGTTGGTTATGCCCGTAAGCACCGGTTATTTAAGCCGGCCAAAATGGTCTGTACGAAGACTTTGTACAACTATATCGATGCGCAACTATTGGAGATCCGTAACCTTGATCTGCTGGAAAAAACAAAACGCCGGACGACCCAGCACCACTCGCACCAACATCAGCGCCTACTCGGTCGTAGTATTGAAGAACGGCCAAAGCGAGTAGAAACGCGCCACGAGTTTGGTCATTTTGAGATCGATACTGTCATTGGCAAACGTGCTGGTAGCGAGAGTGTCCTATTAACGTTTACCGAACGTAAAACGCGCTATGAGATTGTCCGCTTGATCGAGGGTAAAGACGCTGAATCTGTGGCTTATGCCATGCAAAATATTACGGCTGAATTCGGTGACGTTATGCGGACAGTTACGGCGGATAACGGAACAGAGTTCACCACGCTAACGGCTGAGCTTGAGGGTGTTGCCGAGACTTATTATGCCCACCCTTATAGCTCGGCCGAACGCGCCACTAATGAGGTCCACAATCGTATACTCAGACGTTACTTTCCTAAGGGGCAATCACTCGATCTAGCTACACCCAGTCTGGCCCGTCAAGCTGAATCTCGGCTCAACCATCTCCCGCGCCGCTTACTTAAGTTCTGTACACCAGCTGAAGTATTTCGAAAGGAATTAGCACGTGCGCGCAAAGGCCGCGCCGCCTAATCCTGATCCACCTGGAACTCCCATGAGCCCTTTCGTCTGTGTGCTTTATCGGCACTGGCTAACTTACTATTGCAATTTTTTATCAGCTATTGATCTATTGATCGGCAACTTTTTTCAATAATCGTTTCATCTCCGTGATCTCTTCACGTTGCGTTTTAGCGATCTTCTGTGCGAGGGCTTTGACTTCCGGATCGCTGAGTTGCGCGCGTTCACTGGTTAGAATCGCGGTCGAGTGATGGGGGATCATTTCTTGCATCCAAGCTGCATCGTGCACGGTCGCTTGGCTACGAACTAGATAAAGCGAGCCAGCAAATATCACCGCACTACCAAGTAGGATCAGGCGGTTCAAACGTTTATTCTGGTACATTGACCACATGAATAACAGCATTACAATGGCCATGGTGGCGCCCATAATTAGCGCCATATACAGTCGCGTTTGGCTTAGAAAAATATGATCTAATTGGAACACATTAAGGTACATTAACCCATACATAATAACTGTAGAGACAAGAATCATCAGTAAAAATTTCGTGTATTGTTTCATGACGTCCTCCTCGCTTTCGCTGGCTTTATTTTGACTATAGGTAGATTACAAATTTAATCCGAATTATTTGCAATTTAAAACGTAGTCTCCAATATTGTATTTAGTATGCCTCATGGGAATTCACTCTGATTTATGTGGCCCCCTTCAAATTGGAATTTGTAATCTAACATAAACGGCTTATTAATCACGCCTAACCGGCTCTTCAGGTTGTTTTTCAGGGTATATTTTTTCTGGATTTATTTGGGGGTTTTCAGGTGGAGTCTTTACTGGAAATCTTTGTGGTAATTGCTTTTTAGGCTTTTCTATTGGTATATGAGGAGTAATTTTGTTTGGGTGTTTTTCCAAAAGTGATATCATTAGCTATGCCTCCTTAAATTCTTCTTGAATGGAGTGTCGTCTTTTAAATCAGAGCGATGTTGATACCATTTTTCCGCTTGTTCCGTAGCAATTGAAATGGCCCGCTTATCGTCATAATTTTTTTCTTTAAGCGCATTTGCGATCTCAATAGCTTTTTTTCGAACCACTTTTTTCAAATTTTTCATTGATGGTGGGTAATTTTGTTCATTCCAAGGCATTTCAATAACCTCCATTCATATGATTTTAGATATGGAAAAGAGTATATAGATTATTTGTTATATATTAAATAAGATTACAGCATGTTGGTAAGCGTTGTCAAAAAAGTTGCTTTAGTTTCAACCGATAGTCACTAGACTCATATTTTAACTAAGAAATAGTATCCATGTAATTTGCCCCAAAAAGGTTTCTAATTATAAATTTCGAACTAGACATTGAATTATGATGATATTTTACGCTCTCATTAAAAGTGGTTAGGAACTTTTAATGGCCCGGTGCATAGTTTTACGGTGGACCGTGGCACTGAGTTTAGCGGTCTAGTATCACTTGAAGCACAATATGGTATTAAGACCTATTACTGCCATGCTTATACGCCAGCTGAGCGCGGCAGTAATGAACGATTTAATCGGAACTTACGCTATTTTTATCCTAAGGGGACTTATTTTGATCACATTAGTGCTCAAGGCTTGAAAACCACCTTACTCGAAATTAATCAGAGACCACTTAAAATACTTGACTGGCAAACACCTTATCAGGTCATGCTGACCAATTTGTCAAAAAATTCGGATTAAATTTGCAATCTACCAAGTTAATATATTTGACTATATTTTTTATTATGGTATATGATACTCTTTAAAAGTTAGTTAAGAAAACAATATATAAAAAAATATGCTAAGTTAATATTTTCTATAAATTCAATATATGAAAATTATGTTTATATATATTGATATAACAAATCATACTTTTTATTATAATGTGATTATGGTTAGAAAATTAAATTAGGAGGAATCATTTTATGAAATATGAGGGTTTAGATCTATTAAACAATCACTTCTTAAATAAAGGTACTGCCTTTACTAAGGAAGAAAGAAAAGAAAATCACATCGAAGGTTTGTTGCCACCATTCGTGCAAACTTTGGATCAACAAGTCGAACAAGCTTATGAAAACTATTCTAATAAGGATACATTCTTGGCTAAGAGAATGTATTTGATGGATCTTTTCAATGAAAATGTTACTTTATTCTACAAGTTATTCAGTCAACATGTTAATGAATTTATGCCAGTTGTTTATGATCCAACAATCGCTGACACAATTGAAAACTACAGTCACCTCTTCTTAGATCCACAAAATGCCGCTTTCTTATCAATCGATGATCAAGATGATATTGAAGCATCATTGAAGAATGCATCTGCTGGTCGCGATATCAAGTTAATCGTTGTTACTGATGGTGAGGGTATCCTTGGTATTGGTGACTGGGGTGTTCAAGGTGTTGACATCTCTGTTGGTAAATTAATGGTTTACACAGTTGCTGCTGGTGTTGATCCTAAATCAGTTCTTCCTGTTGTCCTTGATGTAGGTACAAACAGAAAAGAATTATTAGCTGATGATCTATACATGGGTAATCATCACGAACGTGTTACTGGCGACAAGTACTACAACTTCGTTGACAAATTTGTTGAAACTGCTGAAAACTTATTCCCTGATATGTATCTTCACTTTGAAGACTTTGGCCGTAGCAATGCTGCTAACATCTTAAATAAGTACAAAGATAATATTCTTACCTTCAATGATGACATTCAAGGTACAGGTATTATTACTCTTGCTGGTATTCTTGGTGCTTTGAATATTTCCAAGGAAAAACTTACAGATCAAGTTTATCTATCATTTGGTGCTGGTACTGCCGGTGCTGGTATTACTAAGAGAATCTTCGATGCAATGGTTGAAGAAGGACTTTCTGAAGATGAAGCTAGAAAACATTTCTACCTAGTCGACAAACAAGGTCTTTTGTTCGATGATACTGAAGATTTAACACCAGAACAAAAGCCATTTACAAGAAAACGTAGTGAATTTACTAATGCTGATGAATTAACAAACTTAGAAGCTGTTGTTAAAGCTGTTCACCCTACTATTCTTGTTGGTACTTCAACACAACCTGGTACCTTTACAGAAGCTGTTATCAAGGAAATGGCCGCTCATACAGAACGTCCAATTATCTTCCCATTGTCAAATCCTACAAAGCTTGCTGAAGCTAAGGCTGAAGACCTTTTGAAATGGACTGATGGCAAGGCTCTTATTGCTACTGGTATTCCTGTTGAACCCGTTGAATACAATGGTGTTACATATCATATCGGTCAAGCAAATAACGCTTTAGTTTACCCAGGTCTTGGTCTTGGTTCTATGGCTGTTAATGCTAAGATTCTTTCAGATGGCATGATCAACAAAGCTGCTCACTCATTGGGTGGTATCGTTGATCCTACACAACCTGGTGCTGCTGTTCTTCCTCCAGTTTCACAACTAGACAAGTTCAGTATGACTGTTGCCAATGGTGTTGCTCAACAAGCTATTGACGAAAAATTAACAACTGCTACAGACGCTAAAAAAGCAGTTGCTGATCTTAAGTGGGAACCTAAATATTAATTAAAATTTTTGTTAAATAAAGGGGAATTTATTCATGGCTGCATTTATCACTTCACTTGAAAGTGTTGCTGAAATCGTTCTTGTCATTGCTTTGGGGTATTGGCTAAGAGGATCAGGACGTTTAGGCGACGAATTTAAAGGCAATATTTCATTTATCATTATGAAAATTGCTTTACCTGCTTCAATCTTCGTCTCTGTTCTTAAATATTTGAACAGAGATAAATTAGCAAGTTTGTCCGGCGGACTGATCTTTACCTTCGCCAGTTTCACGATTGGTTACATCATTGCATGGATCTTAACAAAGGTCTTCCGTATTAGAAAGGGCCGTCGTGGTACTTTCATTAACATATTCGTTAATGCTAATACCATCTTTATCGGTTTACCTCTAAACATGGCTTTATTTGGAACTAAGAGTTTACCTTACTTTCTTATCTACTATGTTATGAATACAATTTCAACTTGGGCTGTTGGTATCTTCTTCATCTCAAGTGATGATCCAACCGTTGAAAAGGGTGCTAAGAAAGACTTTAACTGGAAAAAATTACTTCCTGCTCCACTTGTTGGTTTCTTAGTATCACTTGTTTTCTTACTACTTGCTATCCCAGTTCCTGACTGGATCAACAAGACTTTGGACATGGTCGGTGGTATCGTTACACCAATGTCATTGATCTACATCGGTATTATCTTAGCCGATGCAGGTTTGAAATCAATCAGATTCGACCGTGATACAATCCTAGCTCTATTAGGTAGATTTGTGGTTGCTCCTGCAATCATGATTAGCATTATTCTTATTGGTGGTTCAATGATGGGTACTTCATTACCAACTATCGAATCAAACTCATTCATCATTCAATCAGCTACTCCTGGTTTAGCTGTCCTACCTATTCTAGTTGATCAATCACATGGTGATGTTGACTACGCTACTAACCTTGTTACAACATCAACTGTCTTGTTCGTAATTGTTGTGCCAATCTTAATGCAAGTAGCTAACTTGATTTAATTGATTTAAATACATTCACACATTCAAACAAATTCAGATCCTCCTCTAAAATATAAAAAAAGTCGTCAAACATTCTGCGGTTTAAAGTGCAACACAAAAGTTAGACAAAATTGAATATTTTTAAACTGCTAAGGCATGTTCCCTGTATTCGCAGGGAGTCATGACTTTTGTTTTCTGTGATATTCGTCGATTGTTAAACCAATCGACGTAATTCTTT
>NZ_AHYZ01000018.1 GCF_000255495.1 Liquorilactobacillus vini DSM 20605
AAACGGACCGCCTATGGATTTAGAAATTTTGAGAACTTTCGTTTAAGAATCTTGTTATCTTTAAAAAACAGTTATGTCAGTCTAAACTATCATTACTACATCAAAAAAGCTACCCATTCCGAAGAACAGATAGTCTAATAATTCAGCTATACCAATTTAAATTGCAAATTAAACAATTTTATTTATCAGTACCACTTGAAAAAGAACCCTAAAAAGAAAAGAACAGGTAATTATTCAAATTATACTGATCGTTTTCAAATCAGTAAACCGATTCATCTTCCTTCCAAAGTAACTTAATTGCCAGATAAGCTGCTAAAGAAATGCTACAAAGAATCAATAAAAATGATAATCTCAAAAATACATTTACCATTATCAAAGCGAGTAAGATCAAACTGGCTCCTAAAAGTTTTAATGGAGCAGAAAAAATTAATTCATACCAACTTTCCTCCACCAAAGGACTCAAGCTCAAACTCCAGGCTAAGAAAACAGCCATCAAAATAAGCCCTACGCCCAGCAAAAATGCACTTTTAAAAACTTGATCTTTAAAATTCATAAATAAGAACAACCAACCACTTGCTAATAAGCTAAAGAGCAAAAAGAAGGGATATTTTGCTCTTAAGTTTAAATAATTTATAAAAGTCTTTTTAAAAAAGGAGCCCCTCATTTTCTTAGACTCCAATTTTAAAATAGTTAAATAAACATCTGTTGTTGCCGGTAAGAGGAAAACAGAATTCATGATAGTTAATAACACTAAACCTGTTAAAAAAGATTTCAGAGTCCTGGAATCAATCATAATCAAAAGCATTGCAATTGAAGGAAGTGAAATGATTATCCAAATTAAATTCACAGAAACTATCATTGCCAAAAAGTTCCCAAATTTTAGAAAATTTTTACCAAACTTTGAATTAAAGTTCACTATTCAATTCCTCCGCTATCCTCCATTAACCAAAATCTGAAGTATACCAATTACTTAACCGCTCCTTCAGTAACACCTTTAATAATATACTTCTGAGCGAAAAAGTAGAAGATGATTACTGGAAAAACAGATAACGTTAAACCAGCCATCGCTAAATGCCACTGTTTAGTAAATTGTCCAAAGAACATATACATTTCCAGCGGGATTGTATATTGTCGCTGTGGCAAAACCAAAGAAGGTAACAAATAATCATTCCAAATTGAAATAACATTCAAAGTTCCGACAGTCATCGTCATTGGTGTCAGCATTGGAAAAATTATTCTCCGAAATATTTGCCATTTGGTGGCACCTTCTAATTCTGCTGATTCATCTAGTGAATATGGAATACTTCCTAACGTTCCTTGATATAGGAAAATCGACAAACTACCATTAAATCCAAGATACATGAACATCAGTGAATACATATTCAGCAAATGTGCTTGACCAAAGATAGCAATTAGTGGAATCATAACTGCTTGGAATGGAATTAACATTGTTGAAATAAAAATTAATAAGATAATACCGCTTAATTTGCTTTTATTTCTTTGCAAAGCATAGGCAGCCAATGATGAGCAAAAGATCAATAAAACCACACTAACTACCGTAATAATCAGCGAATGCATGAAAGAAGATAAGAAATTCAACGCCTTATAAGAATTAACATAATTATCAGTCGTGAAATATTTGCCTGGCAGACTCAGAATCGAGGCAAAAATACCTTTAGGAGTCTTAAACGAATTAGTAACCATTAGATAAAACGGGAAAAGCCAAAGGAGTCCAATTAAAACACCAAAGATCTCCAACAATAACTTGCCTGGATGCTTCATTTGAGATCCACCTCCCGTTTTTTATTATAAACAACTTGGACTAATGAAATTGCCGCAACAACAATGAAAAAGATAACAGCTTTTGCTTCAGCACGCGCAAAGTAATTTTGGTTATATGCTGTGTTAACGATATTCAGTGCCAACATTTGTGTTGAATTATAAGGCCCACCATTTGTTAAAGAAAGGTTTTGGTCATAAATCTTGAAGCCATTTGATAAGGTCAAAAACATACAAATGGTAAATGCTGGCGCAATCATTGGAAATGTTATATATCTAAATCTCTGAAATGGTGAAGCACCATCAATTTCAGCAGCCTCAATCAAATCATCAGGTACGTTTTGCAGGTAAGCAATATAAATAATCATAATATAGCCTGCCATTTGCCAAACAGTCAAGATCACTAACCCCCAAAATCCGGTACTTGGAGTTGTTAGCCAATCGCTCATTCCTGGAATATGCAATACTTTCCCAATTGCATCAAAACCTTCAGTAAAGATAAACTGCCAAATGAATCCAAGAATCAAACCGCCAATTAAATTTGGCATGAAAAAAATTGTTCGTAATAAATTACTTGATTTGAATTTCTGTGTTACCAACAAAGCAAGTGCTAAGCCGATAGCATTTAATAAAATAACCGTTACGATCACAAATTTAACGGTGAACCAAAAAGCTGAGATAAAATCTTGATCTTTTAGCAAACTTGCATAATTTTGCCAACCAATAAAATGACTAAATGTTATCCCATTCCAATCAGTAAAGGAATAAAAAAGTCCCATAATGGCAGGAATGAAAACAATAATCAATGCTGCAATAAATGTCGGTGCTAAAAACAACCAAAACGATGCACTTCTGTTTTTCACAGCAATTCCTCCTCTCTTAAAAAGCCAACAATTATTATTCAGATTCCTGTTGTGTTTTCCACCCTTGAATTGAATTAGTAACTGTCTTATTCCAGCTTTGTTTACCAGACATATATTTCTGCAATTCAACTTGGAATTTATCTGGGTCCCAAGAAGTACCAGTATAAGCAGGGAAGGCCCAACCGATTATCTTGCCTTCTTTAGATGCATTAAATACTGTCTGAGTTAAAGGCTCACTCATCTTAAAGCTATCATATCCCTTATATGCTGGAACAAATTGTAATTTATTTACAACATATTTTTTACCTTGTTTAGATGTATATAACCAAGTCAAGAAATCCCTTGAAGCTTTTTGTACTTTTGAGGAAGCTTGCTTATTAACAGCCCACCAAATAGATGTACCAACGGGTAATTTGCCTTCATAACCCTTAACAGGAATTGGAATCATGCCAATACCGTTAGAAGCAAATTTACTATTGATCGATTGAACGGTTGGATAAATCCAGTCACCAGCTTCGATCATAGCTACTTTTCCTTCAGAGAAGTATTTGTTTACTTGAGCAGAGTAATCAACTTGCATAACAGGCTTAACTGAGTACTGCATCATTAAATCAAGCATTTGCTTCATTTCTTGATTTTTCGAAAACTTCATTGTCTTTGATTTATAAAGCTTTGAAGCATTCCCATCAAATTGCTGACCAATATACAAGTTTGCTAAATGATCAGAAAATTGCCACGTTTCTTTTCCAGCAGTTGCAAAGACAGCTTTAATACCTAACTTATCTTTTTGACTATCAAGTTCTTGAACTGCAGCCTTAAGTTTGGAATAAGTAGTCAATGAATTAGGGTCAATACCTGCTTTTTTAAAAACGCTCTTATTATAGACAAAACCATATCCTTCAACATTAAAAGGAATGCCGTAAACTTTACCATTGCTGGTAACAGCACCTAATGTTCCCTTAACAGCATTCTTAGCTAATTTAGTGTTAGTCAGATCCGCTGTATACTGACTAAATTTCTTAACACTAGCTGGTCCATCAAGGCTAAAAATAGCAGGTGCATTATCAGAAGCAATCCGTGTCTTCAATACTGGATCATACTGTGTGCCACCACCAATTGACTGAACCGTGATTTTAACATTTGGATGTTTCTTTTCGTAAATACTTGCAATTTGCTTAAGTTGTTTATTGACCTCAACTTTCCCCTGCAAAATAGAAATCTTAACAGTTTTACCTTTGCTGCTATTATTACCACAAGCTGCCAGCGAGAAAGTCAAGCCAGCTGCCAATGCCAACATCCCTAACCTTTTGAAGCTTTTCCTCATTTGGAAAATCCCCCTTCTTTTTTTCAATTTCTTTACAAATCTCATTATTATACTGTTTTTTTCTCAATGCAACCGTTTTCTTAATGTTATCGGTAACATAATGTAACCAATTACATT
>NZ_AHYZ01000017.1 GCF_000255495.1 Liquorilactobacillus vini DSM 20605
TTTTGCATATTTTTGTGAATAAATCAGGTATATAATAATTTAACAATTTTAGTTTCCCTCTCTTAATTGGATGATACAAACTTTGATGCATTGACGAATAAAAATAATCGCCTTTACGTCTTGTTAGCTTTATTTCCGTAATTTTTCAACACAAAATTAGGTTAAATCAATGTTGTGATCAGTGAATTAGCATATTAGACCTTTTTCGTTAGTCGAAGAGTATAAAATTAATGTTAAAAATAGATCCAAACAAACATGAATATTTCTTCATGTTTTTTATAGAAACCTCGCATAACATTACTGCCTACCACAAATTTCAAATAGCTTCTTAGCGTTTTATTTGCTGGGATTCATCTTGCCGTGGTTGTTTGATTTCCGGATTCTGTTCAGCAAATGCTTTCAGCTGCTTTTGCGTTCGCTCACTGATTTCTTGGTGTACATCATTTAATTTATTTTTTAGTTCTGATTTTTGTTGTGGATTAGTTGCTTGCTGAACTTGTTGTTGCAAGCCTTGATAGGACTTATTAAGATCATGGGCTGATAACTTTTTTAGATCATGCTCAGGCTCTTTTGGGGCTTCTTGTAAGCCTAATTGTTTGGTTAACCCGTCGCTAAGCTCAATCACTTTGTTGCTCACTTGCTGGATCTCACTTAAAGCACTATGGATCACGGCTTTATCTTTAGCCCAGGTGGCCACGTAACCGAGTGAGTAGTTGCTGGTATCAACGCCAATATTTTGCATGGCAACATACGCAACCGCTTCGGCTTGGGTTTCCTGATAGGCTCGTGGCCGATCTTTAAAGGCTGATTTTAAGCCGTGTAGCTGGCTATGCGCATATTCGTGGTATAACGTCTTTAGTTTCAAAGCATTGTCGGGCTCATCGCCACCAATGACGATTTCATTAGTGCTGGGTTGAAAATACCCCTTAGCCCCATTTAGCGTCGCTAAAGGAACTTCACTGACTTTAAGGTCGGTTTGCTGGTTTAAATAATCTTTGAACGCGTTATATAAGCTTGTCACATTCTGATGATCGGCCAAATTTTCTTTGACAAAGTCTTTAGCGCTTAGGACAGGGTCACCACTAGTTTGTGCCACGTCGAAGATGGGCAGGTAACGATAACCAACAATGGCCCGTTCGTCGGTAGTATCAAGTCGCTTTTGCTCAGCAGGTGTCAATTTCTTAATAATCGGTGCCGCAATTCGAATGGACTTAGCGCCCTTATTAACGGTGCGGTTAAAATCTGTTTGCCATTGCTTAAATCCCGCGACCTGGGTCGCTTGAGGATTTTGCGCATAAATCAAATCAATGTTTCTGGCGCTATAATGATGGAATTTAGCCAAGGTATTGAGGTACTTTTTAAATTGGCCACTATCAGTTACTTTTAGGATTTGCTGTTCAGCCTGGGCGACTAATTGTGCTTTCCAAGCCTTAACATCTGCTTTATTTGGCATAAGTTACCCCTCCTCATCTTCAAAAATATCATTCAATGTTGGCAATGATCTTATTTGAATCGGGGTCGTGCCATAAAGGGCAACGTAGCCATCGGCTAATTTTTGCCAAGCCACTTGATAGTAAGCTTCATTTCCAGTAATTTCTTTTAAATACTTGTAGGCTCCTTTAGTCTGCAAAACCGGTAATTCACTCCCAATGACTGTTAATTCGTTATCCATTTCATGATCTCCTTTGCGTTGCTAATCTCACCCGTTGTTTGGGTTTACTTTTAGGGTTGTAAAAGTGAACCTAAATGACGGGTTCACCAACCGGAACGTAGTGCAGGGCGGTAGGCAGGTTCTAATCTAAATCAAAACTTAATTTATGGCCGTCAAGCTTTAACTTGGCGTCAAACGACTTTCCCTTTTTGCTCTTGAATCCCTTTAGTTTGCTGGTTTCACCCTTGGTGACTAAGGCTTTGATCGCAGTTTTACCAAGGGTTTTGCTGCTCCATTTCTTGGGTAGGGTAAAGTCCTCACCTTGCTTGGGCTTCACAATGTAAAACTTTTGTTTATTTATGACAGTTACTTGTGGTGTTTCTAAGAACACCT
>NZ_AHYZ01000016.1 GCF_000255495.1 Liquorilactobacillus vini DSM 20605
GAATATAATATTAGTAAGATATATATATTCAATAATTTGAGTAGGATGAAAGCAATATGAAACTAGGATATGTTAGGGTTTCTTCACGAGATCAAAATTTGGAGCGTCAAATAGTTCAACTAAAAAAAATTCCAGTAGACAAAATTTTCGCTGAAAAAAAGTCTGGTAAGAACATTGAAAATAGGATTGAACTTATCAGGCTTATAAATAAAATCAAAAAAAATGATATCGTTTACGTTACTAGCTTAGATCGCTTAGGTCGAAATGCAGAAGATTTAACTGAAATCATTCAAACTATCAGAAAAAAAGGCGCTTCGTTACAAAGCCTTGATTTACCAGACTTTTCTGCTGTTCCTGATCCTAACTTGCGAAATATGTTAACCGATATTTTAATTACTGTTTTTAAATTCCAAGCACAAAGTGAACGTGAACGAATTCGTGAACGTCAAAAACAAGGAATAGCACTAGCAAAAAAAGAGGAGTTTACAAGGGAAAACCAATTCTATATGGTGCAAACTCACCAGATCCTCAAAAAAGGGCAATTTACTTTGCCTTAAAAAAAGATTTATCTAAGGGCTGCACAATTAGATCATTAGCTACCAAATATGGTGTCAGTTTAGGAACTATTTGTCGAATTAAAAAAGAATCATAATTTTAACTTGAAGTTGGTTACTAAAACGGATTCGTTGAATCCCTTAAGTTTAGTAGCTTTTTTTTCTGCAAAAAACATTCATTAAATATTAAAACAAATTGTTTTTTTGCTTCGAATGAACTATAATTATTTATACTAACTTCAAAAGTTATTTTCACTAAAAAAATTATAATAATCTAGTTTTTTTGATTTTGGGGGAATTAAATTTTGAGCATTGAAAAAATATCTAATCTTCAATATTTACAGAATTACTATCCTTCTTCTTCAGCAACAACTGCTAAGGAAACTTTTAGTAATCTACTTAATGATAAATTAAATGCTGATAAAACTTCAACCATAACTGCAAAATGGGGAAATACCGTCTGGGGGCTCGCTCAAACTTATCATACCGATGTTAACTCGATTGCAAAATTAAATAATCTATCCAATCCTAATTATATTCAAGTCGGACAAAAATTGACGATTCCAGATAATCAAACTTTGGATTCAAATACTACGACGGATTCTTCGCAAACAAATTTAGCTGCTACAAATTTGGAGACTGCCTCCAGCAACCAGGCTACGGCAAGTGCTAACAATGATACTAGTTCAACAAATGATGATACCGGTCTTTCAAAAGCTGAATCAGATGCTAAAGCATATATTGTTCAACATGAATCCGGTGGAAATTATAATGCACGCAACGGGAAGTATATTGGCAAGTACCAGTTAGATGAGTCATATCTAAATGGTGATTACTCAGCTGCTAATCAAGACAAAGTTGCAGCTCAATATGTTTCACAACGTTATGGCAGTTGGGTAAATGCCATGAAGCATTGGGAAACATATCATTGGTATTAAAATTTTTCATAACTTTTACAAGTTCGGAAAATTCAAAAGCTGATGGGCTTGCTTTTCTTTTTAGTTTTTTAACAAATTTATTTTGATACGCATAAAGAAGAATAAGGATTTGCTTGACACAAGCAGATTCTCATTCTTAGGAATAAATTATCTTAAATTCTTAACCTTCTCAACCAACTGAAACTTATAATGATACCGAATCCAATTATCCATTGTCACAGCTTGTACATGATTTTTTTTAGCAGAATACTATCAAATCTTGCAATTTCACGGGTCGTAACGCCTTTAGAATAAAGCTAAATGATTATTGTTTTTAAAGCATCTTGGCGACGAGAATAAGCCAGAAGCAAGGGATTATGAAATTGACCCTGACGATTACATTGTACAGCAATCTTCAACTTGCTATCTTCAGAGTCAATTAAATGATCTGACTGACCATTACAAGGATTACCTGACTTAAAGCCGTTGCGGTCATCAGGATCATAACCAAACAAAGCTGTTAGTTCAGCTTGCAAGATCTGCTTAATAGCTGTTTCGAGTTGTTGACGAAAAAGTTCTTTAACATCACCATTTGACCAAGCGAGTTTGGGTTAAATTTTTGGTAAACTAATCCATGGGGAATCCTTCCGTTTTGGTTTGATTTGGATGATTTAATCATCTGGGAAAGGGATTCCCTTTTCAATCGGACTTTTCCTTTGTTCTTTTACACAAACTATTTTGTACTCTCTGCACTGCGGTAAACAATACTATTGGTGATAAATTTTGAGGCAAAAGATTTTTAACTTTTAAAACAAGCCGATCACTGTTTTGATGCTGGCAAAAGCCATGAACAAAACGACCAACCAGCCAGAATAAAACAGCCAGTTGGGATGATGATAATCGCCAACGATTTTTTTATGATGGCTGGCAATCAGTAAAATAGCTAATGAAATCGGTAAAATAAAACCGTTAGCAGCACCAACAAAGACCAAGACCTGAGCTGGCGAACCAATGAAATAAAAGATAATTGTTGAAACAACAATAAAGCCAACGATCATTGCCTGATGGATTCTTTCGTAGCTGCTACCTTTGTTAACGGCATAGTCCAAGAAGGAAACGGAAGTAAACGCACAGCCGATAACAGAAGAAATCGCCGCTGCAAACAGTAAGATCCCAAAGAATTTATAACCAAAACTGCCAGCTGCAGTCTTGAAAACAGTTGCTGCCGGATTGCTAGCAGCTAATTTAACACCAGTCGTAACAACTGCCAAGCATGCTAAAAACAGTAAAATTCTGACGAGTGAAGCGATCCCGATTCCGGTCAAAGCACCTTCATTAGCATATTTAATGTTTTTTTCACCAATCAGTCCGCCTTCAAGAATCCGATGACCACCGGAAAAAGAAATATAGCCGCCGACAGTCCCGCCGACGATCGTAACAATCGAATAAAAATCAACTTTTGAAGGAACAAAGGTATGTTGGATGGCCGTCCCATACGGAATCTTCATGATAAATAACACATAAATCAAGATCCCTAAAACGATCACTGCCAAAATTTGAACGGTCCGATCCATCACGGTCAAAGCATTTTTAACGACAAAAATTAAAATTGCCAAAATTCCAGCAATCAAAGCACCATTTTGCGGCGAAATTCCAAAGAGCACATTCAAGCCTAAACCGGCACCACCAATATTGCCGATATTAAAAAATAACCCTCCAACTGCTACTAAGAAAGATAACACATATCCTAATCCAGGAAGAATATCATTAGCCAGTTCCTGTGCTTTTTGACCGCTGACAACGATTATGCGCCAAACATTCATCTGAACGATGATATCAAAAATAATACAAAGTAAAATTGCAAAGCCAAAGTCAGCGCCTAATTGACCAGTAAAAGTTGCGGTTTGAGTCAAAAATCCTGGGCCGACTGCTGACATCGCCATTAAAAAGGCTGCACCCATTGCAATCGACCGCGGAGAATGTGTTGGTTGCTCCAAATCAGGTATATTTAAATCTGCCTTGTTGGGTTTATCTGCCATATCAATTCCTTCTTTCTATCTTACCGATTTCAATATCTGTTGACCCAATTAAAAAGTTTGCAAAGTGATTTTGGCCTGTGTCAAAGCTTTGCGCAAGTAAGCCACAATTGCTAGTGCTGCTTGATTATCACCATGGACACAAACTGAATCGGCTTGAAGTTTAACTTTAGTTCCATCGATTGCCGTAACCGCATGTGTCTTAACCATTTCCAATACATGAGCAGCAACTTTTGGGGGATCGGTGATTACCGCATTGGCCTGACTGCGAGGCACTAAGCTGCCATCTGCTAAATAATTACGATCGCCAAAAACTTCTTGAGCATACGGCAAACTGATTTCTTGCGCTGCTTTAATCAATTCACTGCCGGCTAAACCATAAATCGGCAATTGCGGATCAACTTGCTGGATGCCTTGACAAATAGCTAAAGCCAAAGCATGATCTTTAGCTGCCATATTATACAAGGCACCATGAGGTTTAACATGATGCAACTTGTGATCTTTGGTAAAAGCCTGCAACGCACCAATTTGATACATGACCAAATGTTTGACCTCCAATGGAGTCAATTTCATTTGCCGCCGACCAAACCCTTGCAGATCTGGATAACCAGGATGTGCACCCACACCGACACCGGCCGCTTGCGCAGCAGCAACTGTTTGCGCCATCACATCTGGATCACTGGCATGAAAACCACAAGCAACATTAACTGAAGTGACTAACTTAATGACTTCCGAATCTTTTCCCAACTGATAACGCCCAAAACTTTCGCCTAAATCACTGTTTAAATCAATCTTCAACTGTGATTCCTCCTGTTTCTTATTTTCCCTAACTAAAATCCAACCACCCCCTTAAATGCAAAGATTTACTGATACTTTAAGCTAACATTTTTGACATCTGTAACTAACATATGCCCTGGTGAATGGGTGATCACAAAATCTGGTTTGGTTTGCATGATCACATTTTGCGGGGTAACGCCACAAGGCCAAAAGACCGGGACTTCACCCGGTTTGATCGTCACTGCATCACCATAATCCGAATGAGCCAGATCGCTAATCCCGATCTTAGCTGGATCACCGATTTGAATCGGCGCTCCATGGACACGCGGCATGGCAGCCGTAACTTTAACCGCCGTCACAACTTGTTCTTCCGGGATTGGCCGCATGCTGACCACCATATTTCCATGGAAACGTCCTGCTGGATCCAATGCAATGTTGGTATTATACATTGGTACATTGACTCCCTCGGTGATCTGACGGATCTCAATCCCAGCAGTGATCAGTTCGGATTCAAAGGAAAAACTGCAACCAATAATAAAACTGACCAGATCATCACGCCAATATGGTTCAACACTAGTGACTTCTTGATCTAAGACACCATGACGATAGATCCGATATTTGGGAAAATCATTAGCTAAATCAATATCAGTCGCAAAACGGTGCAATTTGCGGCTGCCGACATCACTAACTTCCAAAATTGGACAAGGTTTAGGATTACGCTGGGTAAATAACAGGAAATCATAAGCTAACTTTTTAGGTAGAATTACCAAATTAGCCTGGGTATATCCTGGTGCCAAGCCGCTAGTTTGATCGGTATATTCTCCTCGCCGGATCAGCTGCCGCAATTCAACTGGACTCAGAGAACTCAAAGCAGTTTTTAACATCAACGATTCCTCCTTTAATTAACAATTCAAAGTTTTAAACAACGAAATTTTTCAATTTTTCAAACTGAGTTGATCTAACCAATTGATGTCGGTCTTTTCAGTTTGAAAATCCGGCTCACGCAACAGTTGCAGCAAAAAATCTAAATTTGTTTGAATACCACTAATCACCGTCTCATCTAAAGCAGCTTGCATCCGCTGAATGACTTCCAGGCGGTCTTCGCCATAAGCGATGATTTTAGCAATCATCGCATCATAGTTTGGCGGGACTAAATAGCCTTGATATAAAGCCGTATCAACTCGGATTCCATAACCACCTGGCAAATGCAATCCAGTAATCTTGCCGGCTGAAAAAGCATTGATCCGACATTCTAATGCAAATCCGGTAGCCGGTTTGCTGCTGGCTGGCAAATGTTCGCCAACTGCAATTTTCAACTGCCATTTGACTAAATCGATCTGACTAGTCAATTCAGTGATCGGATGCTCGACTTGGATCCGCGTATTCATTTCCATGAAATAAAAATGCTCACTATCAGCCAATAAAAATTCGATCGTTCCCGCTCCAACATAATGAATTTTTTCAGCAGCTTGAGCAGTGACTTGTAAGATCTGCTGGCGGGTCTGCGGCAACAAGCAAACTGCCGGTGCTTCTTCGATCACTTTTTGGTGATGCTGCTGGATCGTACAGTCCCGTTCGCCAACAGCTAAGACTCTGCCATACTGATCAGCTAAGAGCTGAACTTCGATATGTCGTGGATGGGCTAAGTATTTTTCAAGATACATTTGGCCATTGCCGAAAGCATTTTGAGCTTCGTTTTGGGCCAAGGCAAATTCACGAGAAAAATCAGCTGCATTTTTAATAATTCGCATCCCTTTGCCGCCACCGCCAGCACTAGCTTTAAGCATCACGGGGAAGCCAATCTTTTTGGCCGCCGCCAAACCAGTTGCGGCATCAGTAAATTCTGCCTGACTACCGGGGATTACCGGAACGCCAGCAGCCAACATCGTTTTGCGGGCAGCTGCTTTTTCACCCATCAGATCGATCACATCAGCTGCCGGTCCGATAAAAGTCAAACCCGCTTGCTGACATTTTCTGGCAAACTCGCCATTCTCGGATAAAAAGCCATAACCAGGATGGATCGCATCGGCGTGTGTCAATTTTGCTGCCGTTAAAATCGCTGTTTGATTCAAATAGCTTTTAAGCACTGGTGCTGGTCCAATACAAACAGCTTGGTCTGCCAATTTGATATGCAAGGCAGTGGCATCAGCCGTCGAATAAACAGCCACTGTCTCTAAGTTAAGTTCACGACAAGCTCGAATGATCCGAACAGCAATTTCACCGCGATTAGCAACTAAAACTTTTTTCATTGCTTAACCCTCACTTCTGAATCTCAAATAACGGCTGATCATATTCGACTGCTGCACCGTCAGTCGCTAAAATCTTAACGACTTTACCAGCAAGCGGGCTTTTGATCTCATTCATCATCTTCATTGCCTCGATGATCCCTAGCTGTTGACCGGCTGTGACCGACGTACCAACTTTAACAAAAGGGGCCGCTTGGGGTTTTGGTGCTTGATAAAAAGTTCCAATAAAAGGCGCTTTCACAATTTCAACGTTGTTTGCTTGTGCAGCGGCAGTTTTGGTTGGAGCAGCCCGACTTAAATCAGCATTTATTACAGGATTAGTTTGCTTTTCCAAAACGATTTTTTCAGCCTGGTTTTTGATCACTAACTTAGTCAAACCAGCTTCCTCAAAAACTTTGATCAAATCATTTAAATTTGGGATCTCCATTCCAACTTCACTCCTTCAATAAGACTTCAGCGATTTATTACCATTAAATATGATTTGTCACTGAATCCTTTAGTCAAAAAGTTCAGCGATTCGCTGGCCGGCCACCTGTTGCGGACCAATTGGTAACTGATAACGGGTCGCCGAGATTTTGGTAGTTAATTTTTGCAAATCATCATACTTTTCATGCAACCGCTGAGTAGCAGCAGCTACGGAAATTGCTTGAAAACAAAACTGCTGACCGTTTTGCGCTTGAATCAATTGTTCCAGATCAGCTAGACAAACTGTCCCGATAACTGGATATCCACCTGCTGTTTGCCGATCTGCCAGTAAAACGATTGGCTGGCCGCTACGAGTGATCTGAACATTGCCCGTCACTGTTCCTTCAGACAGCATATTTTTAGCAGGTACTGGTAAAGCCGGCCCGGCCAAACGATAACCCATCCGATCAGCCTGCTGGGAAACGGTAAATGCAGCTTCTGTAAAAATTTGCTGGGCTTGAGCGGAAAAAAGCTGCCACTGTGGTCCCTTGACAAAATGAAGCACCACTTTTTTAACGGCTGGGCGAGGCGCAACCATCAACTGCCGCTGGGCGAGGCTGCTTAAGCAATAGAAAACCGCAATTGGCAAACAATCTCCGACTTGCAGGTTCCGTCCCGCTAAGCCGCCTAATTGGATCCGGCTGGTCGTAGCTCGGCTGTGCAAAATTAATGGTATTAAGATTCCACCCTTAACTGCTAAGTAGCCGAAGCGCCCAGCAGTGATCGGTTTAAAATGCAAAACCGAACCAGCCTTGACTTGATATGCTCGATTGAGTTGCAAAACCTGGCCGTCCAGCTGAGCTTGACAAGTTCCTCCCGTGATTGCAATAAAAGTCGGTCCCTTAAATTTAAGTGTTGGTCCTAAGATCATGAATTCAATGGCGGCATCTTCTGGCTGATTGCCCACCAAAAGATTAGCTAAGCGAAAAGCAAATTCATCAACTGCTCCTGAAACCGGTACACCACTTGACTGATAGCCCCAGCGGCCGGCGTCTTGAATTGAAGTAGCTAACCCTGGATTTAAAACTTCGATTGTTGAGCGCATCATTCAAGTCCACCGCTTTCTTTGACAGTTGTTTTGATCTGAAAAGTTCCTGCTTTGACCTGTCGTCTAATTGCGTGAAATTCTGCTGGCGAAATAGCTTTAAATTTTAACCAGTCACCGGCATGATAATAAGGCAACGGCGAATGGGGATCATATAATTTTAGTGGTGTCTGTCCGATCAATCGCCAACCACCAGGCGAATCAACCGGATACATTCCAGTCTGCTTGCCAGCAATCCCAACACTGCCAGCTGCGATCTTGACACGCGGTTGCTCTAAGCGCGGCATAGCGATTTGAGCAACGACAAAACCAGCATAGGCAAAGCCCGGCAAAAATCCCAGTAAATAAATATAATATAGACTACCAGTATGCAAGCGGATAACTTCAGCTGGGCTAGTTCCAGCAAACTTAGCCACATCTGCCAGATCAGGGCCATATTTGCCGCCATAACAGACTGGAATTTCCACAATCCGGCTTGAAGTGACCTGAGTGGTTGCTAAATGTGTCTGCAAAAAATCACTCAACCAGACAATGAAGTTCTCCGAATCCGTTTGAAACGGATCAAAATCAATTGTTAAAGTATGATAGGCTGGAATCAAATCAACAATTTCTGGTTTATTCATTTTTTTTATTTCATTAGCTAAAACATGGATCAGCTGATTTTGGGCAACATCGATTTTTTCGGGAAAATCAATCATCACTGCTTGCTCGCCAACTGGTACAACTTTATAATCCAATCCCATCTTGTTCACCTAAATTAGAATTTTTATTCATCAACCAAAAGTAGAATCCTACTTAAAAATTACAATTATTAAAAGTTATTAATTATAATTATACAACATGAAAAAGATCTTTACTTTTTATCCGTTAAAACTTAGGAGAAAACTTTCAAAAAAAAACAAAAACCGTTTTTAGATTAATTAAAAACAGTTTTTTTAGCATGATTTATTTTTTTTAACAATTTGCTCAGTTTTTCCAAACTTCTTTAGTCACCAAATCTTTGATCTGAGCTGCTGCAATTATAAAAATTTCTGATCGCTGATTTCGCCGGCACGATGTTTCGCCAAAGTAGTTTTTAATTTCGAAGTTCGTAAAAAGCTTCCAACAATATCATGCCGAAATGGTCCGATTTTTGCTTCATTGACTAGCGACGATATTGTCAACACAGTAATTCTAGTATCTTAAAACAGTTAATTTTTCAGATTATTGCCAGTTATAGCACAGATTCTGCGGCAACTTTTTGCTGACTCATTGATGTTGGGGTCAATAAATTGACTGCACTTGCCACCATGCGCATAACTCCCTTGGAAGCTAAGGCTGAAACCCGAGCTAATAGTAAAGGTGAATAGCGTTTGCATGGTTTGATTCCTAAATGCCTATCTAACAAATACACATGGCAACCAGTTATTTCTTCAACCAATCGCCGTTTAAAAGTTACTTCGCCAAAAAGAAACTGAATTGTTCTTTGATCTCTTCGCAGCACTTTTGCATCTGCATCTTTTACTAATTCTTGAACCAATCGCTCGAAAGAAGTTCCTAACACTTCACATAAAAAGCTCGAAAATAATCGTAAGATTTTAAGCTCTGCTTCCAATAAGTCATTTGAACTCTTTAAAATTTCCGCAATTTCTGATACAATTTCAGTCATAGAGGACCGCTCCTTCTCCTTGTTTTTTGTTGATTCAATTAGAAGGATGGCGGCCTTCTTTTTATTTGAAAACCCCTTACAGAGAAAAACTTTACACTAACAGGTATTTAACCCTATACAAGTAATGTAGTAACATGAAAACAAAGGCCCCTAGAATTTAAAAGCGAAGGGAGGTTTTTAACATGCTGCTAACTAATATCGATTGGCTGATGCGCCTCTTTGTGTCAGGAATTTGCGGCTGCTTGATCGGTTATGAAAGATCCCGACAGCGAAAAAGCGCTGGTATCCGCACACATATGGTCGTGGCGATTGCGTCCGCTTTATTCATGATCATTTCAAAATATGGGTTTGCGGATATGGTAAATATTAAAAGCATTGCACTCGACCCTTCCCGGATTGCAGCTCAAATAGTAAGCGGCATCAGTTTTATTGGTGCCGGAACGATTTTAGTCCGCAAAGATCAAGTCAGCGGACTGACAACAGCTGCCGGAGTTTGGGCTACGTCAGCAATTGGGATGGCCGAAGGAGCTGGACTTTATTCAATTGGGATTGCTGCAACTTTTCTGTTAGTCGTGATTCAGTTTGTTTTCCATGATGATTATTTTATCAATAAATTATTCAAACACATCAGGGTCCAGTTGCAAATCGTCATCATCCAGCAGCCAGCCGCAATCAATGATATCAAACACTTTTTACAAAAATATTCAACAGAGAAAATCCGTGTTCGGATAATTTCAGTAACTGAAAAAAAGATCGTTTTCAATGCTGATTTTATAATTGCTAATAAAAATGAACGGAATCAAATCATGCTTGAACTGCAGCAGAATAAGAATGTTCTGCAAATCAGCAGTCTGACCCCAAGATATTAATTAAAAAGTTTGATCGAGCAATCTTCAATCAAATACCTGTTCTTTTCGATCGATTAATAAGCCACATAAAGTCTGGAGCAAAACGATGATCATCAGCAAAATAATAACCAACGTCCAGGAATGCAGCTGAGCATAAAGTACACCGCTCAAAAACGGACCCGTTGCTGCTAGCAAATAGCCGACAGATTGAGCCATGCCAGAAACAGCCGTTGTCTGAGCCGGTGTTTTTGTTTTGAGTGAAAAAAGTGTCATTGACATCGTAAAAGCAGCATTTGTACCTAGACCAAGCAAGATACAGCTCAAAGCTTGCGACCAAATACTTTCCGAAACCAGTAAACAAATAAAACCGCCGATAAACAAGGCAAAAATCAGCCAAATCAAAGGTGCCTGTTTTGTCCGGCGACCAACAAGATTCGGCATGATCACTGACATTGGCAAAGATGCCAACTGCAATAACCCCAAAAATAAACCAGCGGAAGCCTGCGAGCGGCCCTGATCGCTTAAAATCTGCGGTAACCAAGTCAAGATCGTATAAAACAGTAATGATTGCAATCCCATAAAAAAGGTCAACGCCCAAGCTAGCGGCTGATGCCAGACACTAGCGACCTGTTTTGGTTTAGTTGCTGGCTGGCTGACAACAGCAGTTGCCGGTTCAGGATGAATCCGTCCCAAAGCTGCAATGATTAGCAAAGCCACCAGTGGCAGTAGCACGAGCCAGCAAAACAGCGAACGCCAGCCAAGAATTTTTGACAATAAGGCACTAAAGCCCGCTGTTGCAGCACTGGAAAGTGTCATTGCCAAGGTATAAATCGAAGTCATTTTCCCCAAACTTGCTGGATAATAAACAGCGACTGTCGTTGGAGCCAAAACATTTAAAAAAGCAATTGCACAGCCAAGCAATAAAGTTCCAACAATCAAAGTTGTAAAATTATAAATCCGCAGCCAAGTCCCAAGGCCTAAGATCGCCATGGCAGCAAACAAAACCGGCAGTAATTTGAAGTGCTGATACAAGCGCGGAACAAAAGGCGAAAGCAAAACACAACAGCGGGATTGTTGTCAAGCTTCCCAACAACCAGCTGGGAAGCTCAAGTGCCGTTTTTAAATCAGTTAAAATTGGTGGAACTGAGGTTAACGCTGACCGCATATTAAAACCGATCATGATCAGTAAACAGATTGGCAGACTGCGGTACCAAAAATTCATTTTTTCCTCCATGCTAGTTTCCCCCCTAAAAAAATACCGATGCCGACCGCTGTCAGCATTTATATTATATCATCTCTTTAAAAAGTGCTTTTAGTTAGTCTGCCTAATTAACTTGTTTTAACGGCAAAACTTTTTGCAGATCGGTCAGTTTAGGATACTGACCGAAGATGTTGCGGAGATGATTCAGATTGACTTTGACGTTCCATTTTAAGATGCCCTGCAATTCGCCGGCTTGATCAAAATAATAAGTCAAACTGCCCTTTTTCGAAAGCTTTTCCTGGTACATCGACAAACCGCTGGAGATCTTACCGAAAGCTTCCCAGGAAACATCAAAGACCCTACTGTAAAAATAAGGGGTGTAAGTATAGTCCGTTGGTTTGCCAGCCAGATTCTGTCCAGCAACATAACCGGATTTAGTTGCATGCATTACGTGCTCTGATTTTGTCCGGCCAAGGATCGGATCCGGATAAGAAATAATATCACCTGCCGCATAGATAGCTGGATCAGAAGCTTGCAGTTTTTCATTGACAACGACTCCATTTTCCTCAACTTTTAAATCAGCTGCAATTTTACTGCCAATATAGCCATTGCCAACAACTAAAATATGTTTATCATCGCCGCTAAAACTCCTGATTTTGCGATAATCATTTTTGGAACGTAAAGCAACATCTGATCGCTGGCTGCAACAGTTTGTCATAACCGAAAACTTGATTATCAGCTGTTGTTACTTGATGATTCTGGCAATCAATTTTAACAACGACCGTCTGTAAATAAACTTTGGCATTTTATTTTTGAGCGGTTTTAAAATTGGTGTCGGCTTCGTGAAATGAGACATCAACCCACAACTTTTTACTGAATGCCGGTCGTGCATACGGTTCAGCGACATCAGCATCGCATAATTGGCGGTTTTGAAAATTGATCCGTTTGAAGTAAGATTGATATAGTCTAATTCAGCTGAGTCCTTGACTAATAATTTCCAGTATCGCCTAAGAGCACATCAATCGCTGTTTTATTACTTGAAGGCGAACTGAATCTAGGGCCTGAAAAGCTTGAACGACGATAGGAAAATGATCAGCGTATTTGGGAAGAGTTTTTCTTAATTAAAGGTCGCTATGATGAATAAAGATCAACGGTTACGGTTTTAACAGCCATTCGAGTCTCAAAAGTGTATTTTAAGAAATAACTTCTAATTTTAGAGTGA
>NZ_AHYZ01000015.1 GCF_000255495.1 Liquorilactobacillus vini DSM 20605
CTTCCTCCCGAAAAAGCTTGACATCTTAATGAGATTTATATTAGAATGCAAACAACAATTGTTAGACTAACTGGTAGAGATAAGTATTACTACAGTGATCAAATAGAGAGTATCTGATTGGCTGCGAGGATATGTTGACTGTATTAAAAAAGACTCTGTTAGTTTCTGATCGGCTTTTTGAGGCTGAATGGTTACCGCCCATTATCACGGTATAAGTTGCTGTTTAACAGTTAAAAAGGTGGTACCGTGCCGAAAAAGCGCCCTTTATTCCCAAATCAGAATAAAGGGCGCTTTTAGTTAACAATTGAATTTTACTAATACGAGGAGTGGTTTAAATGAAATACGGAATTATTGGTGCTGGAGCCATGGGCTATCGTTATGGTGTTATGTTGCAAGAAGCGGGTTTCACGGTTGATTTTATCGACACGTGGGAACCAAATGTTGAGAAAATCCGTGAACAAGGTGGGGTTTCAGTTGCTCGTGATCATCAAAATCGGCAGATCGTTCCCATTAATATTTATTATCCCGAAGAATATCAAGGACATCCAGATGTTTGGATTATTTTTAAGAAGCAAATGCAATTAGCTGAGGAATTAAAACGTGATGTAGCAGCTGGAATCTTTTCAGCTGATCAATATGTTTTTTCAGCCATGAATGGTATGGGACATTTTGAAAAAATTGCAAAGTACTTTGCACCAGATCATATTTTATGTGGAACAGCCATGATTGCAACTCGACTTGACGGGCCGGCAAATGTTGACTTTATGGGGGCAAAAGGAACTGAAGAAATGCATATCTCACAATATGTTGGCGGTGAACCAACTGAAGTTAGCAAGCAAATTATGGCTGATTTCAAGCAATCAGCCTTGAATCCAATTTATGCCCCTGATTATCTGGGAATGTGTATGTCAAAGGTCGTTTTTAATGCCGTTGTTAATACTTTATGTACGATGTTTGAAGTTCAAATGGGACAATTTATTGAATATGAAGGCGTTCCAGCGATGGCAACTCAACTTTTAAATGAAGCCTATGATGCCTGTGAACGAGCAGGCATTAAACTTTTGCAGACTCGCAAAGAAATGATTGATTCGGTCACAACAATTAGTCATGCTTATAAGTATCATTATCCATCTATGTACCAGGACTTTTCTAAAAATCGTCCAACCGAAGTTGATTATATTAACGGATACATTGCAAAAATCGGCCGTAAACATGACTATATTTGTCGGACACATGAGTTTGTGGTTCATGAAGTTCATTTAGCTGAAAAAATGCGTCAATTTCATCAATGCTAATTGAATTAGAATAATTGGAAAAAAAACATAATTAGGGTACAATGGCGCTGAAAGAAGTGTTTAATTATGGAGGTGTTAGGAATGAAAATTGGATTTGTTGGAGCTGGGCATGTAACTCAAGTATTAGCTGGTTTGTTTATCAAAGCTGGTCATTCGGTGGTACTGACTAATAAACATGGTTTGGCTAAACTACAGCCGGTGATTGAAAAATTAGGGCCGCAAGCTCAAGCTGGCAGTTTAGCTCAAGTTGCCCAGCAGGAGTTAGTCATTTTGGCTGTTCCGTTCAAAGCAGTTTTTGATTTAGACTCCAAGTTATTTGCTGATAGTGCGCTTGTTGATGCAACCAATTATCTTCCACGGCGGGATGGTGCCTATGAAGAAGTTCAGACACATCAACTGGCCAGCAGTCAATTAGTAGCAAAACATTTTCCTGGAGCCAGAGTGGTTAAAGCTTTTAATACATTACCAGTTGCCAATTTAAACGATTTGTCACAAAAGGGTCTAGCTGGTAATCCGACAGCTTTGCCATTGGCTGGGGATGCCGGAGTTAAGTTGCAAGTTGCTGGTCTGATGCGACAATTAGGTTTCACTCCGTACGATGTTGGTGATTTGGCGGCTAGTCAAAAATTTCAGGCAGATACGCCGCTGTTTTTATTTGCAAGCAATGAGGCAGGCTTAAAAAGAAAGTTTGCTAGTTTGTAAGAACCAAAAAA
>NZ_AHYZ01000014.1 GCF_000255495.1 Liquorilactobacillus vini DSM 20605
TCGTAAAAATAAAGCTGACATCATACAGCATCAGCTCAAATATGAACTTTCAAGTTTTAGTCTTTTTAATCAGTTACTAAAGGAAAAACCAGTTACTTGGTCTGGCAAAACCCGAGCAGCCTTACAACATGCGGCTGTTTTCCCTAAGACTGAAAGCGGCCACTTAGCAGTTCGGATTGCTGTCGGTGGCACACCAGCTTCAGTAGTTCGAACAGCCCGCTATAATTTTCCTTTGACCTTAGCAATTATCGGTGGTAAGCCAGAACGCTTTTTGCCATATGTCAAATTGTATCAAAAGGCGACTGAACAATTTGCTACGCGGCTGCATCCTTTGGCGATTCATTCACACGGAGTAATTGCCCGAACTGATGAAGAAGCGTTTACCTTAGCATGGAAGTATTTGCGGCAAAGTTTTGTTAAGCTTGGTCATGAACGGGGCTGGACGCCGATGTCAGCAGCACAGTTTAAATTTGAAATCGAAGCTGGCTCATTTTATGTGGGTTCACCACAGACGGTTGCTAAACGCTTGGCAACAACTATCAGTCAACTGGGAGCCGGGCGTTTTGAACTAGTTTACGGAGCCGGCGGATTACCAGCTCGGGAACGGTTGAAAATGATTGAATTATATGCTACCCAAGTTGTACCGCAAGTTCGAGAATTATTAATGGAAGGCCAGAGACAAAAGTGAAAATTGGAATTATTGGTGCTGGGAAATTAGGTACCGTTTTAGGTCAGCTAGCTTTGAAAGCTGGCTACCAAGTTTTAATTGCTGGTTCAGCAGCACCAGAAAAAATTGAATTAACGGTGGCTGTCCTATTGCCAGGGGCAGTTGCTGTAACGACCCAACAGGCCGCTAGGCAAGCAGATCTGATTATTTTGGCACTTCCTTTGAGTCATTACCAGCAGTTAGACAAAACAGATTTTGCTGGCAAGGTGGTGATCGATGCTACCAATTATTGGCAACCAACTGATGGCTTGTTAGCAGAGATTTTGCATCCTGGCTTAACCAGCAGTCAGCAGATTCAGCGTCATTTAGCAGATAGTCAAATAATTAAGGCTTTAAATCATATTGGCTATCATGAACTGTTGGAAGCAGCCCGTCCGCAAGGAGCTCCTGACCGAAAAGCAATAGCGATTGCTGGTGATCAACCGACAGCTTTAGCAATTGTTAAACAATTTGTCGATTCGCTGGGATTTGATCCTTTAGTGATTGGACCTTTAGTGCAAGGGAAACTGTTGCAACCTGGCAGTCCAGCTTTTGGAGCAGATGTTACTAAAGCAGAATTAAAGGCCATTTTAGCAACTTATGCTGATAAAATTGGCTGAGAAGTTAAATAAATTAAAAACAGATTTGCAATTGTGAAGTGCTTTAGAAAAGCTCCACAGTCATTAGATTCCTCATCTAACAATTGTGAAGTTTTAGATTGCAAATCTGTTTTCATTAGCTAACTAATTAGTTTGGGCTTTACATCTCGCTTTAATTAGAATATAATATTTATTAAATTATAATATTTCTAAATTAGAGGGAAAACTAATGAAACAGAAAAGTTTAGCTCAAAAAGTAAATATGATGCGAGCAGCGGTGATGGGAGCTAACGATGGGATCTTATCTGTTGCTGGAATTGTTATTGGAGTAGCTGGAGCTACAACTAGCAATTATGCGGTTTTTCTGGCTGGAATTTCCGGGATGCTGGCTGGGACAGTTTCTATGGCTATGGGTGAATATGTTTCCGTCAACACACAGAAAGATTCACAGAAAAAAGCAGTAATTGAGCAAAAATTATCATTAGAAAATGACTTTGAAAAACAGTTTGAATTTGTAAAACAACGTTATCTGGAGCAGGGAATCAAAGAGGAATTAGCCGAAAAGGCGACCAGTGAAATGATGGGGAAAGATCCATTAGTGACTGTTGTGCGGGAAAAATACGGTTTTGATCCGCGGCAATTCACTAGCCCATATGCTGCGGCAATCGCTTCAATGATTTCTTTTCCGCTCGGATCAATCTTACCTTTAGCAGCAATCTTATTATTCCCAGCATCGACCAGAATCTTAGCAACTTTTTTAGCAGTAATAGTTGCTTTAGCAATAACCGGCTGGCTAGCAGCTGTTTTAGGCCATGCTAATTGGAAACATGGGGTCGCTCGAAATGTGAGCTCCGGCATTTTGACGATGATGGTTACGTATGTGATTGGCGTTTTAATTGGAAGGTGAAAAAATGGACGAAAAAATTTTAAAACAAAAAGGCAAACCATCATTGGAAGATAAGTTAAATACTTTGCGAGCTGGAGTTTTAGGCTCAAACGACGGTATTTTAACTGTAGTCGGTGTTCTCTTCAGTGTAGCAGTCGCAACTACGGATCAGTTTACAATTTTTATTGCTGGTCTGGCAGATTTGTTAGCCTGTGCTTTTTCAATGGCTTCCGGAGAATATGCTTCTGTCAGTGCCCAGCGTGACACAGAAAAAGCAGCGGTGATTACTGAAAATGAATTGCTGAAAACGAGTTTTGCTGCTGAACTGAACGAGGTAGTTAAGTTTTATCAAGCTAAAGGGGTTTCTGAAAAGACAGCCCAACAAATTGCTGAAGATTTAATGCATCAAAAACCGCTGGAAACGATCATCAATGTTAAATATAATTTAAAACTAGGTAGTTATTTCAATCCGTGGAATGCTGCGTTTTCCTCATTGTTTTCGGCTTCAGCAGGGGGGATTTTTCCACTCGCGGCCATGACGTTAAGCCCAGATAATTTTAAGTGGATTGCCACAATATTGGCAGTTTGCCTTTCAGTTTCATTGACCGGATATCTAAGTGCACGTTTAGGTAATGGATTAACAAAAATTGCAATTTTTCGAAATTTAATTGTGGGGATCATTACGATGATTATTCACTATACAGTGGGGATTATGTTGTAGTTTAAATATGAAATACTAAAAGCCATGAAGTAAAGCTTCACCTCCCATATGGGATAGAAGAAGTTAACTTCATGGCTTTTTAATCGATCATTTTAAAAGGTTCGCTTATTCAAGATAAGCAGCCTGGAATTTGGCTTGATAATCAGCTGGCAAACTAAGACCACTAATCAAATAATTGTCAAAATTGCCAAAATTCTCTTTAATTTGAGCAAAAGCATATTTTAAATAGTCAGCCTTAACTGATAAAGAAATTTCGAGCTCTTTTAATTTTTGGGAGCTTAGTTTATCAGCAAAATGATTTAAAATTTCTTGGTTGGCTTTTTGGCGTGCTTGGTTAGTTTTAAGGTAGTCATCGAAAATATCATCATCGGCAACTCCGGCAATTTTTAGTAATAAAGCTGCTGCCAAACCAGTTCGATCTTTTCCAGCAAAACAGTGAAAAAGCAGCGGCTTGTGCAAAGACAAAGCTTCTAATAGAAAATTATGAAATCCTTCTTGAGCTGACGAACTGAGAACCAATTCAGCATAGACTTTAAACATATAATTTTCCATTTGAGGATTGACAACCATATTTTTGAGACTCGGATTCGCTTGTGCTGGAGTGCTCAAAAGATTGATATTTTCATAGGTAGCTTGTGCAATTTTAGAGTCTGGTCGATTTTCAATTTCGCTTGGTCGACGAAAGTCAAAAATTTTTTTGATTGCTAAATCATGACTTAAAAAATCAGCGGCTTCCTTAGATAAATCATAAAGCTCACCGCTTCGGAAAAAGATTCCAGTTTTCAACTGACCCGCGGGTGTTTGATATCCGCCAATGTCACGCAGGTTGGTAATTTTGACTTGTGAAGATTTTGGTTGCTTGTTCAAAAGATCAACTCCTATTAGGAACAGCTATTTATATTTGATTAGATTTTATTTAATTTTTCATTTTAGCTAATAGTTCTTTGACGTGTAAAGCTACTGTATCATAAATTGTAACCTGCTGACAATCGGTTTGATTTAATAATCGCGGGAGTTCGGTGCAACCTAAAATAATGCCCTGGATATTTTCTTTAGCTTTTAGCTCAGCGATGATTTGTAAAATTAACTGTTTGCTGGCAGGATTAAAAATATTTATTTCGAGTTCAGTCGTAATAATTTGGTGAATAGTTTGAATTTGCTTGGGTGCAGGAGCAATGACTTCAATACCTTGTTTAGCTAACCCGTGAAAATAAAAAGGTAGCTGCATAGTCATTTTAGTTCCTAAAAGTGCCACTTTTTTTGTTGATGATCCTTGATGGCTTCACCGACTGGATCAAGGATACTGACTAGTGGAATTGGGGATGCAGCTTGGAGTTCTTCGAAAATCATATGGGGGGTATTGGCAGTTAAGGCCGCATATTCTGCACCAGCTGCAGTTAAATTTTCGATACTAGTTTCAAGCTGACGAAACAGTTTAGCTTGATCATTTTGTTCTTCAAGCTTTAATAATTCAAAAACGTCTAGGCTGTCGATCACGATTGGCGGACAGCTTTGAGGATGATCCTGCTGAAAACCAACAACGAGTTTTTGATAATAATCGATTGTTGAAACAGGTCCCATCCCACCAATTAATCCGAGTTTTTTCATAATTTATTTACACCATCTCTAAACGTACTTTCAGACTATTATACACTTATTTGAATGTTAAATGAACTGTGTAGTAAGCAACAAACAATAGTAAAATTTTAAATCTTAGCTGATAATGTATAAATTGGTTGTGTACTTAGGAAAGAAATAATGGAATTTTTAGAGCTTTTTAACGCATTGGTATAGTTTGTGAAACTAAAGATGATTAAAGCTTTTTTTGCTTGTTATATATTGATGAATATACGTTTCTATTTTTTCTTTATAGGGGAAAATTCAAATAACTTGCATTAATAAACAATTGGTATACGATTAAATGGTAAGCGCTAACATTAAAGGAGGAAATTTAATGAATGGTGAAAAATATATTCTAACTATCGATGAAGGAACAACTAGCACCCGAGCTTTGATCATTGATCATCATGGTAAGAAAGCTGCTGATGCGCAACGTGAATTCCCTCAGTATTTTCCACATCCTGGTTGGGTTGAACATAATGCTAATGAAATTTGGAATGCAGTTTTGTCGACGATTGCCAATGCTTTTATTTCATCAGGAATCCAACCTTCTCAAATTGCGGGCGTTGGAATTACTAATCAACGTGAAACAACGGTAATTTGGGATAAAAAAACTGGCTTGCCAATTTATAATGCGATTGTTTGGCAGTCACGGCAAACTAATGAACTCGCTCAGCAGCTGAAAAAAGACGGTTATGATCAAATGATTCACGAAAAAACTGGACTCTTGATTGATCCGTATTTTTCGGCGACTAAGATTCGCTGGATTTTGGACCATGTTCCAGGTGCTCAAAAACGAGCTGAAAATGGTGAATTGCTGTTTGGTACGATTGATACTTGGCTTTCCTGGAAATTATCGGGAGAACGGATCCATGTAACTGATTATAGCAATGCCAGTCGAACGATGTTATTTAATATTCATACATTAACTTGGGATGATGAAATCCTCAAAATTTTAAGAATCCCGAAAATTATGCTTCCTGAAGTTCGAGGAAACTCGGAAGTTTATGGTCAAACCGCTCATTATCATTTTTATGGCAGTGAGGTGCCAATTGCCGGGATGGCTGGTGATCAACAAAGTGCTTTATTTGGCCAACTAGCCTTAAAATCCGGGATGGTCAAAAATACGTATGGGACGGGTTCATTTATTGTTATGAATACTGGTGAAAAACCAATTATGTCAGCCAATAATTTGTTGACAACTGTTGCTTATGGAATTAACGGTAAAGTCAACTATGCTTTGGAAGGGTCAGTATTTGTCTCAGGTTCAGCGATCCAGTGGCTACGCGACTCAATGCATTTGATCGATAGTGCACCTGCCTCGGAAGAAGCGGCGCTGCAATCAACAAGTCAAAATGAGATTTATGTTGTCCCAGCTTTTACCGGTTTAGGGGCACCATATTGGGATGCTGATGCTCGTGGAGCTGTCTTTGGCTTAACGCGCGGTACCAGCCGAAATGATTTTATTAAAGCTGTTTTGCAATCACTAGCCTACCAGACTCGTGATGTAGTCGATACTATGTATCAAGATACTAAGATTAAGATTCCAGTTTTGCGGGTTGATGGTGGGGCAGCAATGAATAATTACTTGATGCAGTTTCAAGCGGACCTTTTAAATACGCCAATCGAACGGGCAGCAGATGTCGAAACTACTGCGATGGGTGCAGCCTTTTTAGCCGGCTTGGCAGTTGGCTTTTGGGACAATCCAGATGAGTTAAAACAAATTTTCAAAGTTGGTAAGAAGTTTATTCCACAAATGGATGAACAACAACGGCAGAAATTGTATACTGGTTGGCAGCACGCCGTCAAAGCAACAATGAGTTTTAAATATTTAAATGGCAGTAAGTGACCATTTTACAAGGGAGGAAGTTCAATGATCAAGAGTAATTTAAATTCTAAGGTAAGAGAACACAATTTACAGCAAATGGCAGCAAAACAGTTGGACATTTTAGTAATTGGCGGCGGAATCACTGGAGCTGGCATTGCGCTAGATGCTCAAACCCGCGGCTTACAAACGGGTTTAGTTGAGATGCGGGATTTTGCATCTGGGACATCTAGTCGTTCGACTAAATTAGTTCATGGTGGTTTGCGTTACTTAAAGCAGTTGGCCTTTCATGAAGTAGCTGAGGTTGGTTCGGAACGGGCGATTGTTTATGAAAATGCTCCACATGTTACTACTCCTGTTTGGATGATGCTGCCGTTTTATCAAGGCGGAACTTTAGGAAAGTTTACCACGGCGGCAGCCTTAGATGTTTATGACCGCCTAGCACAGGTCAAAAAAAGCGAACGGAAGTTTATGCTGGATAAAAAGTCATCCCTGGCACGCGAACCATATTTAAAAGCTGATGGTTTGAAGGGGACTGGGGTTTACGTTGAGTATCGGACAGATGATGCGCGGTTGGTGATTGAGGTAATTAAGCGAGCTCATCAGGAAGGTTCCTTGGTAGCTAATTATGCCAAAGTGACAGATTTGATTTATAATAGTCAAGGTCAAGTCTGCGGGGCTAAAGTGGTGGATCAATTAACTCACCGAGAATTGACAATTTATGCTAAGCGGGTCATTAATGCAGCTGGTCCTTGGGTTGATACCATTCGACAACTGGATGGTTCAAATCAGGGTAAACATCTGCATTTGACTAAGGGAGTGCATTTAGTAGTTGATAATGCAAAGTTCCCCGTTAAAAATGCAATTTTCTTTGATACACCTTTCCATGATAAACGGATGATGTTCGTGATTCCACGTGAAGGTAAAACTTATTTTGGTACAACTGATACGACTTGGAACAAGGATCCGGCTGAACCGACTGTTACGGTCAAAGATGTTCACTATATTTTAGAAGCGGTTAATAAAATGTTTGATATCGAACCGTTGACTTTTGCGGATGTTGAATCTGCTTGGTCAGGTGTGCGGCCGCTGATTCAAGAAGAAGGCAAAAGTCCTTCAGAAATCTCTCGAAAAGATGAGATTTTTCATGCTAAATCTGGTCTTTACTCAATTGCTGGAGGAAAGCTGACAGGATACCGCAAAATGGCCGAAAAAATTATTGACCAAGTTGCCCGCGATATTGCACAAAACTTTGGTGATTATCAGTATGTTAAGACACAAACGGTCAAGTTGCCGTTGTCGGGGGCGGATAAATCTGGAAGTCAAGGATTCCAAGAGTTTATAGAACCAGCCGTAAAGCGTGGAGTGACAGCGGGCTTAAGTGAAACTGCTGCGGCCAAACTTGTTCATCGATATGGTCGAAATGTTGATCAAGTTTATGCTTATTTAAGTCAGTGCCCATCAGATGGAGGTTTAGCACCAGTTGATTATGCGCAGCTGCATTATGGTTTGGAAAAAGAAATGGTGATCCATCCTATTGATTATTTACTAAGACGCAGCAGTCAGCTATTATTTGATTTTAAACATGTGCTGCAAGTTAAAGATCAAATTATTTTAGAAATGGCAAAGTATTATAGCTGGTCTGTGGAAACTAAAACAGCGATGATAGCTGAAGTCAATCAGCAAATTAATTTGCGTCAGGTATTTAAAACCACAGCCCAGACGCAAGTCAACTAATGGTTAAAAGCATTTAAGTGGAAGTTGAACGTAGATTGCGTTATTTTGATT
Source organism: Liquorilactobacillus vini DSM 20605 (assembly GCF_000255495.1). Lineage (GTDB taxonomy): Bacteria > Bacillota > Bacilli > Lactobacillales > Lactobacillaceae > Liquorilactobacillus > Liquorilactobacillus vini. The sequence continues at coordinate 8,146 of NZ_AHYZ01000014.1, forward strand.
TAAGAAAGAAATTTTGATATGAGGAGTGGTATTTGATGCAAATCTCCATGCATGGCGAACCACTGACAACTAATGGCCAGCCGCCAGTTGTTGGTGAACAATTTCCTGAATTTGCTTTAAAAACTAGCGATAGTCAATCACTTGGTTTGACTGATCTTTCTGGTAAAGTTACTTTGATCAGTGTGGTTCCGGATATTGATACTCGTGTCTGCAGCCTGTCAACTAAGAAATTCAATCAAAAAGTTGATCAATTTCCTGGAATCAATTTCTTGACAATTTCAACCAACACGCCTGAACAGCAACAAAATTGGTGTGCAGCCGCTGATGTCACCAAGATTAGATTAGTTTCGGATCAAGAGCATCAATTAGGTGAAAAACTCGGAATATATGTTGCAACTAAAGGAATCGATTCACGTAGCATTTGGATCTTGGATGAAAATGGTCGAATCGTTTATCGTGAATTGATCATTGAACAGACTAATGAACCAGCTTACAGTCAAGCGTTAGCAAAATTGACTGCCTTAACTAAATAGTCAGATACTACCAAAAAAGCAATGGCTCAATTAAGATCCATTGCTTTTTGCGGTTCTATAATATTTGGTACTGATAGAAATTTTTCTATCCTAGTACCAATTTTTGTTTTATGCTATAAAAAAAGATGAAGTGGCAACTTCATCTTCAAAATAAACTCGTTTTTCAACGAGTATAGAAAGAATGTTTAATTCATGGATTATTGTACCCGATTTTTACTTGGAATTAAAGATCCAAACCTTATTTTTGACCCTAAATTTGGTGAAAATTATATTTCTGAAGGATTTTATCACCATCGAAAAGTTCACTTCGTTCATTTGCTGCAAACTTATCCTTGCCTTT
>NZ_AHYZ01000013.1 GCF_000255495.1 Liquorilactobacillus vini DSM 20605
CATTATGAACGGCTTTTTTTATTGACTTTTACTGCTAAAATGAGTTAAATTCAAGATATTGGTATATATCAATTTTAAAGGCGGCGTGAAAATGAAAATTGGATTTATTGGCGTTGGAAACATGGCTAAGGCTATCATTCAAGGCTGGTTGAAAGCTAACGCAGTTTCACCAAATGAAATTGTGATTCATAGTGCTCATCCTAGTAATTATGAAAAGTATGCAGCTAAATATGGTTTACAATCAGCTAAAAATAATATTGAAGTTGTTCAACAAGCTGACTTACTATGTTTGGCAGTTAAACCACAAACCTTAACAAAGGTTTTGCAAGAAATTAGGACAACAGTGGTTCAGCAACACTCAATCATCATTTCGATGGTAACGGGCTTTTCACTCAAGCAGCTGGAACAAAGTCTTCAAAATCATGATTTAAAAATTTTACGAATTATGCCAAATGTGAATGTTGAAATCAATGCGGGAATGACCGCATTAGCTGGTAATCGAAACTTATCAGCTACAGATTTTGAGCTATGTCAAAACCTAATTGGTAAACTGGGTCAAACAATGGAAATAGCTGAAAAAGATTTCAGCTTATTTGTTGCATTAGCTGGTAGTTCTCCGGCATTTATCTACCTGTTCATTGACGCAATGTCAAGGGCAGGAGTGAAATATGGTTTTAACAAACAACAAGCTACTAAGATTGCTGCTCAGGCCGTTCTTGGCAGTGCCCAAAAAGTTCTAGCTAGTGATGAGCAGACGCCCTGGGATTTGATCGATGCAGTTTCTTCTCCGGGCGGAACAACAATTGCGGGCCTTTTGGCCATGGAAGAAGCTGGCTTTATGACTTCGGTTATCAAGGGAATTGATGCAACGATTGCTAAGGATCAAGGAAAGGATTAAATTATGCAAACAGTTTTAAAACATGCGAAAATTTATACCGGAATTTCAGTGATTGAAGATGGTTATTTACGCTTTAATCAAAAAATTTTAAATGTTGGGCCAATTAGCGAGTATCAAGCTGAAGCTACCGATGAGGTGACAGCTGATTTAGCTGGAGCAACAATTGTGCCAGGTTTTATTGACGTTCATAGTCATGGGGGTTATGGCTTTGATGCAATGGATGGCGATCCTGATCAAATTGATCAGATGGTTGAACAGATGATTCATGAAGGCATTACGAGCTACTTCCCAACTACTATGACACAATCATCTGAAAATATTGCTAAAGCGATGGTTGGGATCAAAGAAGCCGCAGCCAAAAATCCCGTTATCAAAGGAATTCATTTGGAAGGACCATTCATTTCACCAGTTTTTAAGGGAGCTCAACCGGAAAAATATATTCAAACGCCAGATATTGATCTTTTTGATCACTGGAATGAATTATCCGGCCATTTGGTTAAGTTAGTGACTTTCGCACCTGAAAATGAAAATACGGCAGAATTTGAAAATTACTGTTTAAGCCATGGAATTGTTCCCTCAGTTGGCCATAGCAATGCTACACGAGAAGAGTTATTGCATTCTAAGGCTTCACACGTGACTCATCTATATAATGCTCAGCGAGAATTTAAGCATCGTCAGCCTGGTGTTACTGGTCATGCATTGCTGGAAGACAATATTTATTGCGAAATGATTGCCGATGGTTTTCATGTTTGTCCCGATATGATCCGTTTGGCTTACGAATTAAAAGGTCCGCATAAAATGGAGTTAGTTACAGATTCCATGCGAGCTAAGGGTATGCCAGAAGGAGTTTCAGAATTAGGTGGTCAAAAAGTTATTGTTAAAGACAAACAAGCACGTCTTGAATCCGGCAACTTAGCTGGATCGGTCTTGCAATATCAGGATGCATTCAAAAATATTATGCGTTTTACTGGTTGCGGCATAGAAGAAGCAGTTTGGATGACTTCAGTCAATCAGGCTAAAGAGTTTAAACTTGCTCAGCAAGGAACACTGGAAATTGGGAAAGATGCGGACTTGAATATTTTTGACCAAGGATTAAACTTAAAAGAGACCTATAGTCAAGGTAGAAGGTATATCGATTAGTTGTGAAAGGGAGCTTGACCAATGACAGCATCACCAATTTATATTCAAATTCATAATCAGATCAAACGAGAAATTGAATCCGGCAAGTGGGTCGTTGGTCAAAGGATCCCAGCAGAAAGAAAATTAGCAACTGATTTTGGTGTCAGTCGGATGACTCTACGCCAGGCAATTCAAACACTTGTTGATGAGGGAATTTTGGAAAGGCGGGTTGGTTCAGGAACATTTGTTGCTCGAAAAAAGGTGCAAGAAAAAATGTCAGGTATCACTAGTTTTACTGAATTAACACGTGCTCAAGGCAAGGTTCCTTCAAGTAAAACAGTTTCATATCGGGTAACAACGCCATCATTGAGTGAAATGGAGAAGTTGCATTTGGATGAAAAACAGCTGGTTTTAAGAATGGAGCGGATCAGATATGCTGATCAAACACCAATCTGTTTTGAAGTGGCTACTGTTCCCCATCAACTAGTCCAAAATTTCAGTAAAGAGGAAGTTACGAGTTCACTTTACCATGTTTTAGAAGAGCATGGTTATGCAATCGGACATGCGCAACAAAAGGTTTCGGCGATGTTAGCTTCCGAAAAAATTGCTGAATATTTGAAGATCAAACGCGGAGAAGCAATCCTAAGGCTGCATCAAGTAACTTGGCTAACCGATCAACGACCATTTGAATATGTTCGAACTCAATATGCCGGCGAACGGTTTGAATTTTACCTTGAAAAATAAAGTTAAGTGCACTTGAAATTCAAAAATTAATAAAAAACTGAAACAGGTGATCATTCGTGACCAAGCTAACTACTTTTGCGGTGCGCAGCTTCACTGTTTCAGCTTTTTATTTTTTGATTAAGTGAAACTTTTTGGCGAGTATCAAACAAAGATACTTGGGTAAGGCCATCATTCGTGGTAAACGGGAAGGCTCCTGCAGCAAGCGATAAAGCCATTCAATTTGGTGCTGTTGCCAAAAAATTGGGGCGCGCTTAACTTTACCAGCTAAAACATCAAAGCTGCCACCGACACCCATCCAAATGGCATGAGAATTTTGGTATGATTGATAGATGAATGTTTCTTGCTTGGGGAAACCTAGGGCAACAAATACGATATCTGGATTTGCTTGTTGGATCGATTTTCTGATGGGCTGAGCCGTTTTAAAATAGCCATCATGAGCACCAGCAATAATTAAGTGCGGGTAATTTTTTTGGATGACGGCTAAGGTTATTTTAAGAACTTCAGGTTTGGCACCCAAAAAGTAAACTTTTTTGTGTTGCTCATTGGCCAAATGCAGCAGCTGGTTCATGGTATCAAAACCGGTCACTCTTTCTGGTAAAGGGTGCTTAAGTAGTTTTGAACCAATGACAATGCCAGTTCCATCGGCTGTTACGTAATCAGCCTGCTTGATAATTTGGGCATACTGGGGATGCTGACGAGCATACAAAACTATTTCGGGATTAGCAGTAACGATAAAACGCCGAACTTGCTTGTTAAGATCATGCTGTAGTTGTTGAAAAAATTCAGCATTAGTCAGACAATCAAAGTTAATACCTAAGATTGGGATTCGTTTTATATTGGACATTTTTAATTCCCACTTTCTTATCAAACTGTTAATAGTATACCAGAATTAGCTTGGACAAGGAAATTGGCCGTTATAATAACATTTACAAGAAATTCGTGAAATTTGCTGAAAAAAAAGGTAAAATGTAAGTGATGATAGAAAATATTACATTCAGTTACGGAGGAACGAACATGCGTAAATTACAAGCAGAAATAATTAAAGAATTGCACGTTAAACCAGAAATTGATCCAGCTAAAGAAATTCGCCGTAGTGTGGATTTTTTGAAAGCATATGTAAAAAAACATTCATTTTTAAAAAGTCTAGTGTTGGGAATTTCAGGTGGTCAGGATTCTACTTTAGCGGGAAAACTTTCACAATTAGCAATTAGTGAGCTTCGTCAAGAAACTGGGGATCAAGAGTATCAGTTCATTGCTGTTCGCTTACCTTATGGCAACCAAGCTGATGAGCAAGATGCTCTCGATGCAATTAAATTTATGCAAGCAGATCGAACGGTTCGTGTCAATATAAAACCTGCAACCGATGCTACGGTTGCCAGTTTAGAAAGCAATGGTTTAGTAATTAGTGATTTTAATAAGGGCAATATTAAGGCCCGTCAACGAATGATTGCTCAGTATGGAATCGCAGGGGCTTTTAATGGTGCTGTCGTCGGTACTGATCATGCAGCCGAGGCTGTTACGGGATTTTTCACCAAATTTGGTGATGGCGGAGCAGATATTACTCCATTATGGCGTTTAGACAAACGGCAAGGGAAAGTATTATTAAAGGTTTTAAATGCACCAGAACATTTATACCTGAAAACACCAACGGCTGATCTGGAAGAAAATCGTCCAGCTTTAGCTGATGAAGTTGCTTTAGGTGTAACTTATCAGGACATTGATAACTATCTTGAAGGAAAAGATGTTTCAACTTCAGCAGCCCAAAAAATTGAAGCTTGGTATCTAAAGACTCAGCATAAACGTCATTTGCCAATTAATGTTGATGATAATTTTTGGAAATGAGATTGCTTGGAACAGTGAATGATCAGCAATTAACAAAAATGACGCGGCAGATCTCACTAGATTTTTTTCAGCGACCGTTTAAACACCAGATCTATTTTAATCGGCGTTTGCAAACAACAGGTGGCCGTTATTTGTTGAAAAGTCATAATATTGAGATTAACCCCAAGGTTTGGCAGCAAGGTGGTCAACAACTGTTAGTTGGAGTAATTAAACATGAATTGTGTCATTATCACCTTCACTTACAGCAACAAGATGCTTCTCATCGCTCAATAGCTTTTAAGCAGCTGCTGAGGTCAGTTGGAGGAGTTCGTTATATTCCTTGGTTAATGATAATCAATTATCATTATCTATATCTTTGTCAAAATTGTGGTCATCAATATCAAAGACAGCGGCGGATTAATACTAACCGGCTAGTGTGTGGCATTTGTCGGGGAAAATTGAAATTAGTTAAACATAACTGAATCATTACTTGTTTTTATGTTTCAAATTTGCTATAATATTATCTGTTGTTGCGGGTATGGCGGAATTGGCAGACGCGTCAGACTAAGGATCTGGTGAGTTGTTGAGACTCGTGATGGTTCGAATCCATTTACCCGCACTAATTTCAAGAGGACTGGGAACGCTTTTTGTTCCTAGTCCTTAATTTTTAGTTGAGATAATTTTTAAAGGAGAATATCTTATGACCGTTGCAGTTAAATTAGCAGCAAGTGCTCATTATTTACCACCCAAGGTAGTTACAAATCGTGATTTAAGTCAGATTATGGCAACAAATGATCAATGGATTCAACAGCATACTGGAATTAAACAGCGCCGTTTTGCACTTAATGAAAACACATCTGATTTGTGTACTCACGTTGCGCAAAAGTTGCTGTCAGCAAGTCAGCTGCCGGCTGAAAAGATTGATTTGATCATTGTTGCGACAATTACCCCAGATTCTTTGACACCGGCAACCGCTGTTTTAGTCCAGCAAAAAATCGGTGCCAGTCATGCTTTTGCGTTTGATTTAAGTGCAGCTTGTGCGGGGTTTGTGTTTGCGTTAAGCACCGCTGAAAAATTTTTACGTTCAGGTCAGTATCAGCATGCATTGGTAATTGCAGGAGAAGTGAATTCTAAAATGCTTGACTTTCAGGACCGAACTTCAGCGGTTTTCTTTGGTGATGGTGCTGGAGGAGTTTTACTGTCAGCAACTGATCAAAATAATGAAGAATTCTTTTTAGGAGAAAAACTTTTGACTCAACCGGCCCCGGAAGTCATTCATAGTGGTCGAATTCCCGTTATTCAAAAAATTGCGGTTGATCAGTATCCTCAAATTGATGCTTTTTATCAAAATGGACATGCAGTTTTTGAGTTTGTTTCACAAATGGTTCCACGATATATTAACGAATTCCTAAAAACGCAAAAAATTAGTTCTCAAGAGTTAGGTTTAGTTGTTCCGCATCAAGCTAACTTGCGTTTAATTGAAAAATTGGCTGCTAGTTTGCATTTATCTTTAGACCATTTCGCCATCAATGTCGATCAAATCGGCAATACTTCCTCAGCGGGCGTTGCAATCGGCCTTGATCAAGCCCTCAAAACCGGTAAGCGTCCACGATATGCTTTATTAACAGGATTTGGAGCGGGCTTGACCTTTGGCTGTTTGTTAGTAAATTTAGCAAATATAAATTTAAAAAAAAGCAGCTAAATCGCGGCTGCTTAATCTGCTTTAGATATACGTTATATTAATAATAAAAACAACCGGAAAAATCAA
>NZ_AHYZ01000012.1 GCF_000255495.1 Liquorilactobacillus vini DSM 20605
AACTTCTCCTGATCGTCAAACATTGTAACCAAACACACACCCCAAAAATAAATAGGCAGTAAAAGACTCCACCGACAATGACTAACTCAAAACCATGCCAAGCAATAAATGGTCGTGAAATCATAAAAATTAACGTTAAAATTGACCATTTTAATAATTTTAAATACCATTGTTTCAATTCTTTTTCCATAGGCCTTCCCTTAATTAGCGCTTGAACTCATGTGTTAATTCATTGATAATTGAAAATCTTCGATCATAAAAGTTAACAACAATTCGATCAACTGTTACGGTAACTATCGCAAATGTCCCACCAATTTGCCTATACTTTCCTCGTGGAAAACTTATGCTGCCCGGATTCAAAAATAAACATCCTTCCTGGTATTCAACTTTCAACTGATGAGTATGTCCGAAAAAGCAAAAATCAGCTTGATTTTTTTGGGCAACAGCCATCAAGTCACTCATGCCAAAATTCACATAGTAATGCTGACCATGACTAAAGAAAACTTGACCAACTGAAGTAGTCAAAAGTTGTTCATTAACAAAATTGCCAGGAAAATCACAATTGCCTTCCACCACTTGATAACGTTCGCAAAGTGGGTCTGTTTTTTCCAGTAGAGAATCACCGCAATGAATCATTAAATCAACTCGATTTTGATACACCTCAGCTATTTTAGTCAAGATGTCTCGGTCAGTGTGATTATCACTAACGATTAAAAAATACTTTGCTTGTGAATTTTTCATTTTACTCCCACCAATCATCGAATTTTTCAGCTAGCCTTTTGATTGCTTGACCACGATGACTAACTTGATTTTTTTCAGCTACACTCATTTGGGCAAAAGTCTTATAAAATTGCGGCAAATAAAAAAGTGGATCATAACCGAAACCATCATGACCAGCTGGTTGTTGCAAAATATATCCCTTAACTTCACCCTCAACGATCAATGGCTGATGATTAGGACTAGTTACAACCAGCGTCGTATGAAAAATAGCATCTCTTTTTTCATTTGGAACATTTACCAATTTATTTAAAAGCTTTTGATTATTAGCTGCATCATCATGATCCGCTGCATAACGAGCCGAGAAGACACCTGGTTCGCCATTCAATGCACTGACCATTAATCCAGAATCATCCGCTAAAGTTGTTGTTTGCAATTTCTTCGTCAAAGCATTAGCCTTGATTAAGGCATTTTCCGTAAAAGACCGACCATTTTCAATAATTTGTGGTGGATTTTCTAAATCATTTAAAGTTATAATTTTAAAACCACGTGGTTCAAAGAACGAGCGAAACTCCCGTGCTTTACCTGGATTCTTTGTAGCAATTAATATTTTTTTCAAATTCAATCTTCCAATCTAATTAGCTTTCTTGATGATTATACGTGAAATCAAGCATTTTTTTCAAGTTACCCCAAATTTTAACAATTCTTTTACCCGTCAAACTCTTCTTCAAGGTATAATAGACTTATAGATTATAGTATTAGAGGAGATCGTCATGGACGCAAATGATTATCAAAGTTTGGTGGAAAAAAAGGATCTCGCAACTTTAGTCGGTTACGAAACATTGCGTGATCTATTACTACCAGAATTATTAGGGGATAATCCAGACATTTTATATTGGGCTGGTAAAAAATTAGCACGTGAATTTAATTTAGCAAGGGATGAAGATTTGCCAATTTTCTTTCATCAAGCTGGGTGGGGAACACTTGAACGCCTTAAAGCTCACCAGCAAAAACAACTCTTTAAAGTTTCAGGTCCAATTGTCGCTTTACGCTTGAAAAAAAATGCAGAGTTTCAGTTAGAAGCAGGTTTCTTAGCTGAAACAATTCAAAATCAACTAGGATTTGTTGCCGAAGCAATTATCAAAAATCAAGATTTACGTCATGGATCAGTGACAATTTTAGTTCAGCAAGATCCTGAAGATCCGATTGATTTAGCTCTTATCCCTAATAAGTCAACCTTGCATCTTACAGAAAATGAAGTTCAAAACTAAGAAAAACGATCCAAAGTTATGCCTCATTCGCATTAACTTGGATCGCTTTTGATTTTTAAAGATATTGTTCAAGTTTTGCCTGAATTTGCTCTTTAGGATGATAGCCAATTAAAGTATCGACAACTTGACCATCTTTTTTGATCAGCAAAGTTGGAATGCTCATAATGCCAAACTCACTTGCAACTTTCGTGTTTTGATCAACATCAACCTTACCAAAAGAAACCTTATCACCTATTTCTTCATCAAGTTGCTCAACGACTGGACTCTGCATCCGGCAGGGACCGCACCAAGTTGCCCAAAAATCAGTTAAACTAACTCCTTTACTGGTTGCTGCTTCAAATGTATCATCAGTTAATTCTTTTACCATGATTTTCCCTCCACTAATTGTTTGTAAGTAAATAATATCAGATTTTTTTTAAAACTCAATCTTTCTGCTTAAACTTATTTCAACTCCACAATGGTTGCTCCATCACCACCAGCATTGGCCGGAGCAAACCCAAAGCTTTTTACTCGTCGGTTTGTCTGCAAATACTGTCTGATCCCTTCGCGCAAGGCACCAGTTCCCTTGCCATGAATAATAGTAACTGAAGCATAACCAGCCAATAGTGCCGAGTCCAAATAACGGTCTACCATTGTCATAGCAGTTTCATATCTTTGCCCACGTAAATCAAGCACTGGAGAAACATGTACCTGACTACTAGACTTAAAGGATGAACGAATTCGAACTTTTTCCGGCTTAATTTTGATTTTCTCTAAATTACCCTCAGCAATTTTCATTTTCAAACTGCCCAGCTGAACCTCCCATTCGTGTTTGCCAGTTTTTTCCAACAGCGTCCCTTGCTGATCATAAGGCTTGACTAAGACATCGTCCCCTGGTTTTAATTGCTGATTCAATTTGACTTTCCGTAAAACACGATTTTTACTTAATAACGGTTGATGAAGTTCATTCATTTTCGTTTTAGCAGTGATCAGCTGATCTTCTTTAACAGATGCGTTAGCATTCAGTTTCATTTGCCGCAATTCACTGATTAGTTCATCTGAACGCTGACTAGCCTGATCAATAATTTGATTAGCATGCAACTTAGCTTGTTCAAGCAAATGCGCTTTTTGTTTTTCAAATTTGTTAAAGGCAACTTGCAAATCATGATGGAGTTCTTGTCCTTCAGTTAAATATTTGGCTAAGCGGGCCCTCTCTTCTTCAGCTTGTTGGCGTTTTCTGACTAAGTCTTGAATCATTTGATTTAGGTCCTGACTTTGATTTGAAGTTAACTGCCGAGCAGCAGCAATAATTTCCGCTGACAACCCTAGTCTTTGTGAAATTGCAAAAGCATTACTTTGACCAGGAATTCCAATCAGCAAGCGATAAGTTGGCTGTAATGTTTGGCTATCAAATTCCATGCTAGCATTAATCGTTGATAATCGCTCATAGCCATACGCTTTCAATTCTGGATAATGGGTCGTGGCGACTACATAACTGCCAAGCGCTGCTAAGGCATCTAAAATTGCCACTGCCAAAGCTGCACCTTCCTGCGGATCAGTCCCTGCTCCCAGTTCATCCAGTAACACAAGTGAGCTTTGATCACAATTATTTAAAATTTCGACAATATTTGTCAAATGCGCCGAAAAAGTACTCAAATTTTGTTCGATCGATTGTTCATCACCAATATCAGCAAAGATCTCTTTAAAAACCCCAATTTGGCTGTCTTCAAAGGCTGGAATAAACAAACCTGATTGTCCCATCAACTGAATCAACCCCAAAGTTTTTAAAGTAATCGTTTTCCCACCAGTATTTGGTCCAGTAATGACCATCGTTTGGTAATCCTGCCCAAGCATAATATCATTTCGAACAACTTTTTTTTCATTCAGTAATGGATGCCAAGCTTGCCGTAAATAAACTTGATTGTCCACAGAAAGTCGTGGATAAGTTGCTTTAAGCTGCTGAGCATATTTAGCTTTGGCATTTGCAAAATCAAATTCGCCAAGCAAGGCCGCGTTGGCAGCAATCTCTTTGACATAGGGTGCTAAACTAGCCGACAAAGCAGTTAAAATTCGCTGAATTTCTTCACGTTCATTGGCTTGTCGCTGTCTTAAACGATTATTTAAATCAAGGGCAGCAGCAGGCTCAACAAATAAGGTCTGTCCAGAAGCACTTTGGTCATGAACCACGCCGCCAAAATGTCCCCGATATTCCTGTTTAACCGGGATCACGTATCGATCATCACGAATCGTAATAACTGGCTCTGTTAAATACTTAGCGGATTTTCCTCTGATCAAAGCATTTAATTGACTGCGCAACTGCAAGCGTAATTGGCTCATTGAACGCCTGATGGCTGCTAATTTTACCGAAGCATCATCACTTAAATGACCATCCTCTTCAAGAGAACGCAACAGCTGCTTGGTTAATTGTGGAAAAACTTGCAACTGATTAGCCAAAGCATTCAGTGAATGTAAATTGACTTCTTCAATAGCCAATTGACTGAAAAAGCTTTTAACCTCAGCCGCTGAGCGTAGAACTTTAGCAATTTCAGCTAATTCTTTTCCATTCAGTGCTGCATTAATTTTTAACCTTTTTAATTGTAAATGTACGTCAGCTAATTTGGGTAACGGAATACCACCCTTTAGGCGTAAAATATCAGCCGCATCTTGAGTCCGATTCAAATCAAGCTGCACTTGTTGGTAATTTGAACTGGGATACAAATTTGCCAACAATTTTTTTCCAGCTGGAGTTACTAGGTATTGCGCCACCTGTTGTTTGATTTTATCATATTCAAGTGTCGTTAAAACTTTTGTATTCACCTTTATCCCCTCTCAAGAAAAAGTCAAATTATCCAAAATTAGTGGGATTTGCTTCAAAATCAACTGAGCCAGCCAAGATTGGCCAATTGCTGTTTGTAACGCCGTACTTGGCCAAAAACCAATAATTTTTAAACTTAGATAAACTAATAAAATAGCAATCATTAAGGCAACTAAGCCGCCAGCAAAAGCATTCAGCCCGTGAACTAGCGGCAGTTTAGTCAGCCAGCCAAACAAATTTGCTAAGCGCTTAAGAATAACAAAACCAAGCATGCTTATTAATAGGTAACAAAGCCAATAGTTAAAATGAGCTGAAATTAAATCTTGCTTGCCAATTAGTGTTAAAAAGTTATCAACTAAATTGCCGAGTTTTCCCGCCAAGTTTTGTGCAAGCACTAAAATTACAATCAATCCCAAAAATCTGATCAGCATTTGCAACAATCCCCAACGTGAACCCCGCAAATAAGCAACGATCAAAGTTATGATGATTAAAACGGTCACAATCATTTACTCACCTGCTTTATCATTTGATGATTGCTGGTTATGCGGCTGCTGATATTTTAATAATTCCGCTTGCTTATATAATTGATCAGAAACTGCATTAATTGCCAGCAAAATTGCTGCCTTTTCATCACTAATACTTGGCATTAACCGCTTAATTTCTTTTAACTGTTGGTTAACGACCTTGACAACTGCTGTCAGATGTTCATCACTACTATTTCCAACGATTACATAGCTTTTGCCATTAATTTGGGCCTTAAAACGCTTTTTGCCCTCTGACATAAAACCTCTCCTTCCATCTTAAAACAATTTTAGCATACCCTTTTAAGATTAGTCACTATCTGAAAATGTCTTAATAAAAATAAAAGACCGCAACAAAACTTTCGCCTTGCTACGGTTTCAAAATTTAAAACGACTACCAAAAGCTATTGCAGTTTATCATCATTTAAGAATGTATCTAAAACTCCTTCGACCATATTCCATTCTTCATCACTCTCAATTTCCCGCAATTCACTATTGGCATCAGCTGGATCATACGAAAACGCCAATACATCAACTTGTTCCTCTGGTTGAGCATCTGCCGGGATCAACAGGACATATGACTTTTCATAATCATCCGAATCAAAAGTAAATAAGATTTGATATAAAACCTCATTCCCCTGATCATCAACCAATATGATCAATTCATCTTGCTTTTCATTCATTTGATCCAACTCCATTCTCAATCCTTGACAAGTGATCCGCGACGATCTAAATAGCTTTGCAGGATCAAGCCCGCAGCAACCTTATCAATCACTTTTTTTCGCTTTCGTCGAGAAGTATCGGCCTGCTCGATTAACATTCTTTGCGCCTCGACTGTTGTCAAGCGTTCATCTTGAAAATCAATTGGCAAACCGATTTCTTTTTTTAACAATTCACCATAAATTTTAGCAGCCTCAACCCGCGGTCCTTCTGTATTATTCATATTTTTCGGCAAGCCAATGACAAAACCGCCAATTTGATATTTTTTGGCCAAGGTTTTAATTCGTTCTAAGCCAAATTGTTGATTATCTTCATCAATTGGTATAATTTCAACGCCTTGTGCTGTCCAGCCTAACAAATCACTAACTGCAACCCCGACTGTTTTAGAGCCAACATCTAATCCCATTAATCGCTGGATCATTTAGTTTCACCTTTACCAAGATAATATCTAACTAACTCTTCGATGATCTCATCACGTTCATGTTTCCGAATCAAATTTCGGGCATCATTTAACCGCGGAATATATGCTGGATCACCTGATAACAAATAGCCGACAATCTGATTGATCGGATTGTAGCCTTTTTCCTCCAATGCCTGGTATACCGTTTCTAAAGTATCTCGAACATCTTTTCGGTCTCCATCCGCAAAATCAAAGAACATAGTTTTATCCAATGAACTCATTACAAGCACCTCCGCCGCCTATCAGGCTCCTATGTTTATTCTACTAAACATAAATGCTTGTCACAATCAAAACATTGCCTTGTAACTATACCGTAACAGAACTGTTAAGTTGAATTAATTTAAAATAAAAATCATTTATTTTTTCTAAAAAAGAGGAATGTGAATTAAGTCTTAAGCATTCACACTTCTCTAGTTTTTAGTTATTTTCTAAACATTTGCCTGCTGCTGCTAACGCTGCTTGAATTCCGGCTGTATTTTTGCCGCCAGCCTGAGCAAAGTCTGGCCGACCGCCACCACCACCACCAACTAGTGGTGCAATTTGTTTAATAACATCACCTGCTTTGATGCCATTTTTTATTGCATTCGGACTAGCTGCCACAATTAAATTAACCTTACTTTCAGCTGTGGTCGTGGCCAATACCAGCACATCCGAAAACTTCTTGGCTTTCCATTGATCAGCTAACTGTCGCAATTGCTGCATGCCGTTAACTTTGACTTGACTGGCAATCAAGGTATATTGTCCAATTTTTTGTGGATGAGTAAAAATTTTGCTCGTTTGTTGCTGAGCTAATTTGCCTTCGAGTTTAGCTGTCTGTTGCTTCAATTGACGAATTTGTTCCTCCAGCTGTGATACCCGATGCGGTAATTCTTTTAATTGGGTGATCTTAAGCTGCTGGGCTACTTTTTGTAAAAGTTGATTGCGCTTTTCTAAATAACTAAAAGCTTCCTTAGAAGTTACCGCTTCAATTCGTCGAACGCCAGCACCGACACCGGATTCGGAGATAATTTTAAACAATCCCAGTTCGCTTGTATTCTCAACGTGATTTCCTCCACAAAATTCAGTTGAGTAATCACCAATTTTTACAACTCGAACCACTTTGCCGTATTTTTCAGCAAATAAAGCAATTGCGCCCATTTTCTTTGCACTTTCAATGTCGGTCACGACCGTTTGGACTGGTAAAGCTTGCCAAATCTTTTCATTAACGATTTTTTCAACTCGTGCTAATTCTTGCGGAGTAACTGAGGCCAAATTAGTAAAATCAAACCGCAGATAGGTCGGTTCAACTAAAGATCCAGCTTGGTGAGTATGATTGCCTAAAACATCCCGCAAAGCCTGATCTAGTAAATGCGTAGCCGTATGATTTTTACGAACCTTAGCGTGAAATTCTTGATCAACTTCTAAAGAAAAGCTTTCATTGATCTTCATTGTCCGTAAAACCTTGATTGTATGCAAATTTTGTCCATTTGGTGCATGTTGGACATCGGTAACTTCAGCTACAACTTGGTCGTCATTATTTTTGATCACACCTTGATCAGCCACTTGACCGCCCATTTCAGCATAAAATGGAGTTTGATCAAAAATCACTTTAGCAATTCCTTGACTGACTTGGTTAACTTGTTTTTCAGCAATCACAATATTTTTCAAGACGCCAATTGCTTGCAGCCGTTCGTAGCCAATATATTTACTAGGTGTTTTAAGATCGGTTAATAGACTTTTCTGTACTCCCATTGACTTAGCATTACTCCGAGCTGCCCGCGCTCGCTGTTTTTGCTGTTGCATTTCTTGATCAAAGCCTACCTGATCAACCGTCATCTTTTCCTCAGCTGCAATTTCTTTGGTCAATTCAAGCGGGAAGCCATAAGTGTCATAGAGCTTAAAAACTGCCTTACCAGCTAATTGATGCTGTCGAGCTTTTTTGGCTTGCTTAATTGTTTCATTTAACAGCTGCAAGCCGTCCTTCAAGGTTTCATTAAAACGATCTTCCTCTAAATGAACGACTTTGGCAATATAATCCGCTTGTTCCAAAACTTCTGGATAATAAGCTTTCATAATTTCACCGACAATTGGAACCAAGCGATATAAGAATGCCTGTTTAATGCCAAGTTTTTGACCATACATCACGGCACGACGAATCAAGCGCCGAATTACATAACCCCGCCCGTCATTTGAAGGTAAAGCACCATCTCCAATCGCAAAGGTCACAGCGCGAATATGATCGGCAATAACTTTAAATGCAACATCTTTTTCTTCATTTTCTCCGTAATGATCAACTTGACTAATTTCTTCAGTCTTTTCAATAATTGGTAAAAATAAGTCCGTCTCGAAATTTGTTTTAGCGTGTTGGAAAACCGAAACAACTCGTTCCAAACCCATGCCGGTATCAATATTTTTATGCGGCAATGGTTCATAGGTGCCATCTGGTTTATGATTGAATTCAGAGAAAACAATATTCCAAATTTCCAAATAACGTTCGTTTTCACCACCTGGATAGTTTTCAGGATCGTCCGCCGCCAAATTGTTGAATTCCTGACCACGATCATAGAAGATTTCTGAGTCTGGACCACTAGGACCCTCACCAATATCCCAGAAATTATCTTCAACTTCATAAATATGATTTTCGGGGACACCGGCTTCATCATGCCAAATTCTTTTTGCTTCAGTATCTTTAGGATAAACTGTCACATACAACCGATCTGGATCCATTCCAAACCATTTAGGGCTTGTTAAAAGCTCCCAGGCCCAATTGATTGCTTCTTCTTTAAAATAGTCACCAACAGAAAAATTGCCAAGCATTTCAAATAGCGTATGATGCCGAGCAGTATGACCAACATTTTCAATATCATTCGTCCGAATACTTTTTTGTGAACTAGTGATCCGCGGATTTTTTGGAACAACTGTCCCATCAAAAAATTTTTTCATTGTCGCCACACCTGAGTTAATCCACAACAAAGTTGGATCATCATGTGGAATCAGTGACGCACTGCGCATAATTTCATGACCCTTGCTCTTGAAAAAGTCCAGATACATTTGTCGGACCTGACTACTTGTAAGTTTTTTCATTAAGCTTTTCTCTCCTTTGAAAAAAACAACAAAAACACCGCTGCCAGCCAAGGACGCAATTCTGCGCGGTACCACCTTGCTTGCAACGATGTTTCTCGTTTACCTCTTAAAATCCTGATAATGCTGGGAAGCAATTAAATTCCAGGGAGCATCTGCCAAACACTGAGGAGCTATTTTCATCAACCAAGCCTCTCTTTAGCCACAGTTATCCGCCAGACATATCCTAGAACATTTATTATTAATTCAACCGACGCTTAGTATATCACAGAATTGTCTGGCAAGCTATCTTTGTTCCATCATGGTTTTCTGCGCCGCTCAATTTTTTGCTGACGCTGCCGTTCAGTTTTAATTGCTTGCTTAATTTTCTTCCGATATCCCGGTTTTTTCTTTCGCCGTTCCTTTTTAACCAGCCCAATCATTTTAGGTGCTAATTGTTGTTGCTTAAAGCGACGGTGCTGGCGACGATTTCGCTGATAAGTTGTTTTTAGTTCACCATTTTGCAACACTTTAGGGATAAATTTAATTCCTAGTTTTTCCAGTTCTACCACTTTAGTATCATCATCTGGACCATACAAAGTAATCGCTGTTCCAGGCAAACCGTTACGACCTGTTCGCCCAACACGATGAACAAAAAACTCCAATTCTTTTGGTAACTCATCATTGATCACCAAAGAAACACCCTGGATATCAATTCCCCGCGCCGCTAAGTCAGTAGCAACAACATATTGATATTCCAAATTTTGGATAGCTTTCATAGTCTGCTTGCGCTTGCGGGGTGGCAAATCCCCATGAACCTTGGCCACTCTTAATCCCTGTGATCGCAAATAATCAGTCAACTCATTAACACGTTCCTTGGTATTAGCAAAAACTAAAGCCAAATACGGTTCACCCAAAGTCAATAATTGGTAAATCAATTGATTTCTTGTTTTGCCCTTAGTTGACAGCAAAAAATTATCAATCGTCGGACTGAGTAGCGTAGGTTCAGTTAATTTAACCATTCTAGGAGTTGCTAAATATTTTTTCAAAAATGGTTGCAATTTGACTGGGATAGTAGCTGAAAAAACCATCATTTGCAAATCAGTCGGCATCGCCGAAGCAATCGCATCAACATCAGTTAAAAATCCCATATCGAGCGTCATATCAGCTTCATCGATCACCAAAGAATTGACTAGGTGAATATCTAAAGCTTGTTCTTTGATCAAGTCTAAAATCCTGCCTGGAGTTCCGATAACTAATTGTGGTTGACGATGATTTAATTTTTCAATCTGCCGGAGTTTATCTGTTCCACCAACATAATTGTGCACCACTAATTCTGGCTCAAAAGCTAGAATTTGGCGCGCAGCCTCATAAATTTGATATGCCAGTTCACGGCTCGGCGTAGTAATCACGGCCTGAACTGTTTGTTGCTTAGCATTCAGCTGATTGATAATTGGCAATAAAAAAGCATGTGTTTTCCCACTGCCAGTTTCCGACTGACCGACAACACTTTTTTTGGCCATGATCAACGGAATGATTTCTTGTTGAATTGGCGTTGGTTGTTGAAAGTTGATTTTTTTTAAAGCCTGTAAAATAAACGGCTGCAAGCCAAATTGTTCAAATGTCTTACTCATCAATTTCTCCTACATAATTTTTAGCGATTTCGTCAAGTTCTTGAATATAAGCCGGAATTTGACTTTCTTCTTCAATTACAGCTCCACTAGCTAAGGGATGACCACCACCATGATACTTTTTAGCTAATTCATTGATGATTGGCCCCTTAGAACGAATTCGTAATCGAAAGGTACCATCTTTTTGTTGAACAATAATCGTCCAACATTTAACACCAATGATTTTGCCCGGTAAAGGAACAATTGGTGAAGTTCCAGCGTCTTTTAAGGCAAATTTTTCTAATATTTGCCGTGTCAAAATAATATATGCTGCCTGATGATCCGTCATTTGCAAATTTTCATAAACATAGGCTGAAAGCCGAGCAACTGGCAGAGAAATATCATCTAATTTACGATTAACTGCCGTCTGATCAAAATCATACTCCATCAATTGGGCAGCAATCCGCATCGTCTGTGGGGTTGTTGCATCATACATAAACCGGCCGGTATCACCAATGATTCCAGCATATAGCATGCGAGCTGCATCAGCTGTTAATTGCAGCTGCGGAATTTGATTGACCAAATTAACGATCATTTCTGAACAACTTGAGGCTTTAAGATCAACCCAACACACATCACCATAAGGATCCTCATTAGGATGGTGATCAATTTTAATTAAAAATTGACCATTTTTATATCGCTGATCATCGATACGCGGTTGATTAGCCGTATCAGTTACAATTACTAACGCATTTTGATAAGCTTCATCTGGTATTTGCTGTTCTTGCGCAATCCATGCTAAGCCATGAACATTTTCACCAACTTGATAAACCCGCTTAGTTGGAAATGCCGTTTGAATAACAGCGGCTAACCCACACTGCGAACCGAAAGCATCAGGATCTGGTCGCTGATGACGGTGAATAATGATCGTCTCAGCCCTTTTAATCTGCTTAAAAATATCTTCTGCCACTGACATTTTGCTACTCCTTAATTTCTATAAATTGATTTCTTCCCCTGGTTTAACTTTCAACCCCACCTTAGTTGGTAAGGTAGCTAAAAATTGATTAACATCCTGTTTGATGGCCGTAAAAGTATTATAATGGATCGGCAAAACATGTACTGCTTTAACAAATTCAGCAGCAATCATTGCATCTTCGGGTCCCATCGTAAAGTGATCACCAATTGGCAAACAAGCTAAATCAACACCTTGTCCATGATTGATCAACTTCATATCGGAAAACAAACAAGTATCACCGGCATCATAAATTATTTTGTCATCAATTCGCAATTCAAATCCAGCTGCATTCCCCAATGGCAACGAAGAATTATCCGCTTGCGGCAGACTAGAAGTATGCCAAGCCGGTACTAATTTAAAACTACCAAAGTCAGTCCGATACTGGCCACCATAATTCAAGCCAATCGTTTTCAAGCCTAACTTAGCAAAATAATTAGCCAGTTCAACAATTGCAATCACCGTTGCTTGATTTTTTTGCGCCAATTTCAATGTATCACCAACATGATCCGCATGCGCATGTGTCAGTAAAATATAATCTGGATGACAATCACTTAGTTTTAAATCCGTTAACGGATTACCAGTGATAAATGGATCAATTAAAATGTCTTGGTGATTGGCAGTTACTATTTCTAAAGTCGCGTGTCCGTGCCATATTACCTTCAATACTCTCACCTGCTTTACAGTCTAGTTATCTTCAGTATACCGATAAACCCCCAAAATTACAAAATTACTGGGCAAATAAAAAGAGCCTTAGTGAATTATATTCACTATGACTCATGAAGCCTTTAGTTAAAGATCCAATGGCGTCCATCAGCAGCTAGAAGCTGATCTGCCTGTTTTGGACCCATTGACCCACAAGGATAAGTTGCTAACGCTGCTTTTTGCTGATCCCAAGCATGACGAACAGCATCCACAAATTTCCAAGAATAGGCAACTTCCTCCCAGTGTGTAAAATTAGTTGCATCACCCACTAATGCATCGGCCAATAATTTTTCATAGGCTTCCGGTATCAATTGATGCTTATCAGCCGGGAAAAGATTAAACTGCTGCTGCTGGAGCTGATAACCTTGTCCAACCTTTTTAGTATTGACTTGTAAACTAATTTCCCCTTCTGGTTCAACCTTGATCGTCAAAATATTATCAGCTAGCTGCTGTGTAGTGAAAATATTGCCAGGAACAGCTTTAAAGATAATATCAATTCGCGTAGCCTTAGTTTGCAGGCGTTTGCCAGTCCGAATATAAATTGGCACATTACTGAAATTTTCATTTTCAACAAAAATCTTGCCCGCAGCAAACGTTTCAGTCTGCGATTGGGGATCGATTTGATCTTCTTGACGATAACCTTTCAAACCGTTTGCCGCAACATACTGCGCCCTCACAAAGTTTTGCTTGACCTCTTGTGGTTGATAAACTTTTAAAGCTTTTAAAGCACAAATTTTTTCGCGTCGAATATCAGTCTCGCTATAAGAAGCCGGCATATTCATCGTTAATAATGAAACAATTTGCAAAATATGATTCTGCACCATATCTCGCAAAGCCCCAGCTGTTTCATA
This sequence comes from Liquorilactobacillus vini DSM 20605, assembly GCF_000255495.1. Taxonomy (GTDB): domain Bacteria; phylum Bacillota; class Bacilli; order Lactobacillales; family Lactobacillaceae; genus Liquorilactobacillus; species Liquorilactobacillus vini. The sequence continues at coordinate 13,701 of NZ_AHYZ01000012.1, forward strand.
ATAACCGGCACGCTCCTCAACTCCCAATGACTCGCTTAAAGTAATTTGAATATTATCAATATAACGACTATTCCATAATGACCGAAAGATATTATTGCCAAATCGCAGTGCAAAGATATTTTGCACCATCTCTTTGCCTAGGTAATGGTCAATCCGAAAAACATCCTTTTCGGCAAAATACTGACCAATGGCCTGATTAAGTTCGTTGGCACTTTTGAAATCGCGGCCAAAAGGTTTTTCGACGATCATCCGATTATAACCATCAGCAGTTACAATCTTTTGTGATTTCAAATGTCCAGCAATTGTCCCAAAAAAACGTGGTGACATAGCTAAATAGAACAATCGATTGCCACCAATTTTAAATTTCTGATCTAAACGCTCAGCCAATTTTTTCAAAGTGACATAATGTTTTGTATCATTAACATTATGTGATTGATAACAAAAATGCTTTGAAAACTCATTGACTTGTTGCTGATCATCAGCCGAAACAGAATTTCGCACAACAGTTTGATAATGTTCGTCACTCCATGGGCGTCTTGCAGTTCCAATTACAGCAAAATGCTCACTTAAGATACCTTTGCGATAGAGTTCAAATAAGGCTGGATAAAGTTTTCGTTTTGCTAAATCACCTGTCCCGCCAAAGATGATAAAGAGTGCCTGTTGTTTTGTTCTCATCTTTAGTTGCACCACTTTCAATTTGTTATCTTTACTTCTGACTCAAGTTTACTTGTCTTAGCAAAAATTAACAAGTCTTTGCAACACAATTCACTAAATCAAATGAACACCCTTGTCAACATAAACTATATCACCAACTAAACCAGTTGCTAAATCACTCATTAAAAAGGCTGCAGCATTGCCAATTTCTCGAATTGTCACTGACTTTCCATCAGCTGTTCTTTCTGCTGACATTTTTAATAGATGACCATGATCTTTGACCCCAGTAACAGCCAATGTTTTGACCGCACCAGCAGAAATTGCATTAACCCTTACTCCAAATTTAGCCATATCTCGAGCCAAATAACGAACATTGGCTTCCAAAGCCGCCTTAGCAACTCCCATAACGTTATAATTAGGGATTGCCCGTTCAGAGCCAAAATATGTTAAAGTGACAATGCTTGCAGGATTATTTAATAAAGGTTGTGCATATTTGGCAACTGCTAATAATGAATATGATGAAATATTCTGAGCCAAAGCATAGCCTTCACGAGAAGTATTCATGATATCACCGGCTAATTCTTCTTTATTGGCAAAAGCAATCGCATGAACTACGCCATCGATTTTCCCATATCTTGCCTGAACGATTGCAAAAGCTTGCTGCAATGACTGATCACTGGAAACATCGCATTCAATCAATTTTTGATCATCACTAACTAATTTGCTAATGCTCTTTTTCATTCTGGGATTTTGATAAGTATAAATAACAGTTGCACCATTGGCTTCCAGTGCTTGGGCACATCCCCAAGCAATACTGCGCTTATTGGCGACTCCCATAACTAAAATCTTTTTACCTGTTAATAAATCCCCCATTGATATTCCTCCATTTGCTTTAAAACTTACGATAACGCATTCTTCTTTTTTCTAACAATTCATCAGTCGTCATTTGCTGCAATTGATCTATTTCTTGTAACAAAACTCTTTTGATTGCTTTAACTAATCGATATTTAGAATGACTTTCTGGAATAATCCCCTCAATTACCTGTTGCCGTAGTAACTTTTCTGGTGTTAGCTGCAAAATTTCAGCTGCTTGATCAGCTCTTGAACTATCTTTCCATAAAATTGCCGCAAAACCCTCTGGTGATAAAACTGAATAAGTACTATTTTCTAGCATCCAAACGCGATCACCGCAAGCTAAGGCTAAAGCTCCGCCACTGCCGCCTTCACCATAGATAATTGATACGATTGGGACTGGTAACTTGCTAAATTCATATAAATTTTTAGCAATTGCTTCGCCTTGACCATTTTCTTCAGCTGAACGTCCAGGATAGGCTCCGGCTGTGTTAACCAAAAAAATAACCGGCCGTTTGAATTTGGCCGCTTGTTGAGCTAACCGCAATGCTTTGCGATAGCCAGCAGGTTCTGGACAGCCAAAATGTGACGCTAATTTTTCCTTGGTCGTCTGACCTTTATTAGTTGAAATCACCGTTACCGGTTGTTGATTTAAATAAGCTAGCCCACCAATAATTGCTGGATCATCACCATAAACCCGATCACCATGAAATTCAATAAAATCTTGAAAAATTTCTGTCAACAAAAACTTAACTGAAACTTTATCATCTGATCGCGCTAATTTGACGATCTCTGCCGCGGTTTTTTTATGATCTAATAAGCCTGACATTAGCTGTCCCTCCTTTGATGAAATTCGAGCAGCCATTTCAGTTTATTCTTTAATTCAGAACGCAGGACAATTTGATCAATAAAGCCATGTTTTAAAACCGTCTCAGCATCCTGTAAGTCACTAGGGATTTTTTGCCCGGTCGTCTGTTCGATTACACGTTTCCCCGCGAAGCCAATCAAAGAACGCGGTTCAGCCAAAGTAATATCAGCTTGCATCGCAAAACTAGCGGTCACTCCCCCTGTCGTCGGGTCGGTTAAGATAACGACATATAACAGTCCAGCATCACTATGCTGTTTAACCGCTGCTGATACCTTTGCCATTTGCATTAATGAAAAAATTCCCTCTTGCATCCGAGCTCCACCTGAAGCCGTAAACAAGACTACTGGTAGTTGTTTTTGCGTAGCTTTTTCAAAAAGTCGAGTCAATTTTTCACCAGTAATCGTGCCCATTGAACCCATAATAAAGAATGGATCCATAATGCCTAAAGCAAACTTTTCACTTTGAATCTGAGCAAAGCCGGTCAAAACTGAATCATTAAGCTTAGTTAATTGCTGCGATTTTATTAATTTTTTTTGATAATCAGGAAATTGCAACGGATCATCGGTTAATAAATCAGCATCAATTTCCTCAAAGCTATCAACTAACCAATTTAAACGTTGACGAGCTGTAATTCGAAAACCATATTGACAATTTGGACAAACCTTATATTGACCCAAATCTTTATGGTAAAATGATTGATGACATTTGGGACAAGCAATCCAGATTCCTGAAGGTACTTTTTGACTAGCTTGTTTATTGACTTTTATATGTTTGGCACTTAAATTTTTCAGCTCATTAAACAGCTGCACTCAAGCTTCCTCCTTTTTCCATTTTGGCAAAAAAACTTTTTCCAAATACTCAGTCGTAAATTTACCGTTAATAAAGCCTGGATCATTGATTAATGCCTGTTGAAAGTCCTGATTAGTTTGAACACCATTAATAATCATTTCGCTAAGTAACCGTTTGATTTTTCTCACCGCAGAAATTCGACTTTCACCTAAGGCAATTACTTTAGCAATCATTGAATCATAATATGGTGGGATCTTAATTCCGGCATACAAGGCCGAATCAATCCGCATGCCTAAATTACCGACTGGAAAATATAAATAATTAACTGCACCAACCGCTGGTAAAAAATTTTGTTGTGGATCTTCGGCATTAATTCGGCATTCAATTGCATGTCCGCGACAAACGACATCTGTTTGTTGATAATCTAAAGGCTCTCCTGCTGCAATTTTTACTTGCTCCTTAACAATATCAATTCCGGTGACCATTTCAGAAACTGTATGTTCGACCTGAATCCGTGTATTCATTTCCATAAAATAAAAATGATGCTGTCGATCCATCAAAAACTCTAAAGTCCCAGTATTAACATAATCAATCGCCGCGGCCGCTTTCAAAGCAATTTTTCCCAAATATTTGCGTTGCGCAAGAGTAATGAATTCACAAGGACTCTCTTCAATCACTTTTTGTTTGCCGCGCTGCAACGAACAGTCCCGTTCAGGAAAATATATTGCTCGACCGCTTTGATCACGCAGAATCTGAACTTCGATATGCTTGACATTTTCCATGATTTTTTCCAAATACATTCGCCCATCGCCAAAAGCATTCTGAGCTTCTTGCCGTGCCTCATTAAAGGCCTTTTCAATTTCCTGCTGATCACTAACGCGGCGAATACCTTTGCCGCCACCACCAGCTGCTGCTTTAAGCAGAACCGGATAACCAACTTTGTCAGCAATTTCCCGTGCCATGGTTGCATCAGTTACAAAGCCTTCACTACCGGGAATCACTGGAACACCACTGGCTTGCATTTGCTGACGAGCATGAGCTTTGTTGCCCATTAAATCAATAGTTTTTGATTTGGGCCCAATAAATTTTATCCCACAATCCTCGCACATTTCAACAAAGCGACTATTTTCTGATAGAAAGCCATATCCCGGATGAATCGCCTCCGCACCAGTTCCAACTGCTGCACTTAAAATATTTTGCATATTCAAATAAGAATCTTGTGCACGGTTGGGGCCAACACAAACTGCTTCATCAGCTAACTGAACATGGAGACTTTCACGATCAGCTTCAGAATAAATTGCTACAGACTTAATGCCCAATTCTTTTAGTGAGCGGATAATCCGCACGGCAATTTCACCACGATTGGCAACTAGGACTTTTTTGAACATTAGATCACTCCTCAACCAATCACAAATGTTAATTCAGCAGAACAAGCCTTTTTACCATCAACTGTTGCAACAGCTTTGCCTAAGCCGACATTATTTCTAATCTTTTCCAAAACAACTTCTAACTTCATCGTATCACCAGGACGAACTACTTGGCGAAATTTAGCGTTCTTAATTCCTCCAAAATAAGCCGTTTTATGTTTAAACTCTGGCATTGACAATAATGCGACCGCCCCAGTTTGTGCTAATGCCTCAATAATTAAGACCCCAGGCATGACAGGATTTCCTGGGAAATGTCCCATAAAAATTTCCTCATGAGCCGTAACATTTCGAATGCCAACTGCCTTTACTCCTGGTTCTAATGAAATAATCTTATCAACTAAGAGCATTGGATAACGATGAGGAATGATTGCTTGGATTTGAGTAATATCAAGTTCCATTTTATAACTCCTCGATTTCAAATAAAGGTTGGCCGTATTCAACAAGTTCCTCATTTTTGACTAGAACTTGCTTAATTTTTCCTTCACGGTCACTTTTGATCTCTGTCATAACTTTCATTGCTTCAATTACACAGACTACATCACCTGGATGTACTAGTTGACCAACTTTTACGTAGGCTGGCTTAGTTGGTGCCGGCTGTAAATAAACACTGCCAACTAGTGGTGCCTTAACAAAGGCCCTAGCTGGTTTATCAGCAGCCGGCGTTTTCTTAGCCGGTAGTTTATCTGCCATGGCCGAACCTGCTGGTGATGCTGACAGCTGCAACTGTTTTAATAATTTGGTTGACAATTCATTTTTGCTAAGATGCAACTGAAAATCTTTGGTTTTGATTTCCAATTCACGACAAGGCGACTGATTAAAATCACTGATCAGCCTTTGAATTTCCTTTAAATTCAAAACTCTTCACTCCATTTTTTAAATGCTAGGACGGCATTATGTCCACCAAAACCTAACGAATTACTAATTGCATAGCGCAATTCCGTAGCTGGTTCGCTGCGCTGCGGATTAACCAAATTCACCTGGCAAGCAGGATCCTGCTGCGTTAGGCCAACATTTGGCGGCAACTGGCCACGTTGCAAGGCTCCAATTGTTGCTACCGCTTCAATCGCGCCAGCTGCTCCCAGCAAATGACCAGTCATACTTTTAGTACTGCTGACTTTAACTTGACTGTCCTTGCCAAAAACCTGATTAATTGCATTAGCTTCGCCTGCATCATTTGCCTGTGTTGCTGTGCCATGAGCATTAATATAACCAACCTCTTCAGGCTTAATACCAGCTTCATTGATTGCTTGCTCCATAGCTCGAGCAGCTCCTTCACCTGTTGGATCCGGAGCAGTAATATGATAAGCATCGCAAGTACTACCATATCCAACAATTTCAGCTAAGATTTGAGCTCCCCGTTTTTTGGCATGTTCTAAGCTTTCTAAAACTAATGTTGCAGCACCTTCACCCATTACAAAACCATCCCGCTTCTGGTCAAATGGCAGTGAAGCCTTGGCTGGATCAGTAGCTTTTGAAAGAGCGGTTAGAGCTGCAAAGCCAGCAATTCCAATCTCGTTAACTGATGCCTCAGCACCACCCGTCAGCATTACTTGCGCACGGCCTTCTTTGATCTGACGATAAGCTTCACCAATTGCATTAGTTGCTGAAGAACAAGCCGTCACAATTGCGGTACAAGTGTTTTTAGCCTTAAAGCGTAAAGCTAAATTCCCAGCGGCCATATTAACGATTGATGTTGGCACAAACATGGGTGACACACGTTGCGGACCTTTGGTATACATCTTAATGACCTGATTTTGAATCGTTGTTAGGCCACCAATTCCAGATCCGTAAATTACCCCAAAATCATAAGCATCAGTGTTGGTTTCATTTACCCCAGCTTGTTCAACAGCTGCAACCGCACTATCAACAGCATATTGCGAAAATAAATCCATTCTTCTGGCAGCTTTTTTACCAACTCGTTTTTGTGGATCAAAATTTTTTACTTCGGCTGCGACGGTAATTCCAGTTTCTTTAGCATCAAACTTGGTGATTGAATCAATTCCCAGCTTACCAGCAAAAATTCCATTTAAAAATTCATCTGCAGTATTCCCTAGTGGCGTAACAGCTCCCATTCCGGTGATTACTACTCTACTCATAAAAAGCCTCCTAAATCGTCATACCACCATCAATTGTTAAAACTTCCCCAGTAATATAATCATTTTCAGCTAAAAAAAGTGCCGCATCAGCCACTTCAGCAGGCTGACCAAAACGTCCTAAAGGAATTTCCTTCAGCATTTTTTGTTGGACCTTTTCGCTTAAAACTTCGGTCATACTACTTTTGATCATCCCCGGGGCAAGCGCATTACAACGAATATTTCGCAAAGCGCCTTCCTTGGCAATTGTCTTAGTTAGTCCAATCAGGCCAGCTTTGCTAGCAGCGTAGTTTGCCTGTCCTAGATTACCGTGTAATCCAACCACACTGGCTAAATTAATGATGACACCACTTTTTTGCCGGTACATCTTTTTTAAAACTTGTCGCGTCAAATCAAATGCTCCAATCAAGTTGGTTTTAAGAACCTGTTCAAAATCCTCGGTTGACATCCCAATGATTAGCTTATCTTTAGTAATACCAGCATTATTAATTAAAATATCAAGTTGCCGATTTGACTGATAGATTTCTGTCAAAATGCTTGCTACGTCAGCTGGATTGGCAATATCACCTAAGATTATTTGATACTTAACACCAAGTTTTTTAATCTGTTCAGTCAAGTCCTCAGGTATTTCATGACGCGCATTTAAGATAAGATTACTGCCGTGACGGGCAAAAGCTAAAGCAATCTGAGCACCAATTCCTCGCGAACTGCCAGTTATAAAAACTGTTTTACCTGTTAATTTCATTTTTTGCCTCACTTTATTGTTGTTAGAAACTTTTGATAAGTTTCCCATTTGCCAATCGCAACAACTGGAACATCAGGCAAAGTTCGATTAGCAAATTTAGATAATGTCTTTCCAGGACCAACCTCAATTAATAAATCTGGTTGATAATTTTTTTGTAAGTTTTTTAAACAATCAGCAAAATGAGTTGGTGAAATAACCTGCTTTGCTAATGTGATTTTCAATTTATTTGGAACAAACTTTTCAGTTGTTGTATTGCTAATTACTGGGATTTGCCAGTTTCTAACCGAAACATTAGTTAAGTAATTTGCTAGTTTTTGACTTGTGTTTTTAAAAAGCGGCGTGTGAAAAGCACCACTGACTTTCAAGGAAATCACTTTTTTGATTCCTTGATCTTTCATCGTTGTAATGGCTCGTTGGACTGCCTCACTTTGACCGCCAATCACTACTTGTTGCTCAGTATTATAATTAGCAATCCCAACAAAATGCTTAACCTCACCGGTTACCTGCTGGCAAATTTTGGCAACTTTTTGCACATCAGCTCTCAAAACAGCAACCATTGAACCATCCGTTTGTTCTGCATCAGCCTGCATATAATCTGCTCTTGCTTGCAGCAAGCGAATACCTGTTTTTTCATCAAAAGCCCCTGCAGCCATTAATGCTGTGTATTCTCCTAAACTCAGTCCTAACATAGCAACTGTTTCAATTGTCGGTAAATCCTGCTGTAGCTGATGAAAAACACCCAGTCCAAAAGCTGTGATTGCAGTTTGAACATTTTTTGTCTGCAACAATTCATTATGCTGATTCTTGCAGAAAGCCACGAGGTCTTTTTGTAAATAACCGCTCAGTCTTTTTAATGTCTCCTGATAAGCTTTGCTGTTTTGGTAGAAGTCCAATCCCATATTGCTAAATTGAGCTCCCTGTCCGCTAAACAAAATTCCAACTTTCATAAAACTATTCCTTTGCTGCTAATTGCTTCTTGACATACTCAACTACATCTTTGATGGTTTTAACATTTTCATCAGCTTCCAATTTAATATCAAGATCATCTTCCAATTCATTCATGATTTCAAAAACATCTAAACTATCTGCATCAAGATCATCTTTAATATCTGCTTCTAATTTAATTTTATCTTGATCAACATCTAATTGTTCAGCTACAATCTTTTTTACCTTATTAAAAATTTTTTCTTCTGTCATAATTAATCCACTCCTAAAATTTTAATATTTAATGATTTGTGTTCCAACCGTTAAGCCACCGCCAAAACCAGTCAAGGCTAAAATCTGTCCTCGCTCGATCTTTTTTTTATCAATTAGTTCATCTAATAAAATTGGTACACTAGCTGCTGAGGTATTGCCATATGCTGCAATATTCATTGGAAACTTTTCTAATGGTTGCTGCAGCCTTTTGGCAATCTGCTTAATAATTCTCGAATTAGCCTGATGAACAATAAACCAGTCAACTTGGTTTAACTGCAAATTACTCTTTTTGACTGCAGCAATAATTGATTCGGGAACTCGATGTGTTGCAAAAGTATAAACATCACGTCCCGCCATTTCAAAAGCACCATAATTATGCGGGCTATAAGCTGGAAAACTTGCTAATGGTAAAGTTTTGCCTGCCTGCAAACTAGCTGCTAAATCACCAAAGGTTTGCAAATGATTGCCCAAAAAACTTGAAGTGCTGTCCTGCTCATTTTCAAGCAACACCCCAGCAGCTCCATCACCAAATAAGACTGCTGAAGTCCGATCATGCCAATTGATGACTTTGGACAAGACTTCGCCACCAATTATCATCACGCGTCGATAATTCATATTACCCATAAAGCTTTGCGCAACCACTAACGAATAAATAAATCCTGAACAAGCAGCGCTAAGGTCAAAAGCAACTGCTTGTTTTGCCTTAATCTTACCCTGAACAATTGCTGCCGTTGCCGGTGTATAGTAATCAGGTGACATTGTAGCAACGATAATCAGGTCAATTGATTCGGGTGACCAGCCACTTTTTTTCAACAATTCAACTGCAACTGCTGTACATAAATCAGAAGTATTTTCTCCCTCACTAATTCTTCTGTGTTCAATACCTGTTCGAGTTTTAATCCATTCATCAGATGTATCCATCAAATGGCTCAAATCATCATTCGATACTTGATGTTTTGGCAGATAATGACTGCTAGTAATAATCTTAATTGCTGCCAAATCAATTCTCCTTGTCTTATGAACGCTCACGCAAGAAAAGCTCTAAATTTCTCAATGCCTTTTCAATTGTCTTAATTTCATCTTGACCCAAATCCTTCAAGAAATTTCGAACCATCATGCGATGAAAAGCATCATGTGCACGAAACATTAAGCGGCCTTTTTTGGTTAAGCCTAGCCGAATTACCCGACGATCATCATTACTTCGAATCCGTGTCACATAATTTTTTCTTGTAAGCCGATCAATAGTTGCCGTTAAAGTTCCCGGCGTCAAATGTAATTCTTTAGCGACTTGTGAAACAGTTTTATGCTCGTACATCGTAATCGCATTGATTGCATGCATTTCTTTAATAGATAGATCATTAAATTGACTTTTCTTAAGCTCTTTTTCCTCGATCCACAAAATATCATTATATATTCTGACTAACGAATCATTGATTATTTTTGTCCGATTTTCCATTGCGTAACGTCCATCCCTTTTTCTAATATAATTTGATTATCAAAGTATTCATGAAAAAAAACAATCTTTTTGCTAGATTTTTTGATTACGTTCCGCAACAACAAACATCAATTCGGCTACACAGGCTGTTTTCCCATCAACCAATGCCTTGGCAGTAACGATTCCCATATTTTCCCTTTTTTTAGTTAGTTCGATTTTAAGCTTAAGAACATCGCCCGGACGGACAACCTGACGAAACTTAGCTCGGTGAATCGCTCCTAAATATGCCGTCTTCCCTAAAAACTCTGGAGATTTTAAAATCAAAATCGAAGCAGCCTGTGCCAAAGTTTCAATAATCAAAACTCCAGGCATAACTGGATTCCCTGGAAAATGTCCTCGGAAAAAAGATTCGTTAATTGTTACATTTTTCGTTGCTGTGATACTTTTACCTGCTTCAATCTGATCAACATAATCAATATAACAAATTGGAAAACGATTGGGAATCAAATTCATAATTTCCTGTGCGTCCATAATTGCCATGCTTGTCACCTCACTCAAATTTATTTCGAACATCAAAATATTCGATATTCAAATAATATTGCATTCAAAATAAAAAGTCAAATTAAACTTAAGAAACTGGCTGCTTTTATCATCTTTTATTAAAAAACCAAGACAAAAAAATAAAGATCAGTGTCTTAACTGACCTTTATCTGCAATTAAGCAAGATATTGAATTAAAAAGTTAATGAGGAATAATTTATTTTTCTGAATTCTCTTTCTTTTGATCATCTGTTGGCTGGTTAGTTTCTTTTGCTTTTTCGTTCACTGACTTGTCAGCTGCTTTTCCTGCGGCCGAATTCTTGACTTGCATGATCGCTGAAGTCTCAAATGTCAGATAAATTCCATCGCAATCTAAAACTACAGTATGGTTTGCCATATCAAGACTATCAATAACACCATGTAAGCGTCCTAGAGTTATTACTTCATCACCTTTTTTTAAATTACCCAGCATTTGTTGGCGCTGCTGCTGCTGCTTCTTTTGCGGCCTGATCATCATAAAATACATCAGGGCAATCAAAGCAGCAAACATAATAATTGTTGATATTGTGCTACTATTCATGACATTCACTCCTAATTATTTAATCAATTTTAACTTTAACAAAGATTCACGCTGAGTGCTAGACTTTTTATTAGATTTGCTAAAAATTACGATGATTGCTACGATTAAAACCATACTCCTCAAAGAAGTTCTCACGAAATTCTAACAAATTATCTGCTAAAATTGCTTGACGAATATTCTGCATCAAATGTAATAAAAAATACAAATTGTGATAACTGGCTAACCGTAATCCAAGTGTTTCTCCAGCTTTAAATAAATGACGCAAATAGGCCCGCGAATAATTTTGACAGACATAACAATCACAGTGATCATCTAGTGGGCCAAAATCATGTGCATAACTGGCATTCTTAATCACAACGCGGCCGTGAGAAGTCATGCAGCTGCCATTACGAGCGATTCTAGTTGGCAAAACACAATCAAACATATCAATTCCACGAATCACACCATCAATTAAAGAATCAGCTGAACCAACACCCATCAAATAGCGTGGTTTATTAGTTGGTAAAAGTGGTGTTGTAAAGTCAAGCACATGATTCATTTCAGCCTTGCTTTCACCGACTGACAGGCCACCGATCGAATAACCAGGGAAATCCATCGCTACTAAATCACGAGCGCTTTGCTGACGTAATGCTTGGTGACCACCACCTTGAATAATTCCAAACAAAGCTTGACGATCTGGATGCTGGTGAGCTTTCAAGCCACGTTCAGCCCAACGACTAGTCCGTTCAACTGAGTGCTTGATATACGAATAGCTTTCAAAGAAAGGTGGGCATTCATCAAAGCTCATGATAATATCTGCTCCCAAAGCATTTTGAATCTGAATTGATTTTTCCGGCGATAAGAACAGTTTCTCACCGCTTAAATGGCTGCGAAAATGAACCCCTGCTTCGGTAATATCCCGAATTTTAGCCAAAGAAAAAACCTGAAAACCACCAGAATCTGTCAGAATTCCTCGTGGCCAATTCATGAATCGATGTAATCCACCGGCTTCTTGAACAATTTTTTCCCCTGGTCGCAACCATAAATGATAAGTATTTGAAAGAATTACGCCGGCACCCATTGCTTTTAATTCTTCAGGCGTCAGGGTTTTAACAGTTGCTTGTGTACCAACTGGCATAAACATTGGTGTAGGGAAAGTCCCATGTGGCGTAATTAATTCGCCTAATCTTGCACCAGTGTGTTTTTCTTCTTTGATCAGCCGATATCTTACAGCTGGCTGTGACATACGAATTCTCCTATCTTTTATTTAATAAACATTGCATCACCAAAGCTGAAGAAACGATATTTTTGTGAAACAGCATGACGATAAGCATTCAAAATATTCTCTCTGCCAGTAAAGGAAGCAACTAACATAACCAATGTTGACTTTGGCAAATGAAAGTTAGTGATAAATGCCTGAACAACCTTCCATTGATAGCCTGGATAAATAAAAATATCAGTCCAACCGCTATCAGCTTTGATTTCACCTTTAAACTTGGTACCAATTGTCTCCAGCGTTCGAATTACCGTTGTCCCCGTTGCAACAATCCGCCCGCCATTTTTGCGGACTTCATTCAAAGTTTGGGCAGCATCTTCACTCAAGCGGTAAAATTCACTATGCATTTGGTGATCTTTAATATTTTTTTCCGAAACTGGGCGAAAAGTTCCTAGTCCAACATGCAAGGTTAAATAAACTAGCCGAACTCCTTTTTCAGCGATTTTTTGCAATAATTCTTTAGTAAAATGTAAGCCGGCTGTCGGGGCTGCTGCTGAACCAATTTCACGAGAATAAACTGTTTGATACATTTCAGGATCTTCAAGCTTTTGTTTAATATACGGCGGCAGTGGCATTTCGCCTAAACGATCTAGGATTTCCATAAAAATACCGTCATATTCGAAGCGGATCATTCGGCCGCCATGTTCAAGCTCTTTAGTAACAACTGCTTTGAGTTCACCATTACCAAATGTGATCTTGGTTCCGATCTTAGCCCGACGTGCTGGTTTAATCAACGTTTCCCAATTATCACCGTCAGTATTATTCAATAACAAAACTTCTAAATGACCACCGGTATCAGGCTTTTCACCATAAAGACGTGCTGGCATAACCCGCGAATCATTCATTACCAAGGCATCACCAGGATTTAATTGATTAATGACATTATAAAAAATATCATCCTGATACTTTCCAGTTTGACTATCTAGAATTAGCAAACGAGAATGATCTCGTTGTTTGAGCGGTGTCTGGGCAATTAATTCTTTTGGTAGCTCATAATCAAAATCTTCTGTCGTTAAATGTTCCTCTGTCAAAATTTCCATCCTCTTTTTTAATCTTTTTTATGATATGGCAAGTTTAAATGCTGATAAGCATTAAAAGTAGCTACACGGCCGCGTGGAGTCCGCTTGATCAAGCCTAATTGCAGTAAAAACGGCTCAACCATTTCAGTTAGCGTTTCAACTTCCTCGCCAATGTTGGCTGCCAAAGTGTTAATGCCAACTGGGCCGCCATTATAAAATTGAATCATAACTTTCAATAATTGTCGATCAGTATCATCCAAACCTAATTCATCAACATGCAGCATTTTTAAAGCTGCATCCGCTGTTGACTGGTCAATGACTTGATCATGCTGCACTTCAGCAAAGTCACGAACTCGCTTTAATAGGCGATTGGCAATGCGTGGCGTGCCGCGAGAACGACCGGCAATCGTTTGAGCTCCAGAATCATTAATACGAGTCTGGAGCAATTTAGCAGTTCGCTTAACAATCTTGGTCAGTTCTGCTTGATCATAAAACTTCATATGCGCAACGATTCCAAATCGATCACGTAACGGTCCTGACAATAATCCAGCTCGGGTCGTAGCTCCAATCAAAGTAAACGGTGGCAAAGTGAAATGAACTGGATGGGCAGTTGGTCCTTGACCGATCACAATATCAACATAAAAGTCCTCCATTGCCGAATACAAAACCTCTTCAACAACCTTCGGCAAACGGTGAATCTCGTCAATAAATAAAACATCCCCCGCTTCGAGTTCATTCAAAAGTGCTACTAAATCACCCGGTCGTTCAATCGCTGGTCCGCTGGTCGTTCGTAAATTCACCTGCATCTCATTAGCAATGATAATCGCTAAGGTCGTCTTGCCTAATCCAGGCGGGCCATATAACAAGACGTGATCCAAGGCTTCTTGACGACTCTTAGCTGCTTGAATATAAACTTTTAATTCATGTTTGATCGCAGTTTGGCCAATATATTGGTCAAAATATTTGGGACGTAATGAAAAATCATTTGTTTCATCGCCAACTAACTGACTAGACACCAGCCGGTCCTTATCTGACATTCAATCACCTCCTAATTTTTCATTAAAAGCTTCAAACCTAAGCGCAGATATTCATCAGTTGTCTGTGCTGAAGCCTGCTCCAATTTAGGAGTAATTTTGTTAATCTCATTTCTAGTATACCCTAACGCCGCTAAAGCTGCTAAAGCCTCCTGCAATAAATTTGAACCGATCTCTGATGCTGGAGTTAAAGAAGTCTGGACCGTATTTGGTGCTAGTTTTCCCTTCAAATCCAAAACAATCTGTTGCGCTGTCTTTTTGCCAACGCCAGGAAATTTTATCAAATAAGAAATATTATTGCTGCTAATAGCTGTTATTAAGCCATTAAAATCATCAGTCGCCAAAATTGCTAAGGCACTCTTGGGACCGATTCCGGAAACATTCAATAACTTAATAAATAGTTTTTTTTCGGCATTTGTTTGAAATCCATAAAGTGAAATATCGTTTTCTCTGACTGCTTGATAAATAAAAACTTTTTGTTCTTGACCAATTTTAAATTTAAAGGGATTAGCTGCATAAACCAGAAAACCAATACCACCTACTTCAATAACGATATACGCCGGATTGATATCAGTTATCTTGCCTATTAGATAGTCATACATTTTATTCCTCCGTTAGTTATAATTGATTTCTTTGACTTTGATGCGGATCTTGAATGCGTTTAAACATTTTTTCCACTGCAGTTTGAGAAAAATGGACTAGAACTGGCCGCCCATGTGGACAATTAAATGGATTTTCACACTCTGCCAGCTGGCTGAGCAATGCTTGAGCTTGCCGATCATCAAGATGATGATGGGCTTTGATCGATAGCCGACAACTCATGTTAATTGCAGTCTGTTCTCGAAAAGCCGCAATTGAAATCTTACCATCACGTAACAGACAGTCGATCATTTCTCGAATCATGGTTTCTTCTTTACCATCTTCAAACCAAGTTGGATGTTGATGAATAATGAAACTATTTTGACCAAATTCTTCCAGCTGTACCCCAACCTCAGCCAATTTGGCTATATTTTTTTGAATGATCAAGGCATCACTGGTTGAATAATCGAGGACTAAGGGTACTAATAAAGCTTGCTGGTCTTTGGCAACTTTTCCCATTGCCACACGGAAGTATTCGTATTTACAGCGTTCCTGAGCCGCATGCTGATCAACCAAATAAAAGCCATCTTCTGCTTCTGCTAAAAGATACGTGTCATGAATTTGTACTAAATAACGCAAATCTGGAAATCTTTTTTTAGCTGGTCCTGTTGTAATCGTCTTTAGCTTTGAATTAACTGTTGCTTGAGGATCCTCAAGCACTTGGCTATTTTGATATTTTTGGTCCCAATTCTTAAGTTTATCTGTCAAATCTTGACGTTTTTCAATAATTATTGTTTTATCAGCCTCAGTTGCTATAATTGGTGTTTTGGCAGCTTTTTTCTCAGCTGACTGTTGAGATTTCAATGACTGTTTGGTCACAACTGGCGCTTGATCTTGATAACGGTACTGTTGTGAAGTTTCATTGAGTTTTGCATCTAAGTCTGCAAAATTCAAACTAGTTGATCCAGCTTTAAAATCAGCTAAGGCATCTGGAATTAGATTTTCTGTAGCTAAACGCTGATAAATTGTAGTTTGAATTAATTCACAGAGCTGTTTTTCCTTACTAATTCTAACTTCTTGCTTTGTTGGATGAACGTTAACATCAACCAGAACTGGATCTAGCTTCAAAGCAATAATTGCCATTGGATAGCGACCAACCATCAGTTTTGAACCATATCCTTTGATCACTGCATTCGTCAACTGATAGTTACGAATGTAACGACCATTCAATAACAGCGTAATATAATTTTTAGTTGCCCGTGTCAGCTTAGGTAAAGAGACGAACCCCTCAACTGCAAAGTCAAGATCGTTAGCATGAACTGGCAACATCTGTTGGGCATTTTTTACCCCATAAATTGCACTGATTGTCTGTTGTAGGTTATTATTTCCAGCAGTTTGCAATAGAACCCGTTTATTATTATGCAAAGAAAGCGCGATCTCTGGATGACCAAGTGCTAAACGATCAACTATATCGCTAATTACTGCTAATTCTGTCTGTGGACTTTTTAAATATTTCAGCCGTGCTGGCGTATTATAAAACAGTGACCGCACCATGACTTCAGTTCCTTGTGGTCGTGCAATTATTTTTTTATCCAACTGCTGTCCACCGCGAATTTCAATTTCCATTCCTTGTCCGTCTGTCATGGCTGTTTTCAAAGTTACATCGGCAACTGAAGCAATGCTTGGCAATGCTTCGCCCCGAAAACCCAAAGTTCTAATTTTAAATAAGCCGTTTTTATCATGCAATTTGCTAGTCGAATGTCGTCTAAAGGCCAATTCAAGCTCATCAGCCGCTATGCCCTGACCATTATCAATAACCTTGATTAATGAAAGGCCTGAATCAGCGACATAAATATCAATTTGGGTACTTTGAGCATCAATTGCATTCTCAACCAGCTCTTTAACAACTGAAGCTGGCCGTTCGACTACTTCACCAGCAGCTATTTGATCAGCTAAAATCGCCGGCAATTCTTTGATCTTAGTCATCCAATTCCTCCAATCATTTTTGTTTTAATTCTTTTTGCCATTTGAATAATTGATTTAAAGCAGCTAGCGGAGTCATTGAAACTAAATCTGCTTGTTTGATCTCACCAATTACCTGTTGTTGCTGATTGGAAAGCGGAACTTGCTCAGGAACAAATAATGAAAGCTGCTGATCTTCAGGCTTGGGGGAGGAATTCTCATGAAGTGAAGCTTTAGTTTGTGAACTGCTGTGAGCCTGGATTTCCAAGTCTGCAAGTAATTTAGCTGCCCGCTGCAATAATTTATCAGGCATACCAGCTAATTTGGCAACGTGAATTCCATAAGATTTATCTGCTGGCCCTGCTTCAACTCGATGTAAAAATGTTAACGTGCCATTTTTTTCAATTGCACCAACATGGACATTGGCTAACTGTTTTAAATTCTGATCTAAAGATGTTAATTCATGATAATGCGTTGAAAATAAAGTTTTAGCATGAATGACATCATGAACATATTCAATAATTGCTTGCGCCAAAGCCATTCCATCGTAGGTCGCCGTTCCACGTCCAATCTCATCAAATAGAATCAAACTATTTTGAGTTGCATGTTTTAAAGCTTGATTAGCTTCCTGCATTTCAACCATAAACGTTGATTGCCCACCAATCAAATCATCAGCTGCACCGATCCGGGTAAAAATTTGATCAAATATTGGTAATTTAGCTTTCTTAGCCGGCACAAAACAACCAATTTGCGTCAAAACTACAGTCTGTGCCAGTTGCCTCATATAGGTGCTTTTACCAGACATATTGGGCCCAGTAATCAATAAAATATTTAAGTTTTCAGGCATTCGAATATCATTCGGCACATAGCTCTGCTGACCCATAACTTCTTGCACCACGGGATGCCAACCAGCTGAAATTTCAATTTCATGTTTTTTAGTCAACTCTGGAAGCACAAAATGCTGTTGTTCACTAACGACTGCAAAACTTTGCAAAACATCTAGCACTGCAACACTAGCTGCCAGTTGCTGAAGACGTTTAATATAATCTTTGATTTGTTCACGCAAATCAACAAATAAACGATATTCCAAATCAACAGCTTTGTTTTCAGCTCCGAGGATCAAATCCTCCTTTTCCTTCAACTCTGGGGTAATAAAGCGCTCGGCATTCGTTAAAGTCTGTTTTCGTTGATAACGATCCGGTGGAAGTTTACTTAAATTAGCTTTGGAAACTTCAATATAATAACCAAAAACTCGATTAAAACCAATTTTTAGATTATTAATGCCGGTTGCTTGCCGTTCATCAGCTTCTAATTTGGCAAGCCAGCGTTTACCATTTTTCATGGCATCTTTATATTTATCAAGCTCTTGATCAAAACCTTCTTTAATCAAATTACCATCTGTAACTGACATTGGCGGATCATCAACGATTGCCCGATCGATCAAATCAACAACTTCGGCAACTGGATCAATTTTAGTTAATAATTTTTTAAAACTACCATCATCAATTGTTGTCAGCAAATAGCGAATTTTGGGAATCTGCTGTAATGATTGCTTTAGCTGCAATAAATCACGCCCATTGACAGTTCCCAGTGCAACTTTACCAGCAAGTCGTTCCAGATCATATACTTGCGTTAATTCATCGCGCAATTCACTGCGCTCAAAGTAATGATCAAGCAGATCTTTTACTCGGGCTTGCCGCAATTTTATTTTTTTGATTACTAGCAATGGCCGTTCTAGCCACTGTTTAAGCATTCGACCACCCATTGCTGTTTTGGTTTGGTCAAGCAGCCACAACAAAGTGCCATGCTTCTTGCCAGTCCGATTATTTTGCAACAGTTCCAGATTTCTACTAGAAGCATGATCGATTTTTAAAAAATCTGAAGGCTCATAATGTACAGCTTTTTGCAAATGACCTAAACTGCGCTTTTGTGTTCGAATTAAATACGTTAATAAATGACTCAGCACAGCTTGTTCTAAATCACTGTGAATATCTTGCATGGCATAGCTGGTTTCAGCACTAATTTGGCAATTGTCTTGATGTGAAATCATAATTTTTAATGGATCGATCACAGTCAAGGCTTTTTCAGTGACCGAATCATCAATAACTACTTCTTTAGTTCGCAAACTTAGCAATTCATTCAATAGAACTTCTGGACTATCAAGTATGGCAGATTTTAATTCACCGGTTGATAGATCAGCATAGGCAAAACCAAAATGATCTGCTTGTTGATGGATCGCTGTTAAGTAATTGTTTTCTTTAGCTTCTTTTGCTCCAGTGTCTGTGATTGTCCCCGGAGTGACAACTTGAATAACTTCGCGTTTGACCATTCCCTTAGCCAGCTTAGGATCTTCCATTTGCTCACAAATAGCGACTTTATAGCCTTGATCCACCAAAGTATCAATGTAATTTTGTGCCGCATGATGCGGAACTCCGCACATTGGAATTTTCTCAGCCGCATTTTTATTCCTAGTCGTTAAGGTCAGCTCTAAAATTTGCGCCCCCTTGATTGCATCATCATAAAACATTTCATAAAAATCACCCAAGCGGTAAAACAAAAATGCATCTGGATATTGTTGTTTTACCCGCAAATATTGCTCCATCATTGGCGTTTTTTTAGTTTTTTGTGGCATTAGACTTCTCCTTTAAAACATAAATGGATGATCAGGATTAATTTGAATCGTTCGAATTTGTTTTGCTTTGCCGGACACATCATCCAAGTCAACCAAGCAAGCTCCCAAACCGCGTCGGCCTTGTTCATCAACTTCAAAACGGGTCGGCATTTGGTTGACAAAGCGTTTAATGACTTCGGACCTTTGCATACCTAGAATACCATCATAAGGTCCGGTCATCCCGACATCACTCAAAAATGCCGTCCCCTGTGGTAAAATACGGGCATCATTTGTTTGAACATGAGTATGCGTTCCAATTACTGCTGAAACTTTACCATCAAAATACCAAGAGAAGGCTTCCTTTTCGCTTGTTGTTTCCGCATGAAAATCAACTACGATCAATTTTGTCTGTTTGAGCAAATGCTTAATTAACCGCTCAGCAATTGCAAACGGATCATCAGATGGCGCCATAAACACCCGCCCCTGCAAGTTTACAACTGCCAACTTTAATTGATTGATTTGGATCAACGTATAACCCCTTCCTGGCACTTGACCTGCTGAAAAATTAGCTGGTCGTATCAACTTTTTAGCTTCACCAATAAATTCCTCAATTGCTGGATTATCCCAGGTATGGTTTCCCATCGTAATGACATCTGCTCCAGCAGATAATAACCTTTTATATGCGTAGCGATCGATTCCTTTGCCGCGAGTAGCATTTTCACCGTTAACAACTGTTGCTTGTGGATGGTATTTCTGTTTCAACTGTGGCAAATAAGTTTCAAGAATTTCCTGTCCTGCATTCCCCATAATGTCGCCGACGAATAAAATTCGCATTTTTTTCCCCTTTTCTAAGTAACCTATTTATTTATTTTAGCATTTTTATTTCTTAGGTGCGAAAAGTAGTTTACTCAAATTTTCAGATAGAAAAAACTACAATAAAACTAATGCTTTATTGTAGTTTTTAACAAATTTTTAATCAATTTATTATGTCTTTTGAAAAAGTCGACTATTTTGCATATTCAATTGCTCGCGTCTCTCGAATAACTGTAACTTTAATATGACCTGGGTATTCTAATTCATTTTCGATTTTATTTTTAATGTCTCGCGCTAAAACTACGGATTCTAAATCATTGACCTCATCCGGTTTAACAATCACCCGAACTTCACGTCCTGCTTGAATCGCATAACTCTTCTTAACACCAGCAAAACTGTTAGTAATTTTCTCAAGTTTTTCCAGCCGATGAATGTAATTTTCCAACGATTCACTACGAGCTCCGGGTCGAGCAGCCGAAATTGCATCTGAAGCTGCAACCAAAACTGCAATTGTATATTTGGGTTCAACATCACCATGATGTGAAGCAATCGTATTGATGACTACATCACTTTCATGATATTTCTTTGTCAACTCAACTCCAATTTGAACGTGAGAGCCATCAACTTCATGATCAATAGCTTTACCAATATCATGTAATAAACCTGCTCGTTTAGCCAAATTAGGATCTTCCCCCAATTCAGCTGCTAGAACACCAGCAATTTTAGCCACTTCAATCGAATGATCTAAAACATTTTGACCATAACTGGTTCGATACTTCAACCGGCCAATTGTTTTAATTAAATCCGGATGAACTGAATGCAATCCCAATTCGAAAATTGCTTCTTCACCAGTTTCACGAATCTTAGCATCCATCGCCTTGGTAGCTTTTTCAACCATTTCTTCAATCCTTGCTGGATGAATCCTACCATCTTGAATCAATTTTTCGAGGGCCATTTTAGCTATCTCACGTCGGATCGGATCAAAGCCGCTTAAAACAACCGCTTCCGGGGTATCATCAATTATCAAGTCAATCCCAGTTAATGTTTCTAACGTCCGAATATTCCGCCCTTCACGGCCAATTATTCGTCCCTTCATTTCATCATTTGGCAACGAAACAACTGAAACAGTTGTTTCCGAAACAGTGTCCGCGGCACTCCGTTCAATCGCTTGTGCGATTAGATCTTTCGCAGTTCGATCAGCTTCTGCCTGCGCCTGTGCTTCTTTTTCCTTGATCATAACCGCTAATTCATGATTCATAGCATTTTTAGTTGTTGTCATGATCTCTTTTTTTGCCTGTTCCTGAGTCAAAGCAGCAACCCGTTCTAATTCAGTTTGTTGTTGTTTGACCAAAGAGTCTGCCTCTTGCTGACGTTTTTCTAAATCCTTTTTTGACTTTTCAATTCGATTTTCTTTTTGAACTAATCCTTGCTCACGTTGTTCTAAGGAGGAGTCCTTACGATCAAGATTCTCCTCTCGCTGCAACAATCGATTTTCCTGTCTTTGAATCTCAGAACGTCTTTCCTTCAACTCTTTTTCTATCTCGCTGCGATAACGATGACTTTCGTCCTTAGCTTCTAAAATAGCCTCTCTTTTTTTAGCAGCTGCTTCCTTCTTGGCATTTTCAATAATTCCCTTCGAAGTTTGCGTTGCTGCATCAAGTCTTTTTTCATAATTTTGCTTACGAAAAACTATACCAAAAGCAAATCCAATACCCAAAGTTACAAGAGCGATGACGAGGTAAAGCAATACTGCATTCAAAATTTCACCTCCACATCGTTATAAATGATTAAAAAGCAAACATAATCATTGATTTGATGTTTAATTATGCATACATTGTTATTTTACGGTTTAAACTAGGTCAATGTCAACATAAACTAATTTTCAATTATTCA
>NZ_AHYZ01000011.1 GCF_000255495.1 Liquorilactobacillus vini DSM 20605
CAAATTAAACAATTTTATTTATCAGTACTACTTGAAAAAGAATTGCTAACGCTTAACATTTTATTAGCAATCTTGCTAGATTTTTTATTTACGGAGAATAATCTCTGATTCAGCGCTTAATCCAGTTGTTATTAGTCACAGATTCCAAGCGCCTTGCCTAACAAAAATGTTTAACTGCTTGGGCAACACCGTCATGATCGTTATCCGCTGTTTCAATCGATGCTGCAGCTTTAACCGCCAAGGTAGCATTTCCCATTGCTACTCCTAATCCGGCATATTTAAGCATACTTAAATCATTACCTTGATCATCAATCGCCATTACTTCAGCCGGCTGCAGTTGCAAGTATTGACAGAGTAATTTAAGTGCCGAACCTTTATTTGACGCCCAATGCGTTGGCTTCGATATAGTTGGGGGAGCTTTGGCAAAAATTAATTTCTTTTTCTAGAGGTGCAAACGCTGACCAGTTTCCCAGCAATAAATTAATTTTACTTTCCTCGTCAATAATCATTGCCTTAATCAAGGAACTTTTAGGCATTTCACTAGGAGTTCGATAAAAAATCTCTTGCTGCGTAATCAAGCTTTCATATACTGTATAGCGACTAATGTTTCGATTAGCTGTATAAATTCGCTCACGTGTAACAGCTTGAAAGTGCAGTTGCTGCATCTTAGTTGGTGCTTCTAACTTCAAATAGCTTTTATATGCTAAAGGCCGCAAATTAATTATTCGACCATCAGTTGTTTGGACTAGTGCCCCACCGAAACAGATTGCATATTGATCCGCTTGATCCTGCAACCCCAATTCAGTTAAAATCGACTTAATTCCGGTATATGGTCGTCCAGTACTGATCACAATTTTAATATCTTTTCGCTTAGCTTCAGCAATGGCTACTTTGACAGTCGCAGTTAATTTCTTTTCTGAATTTATTAACGTTCCATCAACGTCAATGGCTGCTAACTTGATT
>NZ_AHYZ01000010.1 GCF_000255495.1 Liquorilactobacillus vini DSM 20605
AGGGTAATAAAATACGAACTGCTCCACTAATTCGTTGCCTAAATGATGCTTTTTTAGACATTTCATAACCGCGAGCTTGTTGGGCTAAGCTGATTGTTCGATAATCACGCTGAACTGTTGGAATGTACCGGAGAGCAATTTCAACTGCATAGCTGATTCGATACGAAAGGCCAATTTTATTTAAGCTAGCTGCAAACTCACTAGGATTAGTTGTTAGTAAAAAAATCAATGCCAATGGCACCGCAAAAACGTATTTTAATAGTAAATTAAATAAATAAAACAATTCTTCCCATGATAAATTAAAATACTGTTTTGACGAACCAAAGATCAAATGTTGTGTACCGTAAATTTGCATTCCATAGCTAGGATTAAAAACATAAACCATCAACAAATTAAAAACAGCAAAAGCAATGATGACTTGAATGATTAAGGCAACCTCGCGATACTTAATTTGAGCTTGATAAAATAAGAATAATGACATGATTAAAATTCCCAATAAGAATCGTGTATCAAAAGTTATCATGCCAATAATTGAAAAACTAATAAAACCAATTAGTTTGGTACTGCCACTTAAGCGATGCAAAAAGGTTGGTCGATCAAGATATCCAATAAATAAAGTATTAGTCACACTGTCGTTCCTGCCTTTCTGTCTGAATAAACTTAGCAATGAATTCATTAGCGGATGGCAAATTGAATCTTTGCGTTAAATCATATAGACTGGTTTGCGCTAAAGAAGCTTTTTCAATGATTTGAGCATTAGTTAAAACTTCTGCTGGGGTTGCATCGGCTAATAAATTACCAGCATTTAAAACCAATGTGCGTTGGGTATATTCCAGCATCAAATGCATATCATGAGTAATTAGAATAATCGTTAAGTTTTGCTGCAGTTGCAGTTTTTCCAAGAATGTCATAATCTCTGTATAATGTTTTAAATCTTGACCAGCTGTCGGTTCATCCAAAATCAACATTTGCGGCTCTAAAACTAGAATTGCTGCAATCGTCACTCGCTTTTTTTGCCCAAAACTTAAAGCCGAAATTGGCCAATGACGCATTTCGTATAAACCACAAATACGCAAAATATAATAAACTTTATCTTTCACCTGATCTTCTGAAACTTTTCGCAAACGCAAACCACTGGCTACTTCATCAAAGATTTTAGTTTGGGAAATCATTTGATTCGGATCTTGTAAAATATATCCAATTTTAGCTGCTCGCTGTTTAACCGACAATTTCAATAAGTCTTCTCCAGCAAATAGTATCTGTCCAGCTTGTGGTTGCAAAAAACCGGTAATCAAATTACTAAGCGTCGACTTGCCGGTCCCATTTTGACCCACCAAACTGATCATTTCACCACGGTAAATCGTCAATGAAAGCTGCCTGATGATTGGCAGTTCTGGTTGGTAGCCAAAAGATAGCTGTTTAATTACCAGAAGTGGCTCTTTCCTAACAATTTTTGCATTTAAAATCGTAGCCGTATTCCACTGCTGCAATTTATCTGCTAAACCAACAGCCGTTATCTTTTTTGAATCAAGCAAATTTTGACAAGCCTGCAAATCAACACCGCACTGCTTAATTGCGCTTAAATATAAAGGTTCGCGTAAGCCGAGCTGAGGTAATAAATTATCTTTTAAGATTTTGGCTGGAATATCATTGGCAACTATCTGACCATTCTTCATCAAAACTAATCGGTCGATTCCAACTTGCAGTGCTTCTTCAATTCGATGTTCAATAATGATAACTGTCAATTCTTGTTGTTTAGCTAAATGGTTTAATAACTTCATCGTAGCTCGGCCAGCTGCTGGATCTAAATTAGCTAAAGGTTCATCAAAAAGTAAAATTTTACTTTCGTCGATCAAAACCCCAGCCATTGCAACACGTTGTTTTTGCCCACCAGATATTTCCTGTGGCGAATGCTTTAAAAGTTCCGTTAAATGCAGCCTTTCAGCCCACTTTTGGGTTGCACTGGCCATTTTTTCCTGAGAACAACAATCGTTTTCCAAGGAAAAAGCCAGATCTTCAACAACTGTTAAACCGACAAATTGACTGTCTGGATCTTGTAAAACTGTCCCAACATCAAAAGACAGCTCAAAAATCGAGCTGTCTTGAAGGTGATGACCATTGATCAAACAAGTTCCACTCAGCTTGCCCGGATAAGCCTCAGGAATTAAACCATTAATACATCGTCCCAAAGTTGATTTGCCCGAACCAGATTCACCGGCGATCAAAACTCTTTCACCAGGAAAAATTTCAAGGTTGATCTTTTTCAGAGTCGGCTCAGCTTGACTGTCATACTGAAAATTAAAATTTTGGAACGTGATGATCGGTTTAGTCATAATTTAGTCTTCCTTTTTTAAACTACCGCGTTTAGTGCGTGTTCGAGCATAGAGAACTAAAAGAATTGTCCCAATAATTGCTACTGACACACTATTTACCAGCCAAGTTGTCACCCCTTGCAGATAGACTTTATTTGCTGGCTCATGATAAACCAAGATATCTCCCGTTGGTGCTAATAAAACCCAACCAATTAAATTAACGATAATTTGATAAATATTAAACCAGATCAGTTTAGCTTTCGTTAATGAACCATTTTGAATGTCAAGTTGATTTTTAAAAAGTCCAAAAGCTGCACCCACTAAGCCATCAACAACCACCCAGGTCCACCAAGGTGATCCATATGTTACAAAATCATTCAGTCCATGCCCAATAAACACGGCTAAACCAGCCACAATTGGCCCGTAAATTGCTGCTAATAAAGGTAAAAAGCCTTCAGCAACGTTAACTTGGGTATTAGGAATCCCAGTCGGAATAGCAACGAATTTCATTAAAACAAAAATAATAGCTGCACCAATTCCTGTTGCTACAACTGACTGAATTGAAGAATTAGAATTTTTCTTCAAATAAATCATCCTTTCCTTGTAATTATTAATCAAGCAATCATTTGGGGAAATTAAAAATGTCCCCTCAAGCATTGAAAGGACGTTTTCACGTGGTACCACCATTCTTTGCCTGCTACAAAAAAGCAGGCCTCATTGACAGATAACGGTGAATGGCCGAGATCAATTGCTTGATCCGTTTACATAGAAAACCATTTTCATTGAACATTGATCAACCGTTTTTCAGCTGCCACGGCTCTCTGTCTGATTTTTGAACAATTACTAATTTCCCAATTTTTACTGATTTACCAAAATTTTACCGCAATTTTGCTTAAAAATCAATTTGACAACAAAAAAGATCGAATTAGTGAACTTGATGTTCTAACCATTTTTTGACTTTTTTCTTTAAAAGTGTTTCTAACTCTTCTGGCTGACAATCAAGTTTAACTAACATTGCTACTGTAACTAATAAAATGTCGGTCAATTCTTCTTTTGTGTCAACTAAATCAAGATTTTTATAATCGTTCCCCGAAGCATGATTAGCAGCTAAATAAGCCTGAGCTGCTTCACCTGCTTCTTCCATTAACTTTAAAAACTGTTGCTCGATAGTTTTAGGCTCTTGTTTAGCAACAGCGATAATTTTAGCTTGTAATTGCTGATCAATCATCGATCATCAGATCCTTTCTATAAAACAACTAATACCCCGCACTTAAATCAACCAAGTTCCGTAATGACCGATTCGTTAAATACCGATTCAAATTATCGCTGAATAATGGGAATAACTCCTGGCGAAAATGTGGCAACAAACCTGAAATATGCGGTGTTGCAAAGACCCGTGGATGATGCCAAAGAATACTATCTTTTGATAAAGGCTCATGTTCGAAAACATCAAGATACGCACTGCGAAGATAGTCAATTTTTAATAAATTCAATAAATCCCTTTCTTTAACAGCACTGCCACGACCAACATTAATTAAGGTATAACCTGGTTGACACTGCTGCAACATTTTTTGGTCAAAAAAGCCCGCTGTTGCTTTCGTTCCTGGTAGAACCGAAATTAAAAAATTAATTTCTAATTGCTTCGACAGCTTTTGATAATCAGCCAGCGTTATGACATGATCAAATACATCACTCAACGAGTCATCCATTCCGTGACGATTGACACCCCAAACCTGCATTCCCAAAAAGCGACAGTAACGACCGATTTCGCGACCAATTTTACCAGTTCCAAAAATTAAAGCGGTTTGTTCACGACTTTCCAAAACTTCAGGCTCAAACCATTCGCCCGGATGTTGAATGATCTTTCGTAATCCGCGATTTTCAAGCAGAATGTAACCGGTAACTGTTTCAGCAATATAACGGCTGTGCAGCCCTGAAGCGTTGGTCAATAAAATTTTCTTGTTGGCAAATTCTTTTAATGGTAGATAATCAACCCCTGCTGACTGAGCCTGGACCCATTTTAAATTAGAGTTTTGTAAAAAAACCTCTTTTAATTCAGCACGCCACCCCAAAACAATTTCCGCAGTGGATGCACTTGAAGGATCAGTTGTGAAAACAACTTGTGGGAAAATTTTAGTTAACTTTTCAAGCTGCCGCTTTTTGGGTTGGACTAATAATAATACTTGGATCATCAGCTGATACTTCCTTTCATAAAGTTAAAAACATGTTATGCCATTGTTCACCAGCATGTTTTGAACTCGATCTACCTTCATCAATAAAATCATTTTTCTGATAAAAACTAACCAATTTTGTTAAACAAGTTAAAGTAAGACCTCTTCGGCACTGCACTTTTGCTTGCTGTGCCAAAGTTCTTAACAGCAGACTGCCGATCCCTCGATTTTGAAAAGCCGGTGCAACTGCTAAACTTAAAATGGCTTGGTACGGTGCTTGAGCGGCTGGTAAATTAACAGTTACCCGCTCATATAACTTATCACTCAAATAACGTTGTTGAATGGCTGGACCAACTAAATAGCCTAACAGCTTTTCTCCCGAATATGCACCTAAAAATGTCTCTGGAATTATTTTAATTCTTTCCGCCATTGCTTGAGTACTGGCGGCCTCTGCAGCAGAAAAGCCACTATTTTCAATTTTCATGATAGCTGCTAAGTCAACCATTTTAACTGAATGAATTTCAATTTTCTGCACTCATTTTCCCCTCAGTAATACCGTTTATTATGCAGTAATCACAAGTTTCCCAATTGAATGATTAGTCTCGATTTGCTGATGCGCCTTCCTTAAAGTTGCCGCATTAATTTGTTGCATGGTTTCCCTTAAAGTTGAACGTAAAGCTCCTTCATCCAACAGCTGCGAAACTTTTTCCAAAATCTGATGCTGGGTAATCATCGTCGGTAACTGATAATATGACTTGGTATACATCCATTCCCATGAAAAAGTTGCACTTTTAGCTTTGATCAAGCTCAAATCCAATGGCTGATGGTTAGCAGTTATTGAGACAATGTGCCCATTTGGTTTGATCATTTCAGCCATTTCAGCCCAATGACCATCAAGATCATTTAAGCCCAGGATCAAGTCAACATATTGAGCACCACTCTTTCGTAACTGTGGTATTAACGGTTGACGATGATTTAAAACCGCGTCAGCCCCTAAATCCTTGACCCAAGCAATCGTTGCTGGACGAGAGGCAGTTGCAATCACTCTTAAACCAGCCAATTTTGCTAACTGAATCGCAATTGATCCTACACCACCAGCACCATTAATAATCAACAAAGTTTGGCGAGCATTTTTTGATGACGCAGTTAAATTCAACTGCAATTTTTCAAACAATGATTCCCAAGCTGTCAATGCAGTCAAAGGCATCGCAGCAGCTTGGGCGATTGTTAATTTTTGAGGTGCAGGCCCAACGATTCGTTCGTCCACTAATTGGTACTCAGCATTTGAGCCGGCTCGTCTAACATCACCAGCATAAAAAACTTGATCACCCGGTTTAAATAAGCTGACTTGCCGACCAACAGCTTCGACCATGCCTAAAGCATCCCAACCTAAAATTTTGGGCTCCCTTAACTTGCCTGATGTTGAACGACGAATTGCTGTATCAATTGGATTAACTGAAATTGCCTGAATTTTAATTAATAAATCATGGCCCGTCGCTTGTGGCTTGGTTGTTTCAAAATCAAATAAACTTTTTGGATCACTAATTGGTAAAGCCGTCTGAAAACCAACTGCCTTCATTTTTTCAACCATTTAAATCACATCCCGTTAATTTTTTCTTCTATGCTATTGTTACACTTTACCATTAACCAAAACAAATTTTCTGTCTTGATTGCTTAGTCGAAAAATAATTGGCTGCTAGCCGGCGTTGTCTTAGCTAAAATTTTACCTTGGTGAATATTATATAAAACCTCAGCATGCTGATTTAAAACTTGATAAAAATCAGTCCCATTCAACAAAATACAATTACCAGCTTTGCCGACTTCGATTCCGTAATCATCACTAACTTGTAAAGTTTTAGCAGCATTATAAGTGACATATTTATAAGCATCCTGCAACTGTCGATACCCCATCAGCTGCCCTGCATAAACCCCCATTTGAACTGGATCAAGCATATTACCATTTCCTAATGGATTCCAAGGATCTTGAACATCGTCCTCGCCAAAGGAAACATTAATCCCGGCCGCTGATAATTCTTTGATTCGCGTTAATCCGCGCCGTTTAGGGTAAGTATCAAAACGGCCACCCAAATGAATATTTACTAGCGGGTTGGAGACAAAATTGATTGCGGACATTTTTAAAAGACGGAATAATTTATAAGTATAAGCATCATTATACGACCCCATCGCCGTTGTATGACTGGCAGTAACTTTTGTTTTCAAGCCTGTTTCATAAGCTAGTGTTGCCAATATTTCAAGATTTCGGCTTGCTGGATCATCAATTTCATCACAGTGTACATCAACTAAAACATTATATTTTTCCGCTAACCCAATCAAGTACTTTAAGGAATCTGTACCATAAAATTGATTGAATTCATAATGAGGAATACCACCGACTACATCAGCACCTTCTTTAAGTGCCTGTTTCAATAATTCTTTGCCATGAGGAAATGACAAAATACCTTCTTGTGGAAAAGCAACTAATTGTAGCTCCACAAAGTCTTTTAATTCAGCTTTAAGTTCTAATAAAGCTTGTAAAGCAATTAAGTTTGGATCTGTTATATCAACATGACTGCGGACAAACTGAATCCCATACTTGACTTGCTTCATAATCGTTTTCTTTGCCCGCTGTTTAACATCAGCAATTGACAGATTCTTTTTTCGTTCTGACCAAATTCGAATGCCATCAAACAAAGTACCAGTTTCATTCCATTCCGGTTGACCAGCAGTCAGCGTGGCATCCAAATGAATATGTGAATCAATAAAGGGTGGCAATAATAATTTTTGTTGACCATCGATCACTTGCTCAGACTGTTTGGCAGTTAAGTTAGTTCCGATTTCTGAAAATTTTCCAGCAGTAATTCGCACATCCTGTAATTGTTTTTGGTTATCAATATGAACATCTTTTATCAGCATTTAGTCTGCTTCCTTTCGAAAAAACTAGTTAAAAACCAGTAAATTAAACCGCTCAATAACATATCAATATATGTTGCACCAAATGTTTCTTGGAAAAAATAAATTTTTTGAAGTAAGAAAAATCCAATAGCACCAATTAACCACGTAATAATTGCTGTCCAATGAATGCCATGATTATACCAATAAATTCCATTTTTCTGAGTCAGCTCAGCCAAATTATACTTCATTTTGGCACAAATGAAATAATCAACGATCATAATACTAATAATTGGTCCCAAAACCATGCCAACATAATCCAAAAATGCTGTAAAAGCATCTAAAAAGCTGCCAAAAATCATTGGAATAAAAGTTACTAAAGTTGCTAAGAGAGCGACAATCCATAATGAATATTTCAGTTTCAATTTAGGTAATATATTCGTTAAAGCTGAACCGGCAGCCATTAAATTGACGGCATTAGCTGTCATACTCGTTAAAATAATGACCAAAAGAGCTAAGATTCCTAAACCAAGTCGACTAGCAATCGAACTTGGATCAGAATTATTTGGATCATAAATTCCTGATGAAATTGCAATGCTAATAGTTGCAACTAGGCCAATAAAGGCAAACCACATTACCCCAACTAATGCTCCTAAAAAAGGCATGATTGTTGCCGACGTAGCTTTTCGATCAAAGCGCGTAAAATCAGCCCCGGCAGTTACCCAAGCCAAATTAAAAGCCGCAACTGTATCAACTGCCGTTCCTGGAGCTAATTTAAACTTAGCTGGAACATTCCAATCTATAATTTGACTAAGAGAAACAACGCGAAAGACAACAACTGTTTCCCAGAGAACAAAAATTATTACTAAAATAATTCCAATTCTTTCAATCAACTGGATTGAACGTGAACCACTGGAAATGCTGATAATATGTAAGATGCTCATTACAATAATTCCGAAAATCATTCCCTTAAGTCCACCTATTTTGCCATAAACTGGCCAGCCTAAAAGATCATGCAGCAAGTAGCTAACCGACATTGCTGCAATAAATGTATTCACCGCTGTCCAGCCAATAAATTGAGTAACATTGATCAAAGAAGGTAGAATACTTCCGCGAATGCCGAAAGAACCACGAGCAATTCCCATCGTTGAGATACCAGTTCTAAAACCAATATAACCAATTAAAGACAAACAAAGATAAGCAAGTGCTGAAGAAAAAAATAAGATTTTTAAGGCCAAGAGAAAACCACAGGCAGCCATTACACCGCCAATATACCATGTGCCATTATTAGCATTAGCTCCGACCCAGGTAGCAAACATATCCCAAGCATTAGAGTGCCTCTTTGCTAAAGGAATATGAAAGCTTCCTTTTTGTTGGTTGTCCATTTGTCTCAGCTCCTTTATATTAATAGAATTATTTTACTTGTAATAGAATTATTTTACTTGTTTTTGAAACAAATAGATAGCAAATTTTTGCAAGTAAAAACGGCTGCCATCAAGCAACAGCCGTTTCAGAGCTTAAAAAAATATCTTTATTTTGCATTTAAAATTGAATGCTTGCGACCATAAACAAAGTATAAGACCATCCCGATTGCGAACCAGACGATAAATCTTAACCATGTTTCCCAATTCAAGCCAATAATCAAAGTAATACAGAAAATGACTGCGATAATTGGTGTGAAAGGAACGCCTGGTGCACGAAAACCACGATGAATTTCAGGATGACTCTTGCGCATCCACATGATTCCGGCAGAAACTAAAACAAAAGCTGTTAAAGTCCCAATATTAACCAGTTCAGATAAAATGTTTAGGTTGATAAAACCGCCAGCAATCGCTGTTAAAATGCCAAAGAACCAAGTACCTTTAAAGGGAGTTTTATATTTTGGACTAACATCACCAAAAAACTTTGGAAATAATCCATCACGTGACATTGAATAACAAATTCTTGACTGTCCATATAATTGCACCAAAATCACTGTTGTCATCCCTAAAATCGCACCGATACTTACAATTAACGCTAACCAACTCTGACCTGTTTGATGCAATACCGCGAGAATTGGGGCATTTAAATATTTGGTAAAGACCGTATACTTAACAACACCCGTCATGATCAAAGTCATGGCAATGTATAAAACAGTTGAAATCAACAAGGATAATAAGATTCCACGTGGTAAAGTCTTACTTGGATTGATTGTTTCTTCAGCACTTGAAGCAACCGAATCAAAACCAATGAATGAGAAGAACACAATTGAGGCAGCTGGTAAAATCCCGGCTTTAGCACCAGCATGATAACTATAAAAGCCATATGGTGAAAATGGCACCCAATTATGAGGTTTGACAAACCAAACGGTACAAATAATGAAAAGAACAATAACTGCTAATTTGATAATAACCATTGTATCATTAACCCGTTTTGTCTGATTGATACCTACTGAAATAATCCACGTAATCACTAGCACAATCAAAAATGCCGGTAGGTTAAAGTAAGTTGTTACTCCAGGAGTTGTTCCTGCAGCGGCAGTTAAAACTGTCGGAATATGAATTCCCATTTCGGATAGTAGGTTCAGGAAATACCCCGACCAGCCAACAGAAACTGTTGCGGCTCCTAAGGCATATTCCAAAATTAAATCCCAACCAATTATAAAAGCAATAATTTCACCAAAAGCTAAATAAGAATAAGTATATGCAGAACCAGCTACGGGAGCCATTGAAGCAAATTCAGCGTAACAAAGACCAGTAAAACCACAACAAACCGCAGCTAAAAGAAATGAAACTGATAATGCAGGACCAGCCGTTAAAGCACCTTTACCTGTTAAAACAAAAATACCTGTTCCAATAATGGCACCTATTCCTAAAAACGTTAGATCCATAGTCTTAAGCGTCCGTGTTAATGGGGTCGCCTCCGCTAAAAGATCATTGACATCTTTTTTTCGAAAAAGTCCACTCATGAAAAACCATCACCTTTCATCAACTATGAGTCACATTCTATAATTGAATTTTAATCAAGTCAAATCATTAAGACAGTTTTATGTCACAAAAAGTAACATATTTAGTTTACATTTTTAGTTATTCATGTGCTTTAAAAGAAAATAACCGGTTTCATTTTTTATATCAACTTATATTTTGCTAGATTCTTTTGATTATTTAAAAATATCTCATTTTTAAATTAATGGAATTATTTTTTTATTCTTTTAAATGAAATTATTTCAACATTGATTTAAAGACTGTTATCTGGTTTAATAATTTTAAATACATCTAAAAAGGAGTTACTTAATTTGAGAATCATCACCGATATTTTTATATTATTAGTTGCTATTGAGGCTTTGTTAATTATGTTAATGGAAATTTGGGGAAGTAACCAACAATTAGCCAAAGCGTTTGATCTTGAGTTAGACTACCTAAAACAGCCGGCTGCTCGAGTAGCAATGAGTAATCAAGGTCTCTATAATGGTTTCATTGGTGTGGGTTTACTAATTGCACGTTATTTTTTGCCGACTAATAGTCAAGCAATTGTTTGCTTGTTATTTACAGGCTTTGTCGTTGTTGCTGCCATCTGGGGCAGTGTAACTGCAAAAAATTTTAAAATCTTGTTTGTTCAGGGATTCCCGGCTTTAATTGCAACGTTGCTATTACTAAGCTGAGTCTAATAAAAAGACTGAGATTTAAAATAATCTCAGTCTTTTTATTAGACTCAATACTTTTTTCCAAAAATATTTAAGTCGCGCTGAATACCATCCAAAACAGCGACTGCTGGTAAATGAGCCCACTTCTGGTAGCCAAAATCAACAAACAAATGCTGACTAGCCAAATTATGACCAAAAATAAAAGCTAGCACTGTTTCAATTTGATACCGTTTAACCTGCGTTTCCAAAAAGCTCAAAGCTTGTTTCCCCACCCCTTGACCTTGGTAAGTCTGATCAAGGTACAAACTCACCTCGGTTGTATGTAGATAAGCCGGCCGACCATAAAAATCGCTTAAACTCATCCAGCCAATAATTTGCTGATTTAAATTCTTTATTACCCAAAGTGGTCGGTTTTTGTCCACGTCATGATTTAAAAACCATGATTGCTTCTGATTAACCGTCAAAGGATTTAAATCAGCTGTTGATTCTCTTGTATTAACCGCTTGATTATAGATAGCGACAATGATTGGTAAGTCAACCAGGCGAGCAATTTCAAAAGTAACATTCAAATTCTATCTACTCCTCACTAATTAAAAAATTAACTAGTTAAACTCATAATTTTTTTGACCTCAATCAAACCAATTTCCATTTTTGACAAACTTCCAGCATTAATCCGTTAATGCTAATGTAATCTAGCGCTGAGATTACCAAAAAGGAGGAATTTAAATGAGTACTACTTGGGTCAAATCAAGTTTAACAACAACAACTACTAGTCAAGACGGCAACAAGCTTAAACGGACATTTAATAACCTTCGTTCAGATGCCACAGCTGAAAATATTGCTAGTTTTGGTGATATTTTAGCAATCCTGACAGGTTTGTCAACTGAAGCAATCAATCTGACAATAGTTTCCAGCATTTCAAAATAAAACCATCAAAGGGGGGTAAGTTATGAAACAACTTAATCTGGTATTTTCCGACCAAACCGGTAAAAATAAGAACACTTTTCGTTTGACTTATGCTAATGAAACTCTTGATCAAGCAACTGTCGCAAAAGCGATGAATGATTTAGCTGCTCTAAATCTGTTCATCGATAAAGATGGTCAGCTAATGTATGTCAAACCAATTTCAGCTAAATACGTTGAAACAGTTGAAACGCCGATTATCACTGAAGCCGAATAATTCTAAACTTAAAACCGATTATTTTTCTTAATAAAGAACTGGGAAAAGGTACTTTTCCCAGTTCTTTTGGTATAAAAAAGGTATCATTAATTAAAACCGTACATTTTTCTAGCAATTTGATAAGCACCAACAGCTGTCTTTCGACCAAGCTTCCCTGGCAAATTGACTCCAATTCCAAGTAAACTCCGTCTTAGCTGATGATATAGCTCTAGATCTTGATCAGCAATATATTCCCATAGTTCATCTTTCTTACGCAAACTTTGCGAAGTTCCATCTTTAATTAGGAGGATTGATGAAATTGTGGTTATAATTTCAAGGTATCTTTTCATATAATTTGAAACTTGCTGTTGGCTATCAACCTCTTCAAGATAATATTTAACCATTTCACGATTGATCCACAACTGTTGATCAATCCTTTTTAACATTACCTTTTCATTAACTGATTGATCTTCACGACCAATAAAATAATGATACAAATCAAGATCTAAATAACATAGCTTTTTTACAAACGGAAGTGGTTCAAAAGCATATAAATTATCTTCATAAAACATATGGGCTGGAAGTCTTAGATGTGCTTCTTCTTTTAAAAGCTGGGTGCGGTAGATTAACGAATGCATGATCAGATACTTTCCAACCGGAAACTTAACCTCATCCCAACCAAATAATTGTTTCTGGGGTAAAAATGAAGTATATTCCATAGCTTTTTTATGTTGAACGCCAAGTTTATCATAGATAAAGTTGCTAATCATTAAGTCCGGCAACTCATTTTTTTGCGAACTTGATTTTAAAAATTTCAGCATTTGATGATAAGCAGCAGCATCAAGCCAGTCATCACTATCGACAACCTTGAAAAACTTGCCAGTTGCAACTGCAAGGCCCGAATTAATAGCTGCTCCATGTCCACCATTCACTTGATGAATAGTGGAAACTTTATCAGCAAATTCTCTCTGATAGTAATCTGCTTGCTCAGGTGTTTGGTCGGTTGAGCCATCATCAACTAAAATAATTTCAACCTCATCACCACCAAGAAGTAAAGAGTTAACACATCTCTCTAGATAGTCTGCTGAGTTATAACAAGGGACTACAATGCTCAAAATCTTTTCCAAACAAAAAAACTTCCTCTCCGTACCACTTTCAAAATTTAAAACTAATCCTTTAATAATTATAAAGAAAATTAGACTTTTAGCCAAGCTATTTTTGCGAATTAAAAACCCAAAACCGTTGACCAAAATAATTTATTACGGTGAACAAAACTGCCCCCAACAATAAAGCGACATTGTCTTGAATAAATTGACTGTCCATACTTAGCCAATTTCTAATTAAAGGTTTTGCTAAACCATAAGCGATTAAGTAGCAAAGCAAAATATTGACCGTAAACTTTAATATTTGTTGCCATTCATGAGCATGATTTTGAAAAGTAAAATATTTATTTAAAATAAAGCTTAAAATACTTCCAAAAAAATAATTTGCAGCTGAAGACCACCAATATGACAGTCTAAACAAATCATAGCAAAGAAACATAATTGCCGTGCCAAACAAAGTATTAACAATTCCTACCAAAATAAATTTAAAGCCCGTCGTTTTGAAAATTCCAGCCTTTTTCATTGAGATCTCCTACCATTTTTGATTTAAAAATTTTTCATTAGAAAAGTGACTGCCCCAAAATTTGACACAGTCACTTCTTTTAGAAAAACCAGAAACGTTTCTTCCCTTTGTTTTCAATTTTTGAATACCCACGAGCTAACACTGGATCACC
This sequence comes from Liquorilactobacillus vini DSM 20605, assembly GCF_000255495.1. Lineage (GTDB taxonomy): Bacteria > Bacillota > Bacilli > Lactobacillales > Lactobacillaceae > Liquorilactobacillus > Liquorilactobacillus vini. The sequence goes on from NZ_AHYZ01000010.1 coordinate 13,931, forward strand.
ATTCAAAAGGTTCTCAGCATTTTGTTCATATTCATCAACCGCATTTTGTCCATGCTGATCACGCAACTTGATCATTGCTTCTCGTAAGGCAAACTGTCTTCCCTTTAACGCATGGGCATCAGAAGCAAAAATCTGAACTAACCGATGATCAACTAATTTTTCAGAAATTTCCTGAACATGCTGCCCAAAGCCACCAATATAACTAGTTGCAGTCAATTGTGCTAAGGCACCCTCACTAATAAAATCATACAGAAGATTCAAATTTTCTTGAATACCATGATTACGTTCTGGATGGACAATTACCGGAGTTGTTCCTAATTTACGAATTTCAAAAAATAAACGCTTGGCATATTCAGGAACGCTACCATGCGGAAATTCGATCAACATATAATTCTTTTGCTCATCAATTCCCAATAAATCATCATACTTCTCAGTCAGATCACCATTAATATGGACCTCTTGTCCAGGAAAAATTTGCAAAGGGATTTGATGTTGATCAAGTTCCTGTTGAAATTCTTCAACTGCTTGAAATACATCAGCCTTGTGATTGACATAATCACCATCTAAATGATGAGGAGTTGCTAAAATATGTGTAATCCCTTCTGAAACGGCCATCTCAGCTAATTTCAATGAATGATCTAAATCAGGTGATCCATCATCTATTCCCGGTAAAAGATGACAATGCAAATCAACGAGCTTGCCGTTTTTTGTCAGTTTTTCCATAGTATCCGTAACCATAGTAGCCATAATAGCCTCCTCCACCAGCATTTTCAACATCATTTAAAACAGTGCCAATGATTTTAGCTTTAACTTGATTAAGTGCGCTAACCGAACGCCTAACAGCTTCTTTTTCAGCAACATTTTTCCGGACAACTAAAATCGTACCATCAACCTTTGTTCCCAAAATTTGAGCATCGGTTACTGATAACACAGGCGGTGCATCATAAATTACCAAATCAAGCTGCTCAGATAAAGCTTTGATTAAGCTATCCATGCGATGAGAGCTTAATAACTCTGCGGGATTAGGTGGAACCGGTCCACTTGGCATGACAAATAAATTATCGACGGAAGTTGCATAAATTGCTTCGTTAACATCAAAGTCACGATCAGTTAAAAAATTAGTTAACCCTTTTGGATTAGAAATACTAAAGGTTGCATTGATTGTTGGGCGACGCATATCAGCATCAACCAAAAGTGTATGTAATCCCTGATTAGCAAAAGTAACAGCGAGATTAGCTGCAATGGTTGATTTACCTTCAGAAGCAATGGATGATGTCAGCATCAAAGTCCGATAGCTAGAATCAGCATTTGAAAATTGAATATTTGTTCTCAATGTTTTAAATTGCTCAGAAATTACTGAGTTTGGAGAAGCAGCTGTAATCATATGAACACCATTTTCCATTGAATCAGTTGAAAGTGGTGCCTTTTTTTACCAAGATTAAAAATATTAAGCATAACTATCCTCCTAAACGCGCCGACGTCTTCTAGATTCCGCTTGTTGTGAAATGACCACACTAACTGCATGTCGACTGGTACTATGACTCATGTGACTGACAAATCCTAAACTTGTCAATCCTAAATCATCAGTTAAGAATTTTTCATCCCGAACAGAAGTATCTAGCAAATCACGAACAACGATCAACGCAATTCCAATCAAAACACCAATAACAAAACCAATCAAAATATTCAATTTGATTTTAGGTGAAACCGGGTTGGTATCAGCTTTGGCTTTGGTAACGACCGTAACATTATTAACCTTCATCATTTTCTTGATCTTACTGCTAAAAACTTTGCCAATCGTGTTTGCAATATCTGCAGCTGTATAAGCATTGGTATCGGTGACCGTTACACTAACTACCTGCGAATTAGTTTCATTAGAAATCGAAACTGAACTCTCTAAATCAGCTAAACTCCCAGCATAGTTATCCTGTTGTTTAATCTGTTTTAAAACAGGAGATAAAATTACTGGCTTAGTCAAAACATCTTTATAAGTATTGATTGCTTGCAGATCAGCTTGCTGAGCATTGTACTGCAAGGCGCTGTTGTCAACTTTTTGATTTACTAGCAAATCAATTGTAGCACTGTATTTAGGAGTCATAAAAATAAATGAAATACCCAACGCTATTAAAATTCCAATAACTCCCCAGGCAATAATTCCCCAAATATTTTCCCATATTAAACTGACAAGTTGTCTTAAATCGATAACTGTCTCATTGTTTGTTTCTTCACTCATTAATCTGCTCCTTAATTACATTACTATTTAATTTCCAAAGCTGTTTTTAAAACATTGGTTATCTTATTTAAATTAGCCTGCGGGACAACTTCATAATCAACGCCACCAATTTGTTTGCCAACACCTTGTAGTTGGTACTGTTTCACATTGCCGGCTTGACGATAATCAGTAGCCAGGATTTTCATTTGAGCAAAGGTTAAATCAGTCTTGGTATTGCTCGATACAGCATTCAAGATGCTGCGATATTTTAGCAAGTTATTGAATTTCATGCCTTTTTTAACTAAAGCCGTTATCACTTGACGCTGTCTTAACTGCCGTCCATAGTCCCCTCGTGGATCTTGATAACGCATCCGCGTGAAAGCAAGAATATTATCCTTATTGATTGTTACTTCACCCTTTTTAAAATGATATCCTAAATTAGTAAAGTCTAAATCATTATTAACCTTGACTGGACCAACAGCTGACGAAAGCTGAACTAATCCTTTCATATTCATTTCAACGTAATGATCAATTGGAATACCTAAGTAACTTTGAATAGTATTCATCGCTAAACTAACACCACCATATGAATAGGCAGCATTAATTTTATTGTCAAATCCATGCCCTTGAATTGCCACTTTGGTATCTCTGGGAATACTTACTAAAGTAGTTGTCTTTTTATCAGGATTGACAACTGCTACCATGATCGTATCAGAGCGTCCACGATAGGTTCTACCATATTCACCAGTATCTGTTCCCAAAATCAATAAAGAAAAAGGTTTTTTATTCTTAATCACGGTATTCCCGTTACGCTGACTTTTATGTTTAACACTTTGATATGTAGTATCAGCCGCCTGTTTTGCATCATGATATAATTTATAAGCTGCAAAAGCATCAAAAACTAAAAAGATTGCTAAGAAACCCAGTAAAAACTTCCAAATTCGATTTTTGCGTCGATGAGGGCGGTGATGATTATGACGATGATGTCTTACATCTTCATTTTTATTCAAAAAAGTCACTCCAAATCAAAAAATTTTGAAGAAAATTATTTCCAATCAAACAAACATTAATATTATATCAATTTTCATGTTAAATTTAAACAAAAAATTTGACTGACTTAATCACTTCGAATTAATTATTAACTTTCCAACTAAAAAATAAAAGTGAAAATTGTATTTTGTAAAAAACATTTAATATACGAAAAATTAATGATCATTTATTTTTTGCTTAACCGCTTGAAAATCAATCAAAATGCCGCCACTCTTTATCCATTAAAACTCGTGCTACAAATAAACCAAGCGGCAAAAATAAAATGATCAGCATTGCTTTGGTTAACCAGAGAGCTCCAACACTAATGCTATTAATCCCAATATTATAAACTGCACGATAAATATAGAGTCCGGGTACCATGATAACAATTGAAGGAACAGTTAATGAAATTCGCGGATAGCCATTATAATGATTAACGGCCGAAGCAATTAAGCCAGCTGTCAACGCGCCACAGAAAGCTGCAGCTGCTGGGGGCAAAGTTGTCAGATCTGTCAGTTCTAACCTCAACGTATTAGCAATTGCTCCAATGCAACCAGCAGTTGCTGCCATCTTATAAGTACTATTAAACATAATTGAAAAACCAAAAACCCCGCAAAAACTAGCCGGCAATCTTAAGAGCATCAGTAACACTGGACTTAAACCTAAATCAACAAAATTCTCTGGTCTGAAGTGTACAGTTAGCGCGATTAACCAGCCAGTTAGCGATGCTAAGGTGGTAATCATTAGCGCATACGTCAACCGCTCGAGTCCTGAACGTAAATCCAATTTTGAAATATCAAGAAAACTAGTGATAAAAGGGAACCCTGGAATAACGAATAACATTGAACCAATATAACCAGCTTCATGTCTGGGAGAAATTTGGAAAGTATTTTCTAGGACGCGAAAAAAGATTAAATAAACCAAGCTGGCAGTCGCTACTCCACAAACTAAGGCAACCAATGTAGTGATCTTTTTTCTACCTAGTTTGGTCCGTGTCCAATTGCCAATTCCTGCACCAAAGAATGAACAAATCATTTCCGGAATTCCTCCGCCAAGCAAAAATACAAAGGCACTGCACGCTAAGGCAGCGGCAAATCCGGAAATTTCTGGAGTATAGTTGCTTGGCTTATGCTGAATTTGGTCAATCTCTTCGTGAACTTGCTTTACAGTTAAAGTAGCACATTTACTGGCAAAAGAATCTGTGAAATGCTCCATTGAATTCAGTTTATCAGTATTAACGCCAGTATTGGGCAACGATAAAGTTTGCGAATAATTACCCGCCGGACTAAAGCAAGTATATTCAATTGATATTAATCCAATATCGGCTGAACAAGTTAAGCCTAAAGATCGCGCAACCTTGTTCATCGCCTCGCGGACTCGCCAAGCTCCAGTTCCACATGACAACATCAAAATTCCAATTCGTCCGACCAGCATTGCTTTTTCTTTGATGCTGGCTTCCTTAACGGGAACTTGTTCGCTATCAAGCAATTCTTTCCAGTGAATTGTCATATGATGATGTTTTGACAAACGATATCTTGGTTTTTTTAAATTTACTGTCATATTTTCCTCCACTGTTTTTTAATCACTCTTTTATTTTGTTTAGACGACTCATCATTTGACTTCTAATGGTTATTTATTTTTGCTTTTTGAGCGGATTTTTTAAAAACTCTCAACAATATAAACAAATCAATTAGTAATAATCCTCCGCAAAATCCCAAGCCATAATGAAAACCTAAAAACTTTCTAGTGGAATCATCAGTTGCAACAATTGCTGAAATAATAGCTGTTCCATTGGCACCAGCAAATTGTTGAAAAGTATTAAATAATGCATTACCATCAGCCTGATCTTTAACTGGTAAATAACGCAAACCATTAGTCATAATGTTTGGCATACTTAAAGCCTGGCCAAAAGCAAACAGGATAAATAGTAAAGTAATCAAAGAAACATTAAGCTGTTTAAGAAAGATCACAAAAATAGCAACTGCCAACGTCTGCAAAACAACCCCTAACAGAATTGGTTTCTTTGCTCCCAAATGATCAAGTAACACCCCACCGAAGATAGTTGCTAGTGCTCCCAAAAGAGCTCCAGGCGCCATCGTAAGACCAGCTTGAAAAGAAGTTTGCTTAAAAAAGACTTGGACCATGTTAGGAATTAAAAAGGACAGTCCCAAAACAGTAAATTGTCCAATAAAATAACTACTCAAATGAAGAGCAAAAGTTCTGCTTTTTAAAATTTTCCAGTTTAAAACTGGCACTGCCGTGTGATGATAATGAAACGCAGTTAATCCCATCGACCCAAGGGCTAAAATTAAGCTAAAAACAAACATAAAAACATTTGAACTCAAAAAACTAAATCCGATAATCAAAAAAGTAAAAATCATTCCTGCTAATGACCAACCGACAAAATCAAACTTAGTCGAAGATGATGGTCTCTCGGTACGAACCGCCTGACTGCCAGCGGCTAAAGCAATTAAAATTAATGGAATCATCAAAATAAAAATCCACCGCCAGCCAATTGTTTCAACTAAAACTCCACCATAAATCGGGCCAATTGCGGGCGCTGTGGCCGTCACAAAATTTCCTAATCCCATCAGCATTCCAAGCTTTTGAGCTGGTGCCTCTGCTAAAACAATATTAAACATCAACGGTAAGCTAATACCCGTTCCTACGCCTTGCAGCAAACGACCAACTAGCAGCCACATCAGACTAGGAGCCATTGCATCTAAACTAACGCCCGCCAAAAAACTTAACGCAGCGATCACAAAAAGTTTGCGAGCTTGAAAGTTCTTATTTAAAAAAGCTGATAACGGCATCATGATTGTTAAAACTAATAAATATGAAGTTGTGATCCACTGGACTTGAGCGAACGAAACGCTAAACAAGTTCATTAATTTGGGAAAGGTTACATTCATTGCCGTTTCAATTACTACACCCCCGAATGATAAAATACCAGTCGAAAAGATGGCAATTGGCAATTTAAAACTTTTTTTCACCCAATACCTTCTTTCCTTAATTACCAAATTTCAGAACATACTTTTACTATTCTAAAACGATCTTATTTTTTAAGCAAATCTAACTTATTTAAAATTCCAATCAAGTATAGGTAATTATTGCAATTCACGTCAACTTAGCCAGCATTAACG
>NZ_AHYZ01000009.1 GCF_000255495.1 Liquorilactobacillus vini DSM 20605
CAGCATTAAATTATTGTTGAAATTTTTATTGCCCATGCAATTGACATTCAAAAAATTGTGAATTAAAATACGATTAATGTTTTATTAATAATCTCATAGGGGAGTAATGCAAATGGCACGAAAAGTTGGCGTTGTTGGATTAGGACATGTTGGAACAGCTGTTGCAAATTATTTATTATTTAATGGTTTTACGGATGAACTTGTTTTAATTGACACAAATGAAAAAAAGTTGAATGCAGAAGCAACAGATTTTGCTGATGCAATGGCAAATTTAAACGCTCATACTAAAATTACGGTTAATGATTATCAAGCGTTAAAAGATGCCGATGTGGTTATTTCTGCACTTGGAAATATCGGTTTACAAAAAGATAATAAAAAACATGATCGCTTCGTTGAATTGGCTTTTAATCAACAAGCGGCCAAAGAAGTTGGAACTAAAGTCAAAGAAGCTGGATTTAATGGAGTCTTTGTTTCAATTTCTAATCCATGCGATGTAATTACTGCTCTTTACCAAAAATTTACTGGTCTTCCAACCGATCAAGTGATTGGAACAGGAACATTACTTGATTCAGCCCGGATGAAAAAAGCTGTCGCTGAAGTTTTACAAGTTGACCCGCGTTCGGTTTCTGGTTACAATCTGGGCGAACATGGCAACTCACAATTTACTGCTTGGTCAACGGTTCAGGTTTTTGATCAGCCAATTACTAAATTAGCTGATCAAAATTCAGCTTTGAACCTTAATGACTTAAGTGAAAAAGTTCGGGCTGGTGGATATACCGTTTATCATGGAAAACACTACACAAATTATGGAATTGCAGCAGCTGCTGTCCATTTAACGAATGCAATTTTATCTGATTCGCATGAAGAACTTCCTGCTTCATATTATCATCCAGAATATGAGACTTATGTTTCTTCACCCATCATTGTTGGTAAAAAAGGTGTCGTCAAAGAAATCAAACTTGATTTAACTGCTGATGAACGTGACAAATTCGCAGAGTCTGCTAAATATATCAAGGAACGATTTGAAAAAGCTTATGCCGAATTAACAGCTTAACTAATTTGGTATCAAAAAAGATGAAGAAAAATTCTTCATCTTTTTTCTTTAATTCTATTTGGTTGCTGCTCTCTGCTTTGCTAAGTTCTGCCGATGAAATTCAGCCAAATGAACTGCTTGCGTAACAAATTGATGCGTATGTGCCTCATAATGATATTTTCGGCCCAACTTAACGATATAACCATTGATGTAATCAACTTCGGTCGGTCGATCCTTACTCATATCTTGATACATTGAAGGATAATGCAACGGCATATCAATTCGAGTATTATGATCGAGTGCTTCCATTTCCTCATCTCGACTTGAAACTAGTTTGATCCCTGCCCGAGCACAAACATCATAAGCTTCATCAATCAGTAACCGCCCCATTTCGTAAGCTCCCTTGAAATTACCAAATTCCCCCATTTGGATTTCAAACATCGTACAAATAGTATTAATAACTGAGTTAAAAATAACTTTAGTCATCAAAGTACCAGTAAAGTCGGTTGTTAATGTTGGATTCATTTGAGCCTTTTTTAATTCTTCAAACAAATTAAAACACATTTTATCCGGCTTTTCATTCAACGGACACATATTCATTTTTCCTGCACCACGTTTACCCATAAAATCGACCTCGCCTGGGCCGGGCAAAACTGTTGCGATCAAAGCTGTTCCACCAATAATTTTATCATCATCGAAATATTGTTGCAGTTTTTCAATATGACCCATACCATTCATGCAAGTAAATGCATAGTGCTTTCGGCGATCAATAAAATGAGCACAACTTTTTAAATAATCTGCCAATTGCATTTGTTTAACGAAAAAGATAAACATATCTGGATCGCCTTGATAAGTTTCGGGAGTATCCAGTTTAATTGGAACTAAATGTCGATCCTGATGATCGCGCATTACGTAAACTCCACCTTGCTTTTTGATCTGATCAATATGTGGTTGCCAAGTATCGATATAGGTAACTTCATTGCCAGCCTCTGCTAACAAAATTCCATAACGTAAACCCATTGCTCCAGCACCAATTACTGCAAACTTCATAAAAAGTCCCCCTATGAATAATATTTTTAAATCAAGAAAAAATAACGCCCTTAGTCAATTGACTAAGGGCGTTTATCTACGCTGTACCACCTTATTTTACAGTTTTAAAAAATTTCAAACTGCCTCATCCACGTACAGTCAAGAATTGCGACGATACGTTGACGCTTTAAGGGGCGCACCCCGCAAGAACTCAATAACATTCGCACTCACAGCTCCAAGGCTACTTTCATTTTAATCATTATTCTTCTTTCTCACTATTCAGAATTCACTTTAATAAAATGATTAAAATTACTTTCCTCTTCAACACGTTTTCTAATCTTGATTTAATAATTATAATCTACAATATTAACGCTGATTTGTCAATAAGATTTTAAAAATAAATTTAACTTTTAGACCTACCATTGGACAAAAATCATCCAGTTTACTCAAGCTT
>NZ_AHYZ01000008.1 GCF_000255495.1 Liquorilactobacillus vini DSM 20605
TCAATTGAAATAAAGCAACAGAACTATCCAACACAAAAATGATTATTTACAATTTGTCACAAACATGCACCTAGAACTTATTTTTTTTACTTCCTCGACAAACTAAAATATTTATTGAGATTATTGACTGACTTTATTTTATAATCTATTTATACAAGTTTATAAAACGGTTTCATTTTGCAACAATTTTTAGTATTTGTTTGGTAAAAGGAGGATTTGTTATGTCTGATCAAGATGTCAAACAAGCATTTTCGCATTATGCCAAGCTATCACTGGTAAACAAGACTCGCTCACTTTATGTGGAGGAGCAGCACAAAGTTCCTGAAGTTCCACTAAATGAGGAAACGCTGGAATACCTGATTGATGAGATGCTACCGGGCGTTAAATTAATTAAAGCGGAACAAGCAGCACACCTTGAAGAGTATTTCATCAATGAAAGGCTGGTTATTTCAATAGCCAGATTGACCGATCCACAAAAGAAATTACTCTATTATAAATATGTTGAGCAGCTTTCGGATAAAGCTATCGGACAAATCTTGCACGTTAGTAGTCAAGCGATTTCTAAACAGCATCGCAAGGTCTTAAGCAAAATTGCTGCTACTTTCTTCGACTAATTTAGTCATCAAGATTCGTTCACCCCCTCCTCCATAAGAATTAGACGACCCAAATCTAACTTTACGAGGAGAATAGCGATGAATTATACCGAAACGATTTGTGCAGCTCAACAAGGTGATCCAATTGCCATGGCAAAGCTTATTAAAGAATTTCAGCCATTAATTATCAACATCACTACTTGGGGCCATTCATATTTTGACGAGGATCGTTACCAAATATTAAACGAACACTTTATCCACACTGTTCATAAATTCAATTTAGAACGCTATCTAGAGTAATCACTGAAAGTAAATTAATCTTTTTTTCGATTAATTTGCTTTTTTAATTATTCTTGTGTAGCGGAGTCAACGGATCTTTTTTGTATGCGCAACGAACAGAATTACTGTTTTGAACCACTAATCTGGACAAACAGCTGTTTTCATTTTTTCACACTGAATAACATACGACTCGTATCCGCTTTTAAATCTGGGACATCCATGAAATTGTTAGAAAGCTCTGAACCTTCTTTCAAAAGTCGTTGAAACATAGTGTCTATCATGAAACTACTTGTATTCATATCTGATAATGTAGTTGGATCAGTATTAGTCATCAAACTAAGTTTTTAATCACCAATAATATCGTTCCTTATTTAATTCTGACCATAATTGTCTCTTCTTTCGTGATAACAGCTTTCTTGTATGGTCAAAACTAAAATTGTCTCGTGTACGCCATCAATCCAGACAAAACAAAATGTTCCTCCTACCGCCCCCTAAATAACAAAAAGTCTCAGTTTTACGTAGAATATCACGCTAAGCTAAGATCGTCGTTCACTTTCATATTATAATATGTTTCAAATCCACACCCGTAATTCGAAACAATTTTTTTTGCAAGTAACCAATTCTCTGATGCCATTATAACACCTCTATATAAACAAAAAAGATATCCTATTTTTTCAAAAAAGTATTTTAATAAGATGTGAAATTGTGTCACTCTCTAAAATAATCATCATGCCTAATCCAATATAAATAATTGCCATAATCCAATTACCAAATTTATCTAACAATTTCTTAACAATCTTCACACGCGAAAATTTATCACCCAAATAGACAAGTATGAAGATACAGAATGTAAAAACAATAAACGTCGTTATTAGTTGTTCGATTGTTAACGATACAAAGTAAGGCACAAAAAGTCCAATGTTATCAGAGCCACAAGATGCAACGGTGATTAAAGCAACCGTTGCGATCAAATTTTTGTCTTTTCGCTGTTCGATTTTTTCATCAACCTCAGCGGCTTCATCTTCGTCACTCAGGATATATTTAATCCCAAAGCCAATCGGTATTAAACCTAAAAATCCAAGAATCCACTTAGCAGGCACATAGTGAAGTACTAACGCAAAAAAAAGACTGATTGCTATCAATGTGTATGAACCTAAAAATTGACCAATATAAATTTGTTGCTTATGTTTTGTTGACCGATATTTTGAAAATAATAACATCAGAATAACTAATAAATCAATCGCGGTGGAGGCGTATAGCACAATACCAGTTATAATGGTTTTAATCATAGCAACATCCCATTTCACATATTTATTAACCCGTAATTTTACCTGTGTCTTCTGCTAAACACCAAGCACGTTCTAATAGAATAGCAGTACATTCATCAATAATTTCATAGTTGATGAAATTTCCATCACGTTCAGTTTTCACAATTTTTTGATCAACTAATCGCTGCAACTGGTTAGAAATAGCTGCAGTTTTCATATTAAGCCTAGCCGCAATCTTGCCAACTGATATTTTAGGCTCGCGCGTTAAACAATGTAAAATTCTTAATCTTGTATCATTGGATAGAACTTTAAAAAGTAAGACGATCTCACTTGCGTTCTCTTCACTCAGTAAATCACGGCTAGCTAATTCTGGTTTATCCGGACAACAGTCTACTTTTATCATGCGTATCCTCCTTGTAATACAATTATGTGACGACCAACTATTACATTATATCATGTAATAGTTTAATGGTGAACCATATTTTACACTTAATATTAGTAATTGAAACTCCATCACAAAAATAACTAGGTTATAAAACGCCAACATCCAGTTGACGCTTAAAATATAAGCTTCAACTGGATGTTGGAATATTTTAAATAAATAATTAATATTTCAAACTTTGTTGCTCCCAATTCTGAGTCGCAATCTGTACTGCATCCCAAGGTGAGCCAACTGGTGGTGAATAGGATAAATCTAAATCACTAATTTCCGCCACCGTCATATTATTAAAAATTGCCACTGCAAAAATATCACAACGTTTGGCAACTTCACTACCGTAATAACCAATTACCTGTACGCCTAAAAGTCGGCCGGTATGTTGATCACCGGTAATCCTGATCTTAATCTTATGTGCACCCGGAAAATACGCTTTATGATCATCGACGTCGGTTGTTACAGTAAATGGCGCAAAATCTGCCTGTATGGCCTCCTTTGCTAATAATCCAGTCCGCGCAACTACTAGATCAAATACCTTTAGCACTTGAGTCCCAATGCTACCCTTAAAGGTACGTGGAACACCAGCAACATTGAACCCGGCAGTTCGCCCTTGTTTGTGTGCCGTTGTGCCCAGCGGTAAGTAAGCCTTCCCTAACAAATGATGTTTTGTTTCAACTAAATCACCGGCCGCCCATATATCTGGTAACGTAGTTTGCATATATTGATCAACCTTGACGGCACCAGCAATTCCAGTTTCGGAACCAGCTGCGACTAATAAATCAGTATTCGGCTGAACACCAACCACAACTAAAGCCAAATCAAAATCATAAGTATTTATCTTTTGATCCGCATTCACACCAACAACCTTCACCTTAGTTTCAGTTTCATTAATTTCTGAAACAGTTAAGTTAGTTGCAACCTGAACATCATTAGCAACTAATTTTTGATGAACGATTTGGCCTAAATCAGCATCGACCGTTGATAGTATCTCTGCGCCACGTTGAAAAATAGTCACGTTTAAATGACGTTTCTGCAACGCCTCCGCCATTTCAATCCCAATATAGCCGGAGCCTACGATAGCCACATTTTGCACACTGTTTGTAGTCAAATTCGTTTCAAGCGCAAAATAATCTGCCATCGTATGCAAAACACGAACTTTACTATTCTGCTGTTGTGTACGCGCTAAGTCTATCCCTGTAATACCAGATAATTTTGGCTTGGCTCCAGTGGCTACAACCAAATGATCATAATGATAAATTTGTAATTCACCCGCAAACGAATGCGCGATAACTTCATGTTGCTGCGGATCAATTTTCTTAGCAATCATATTCATTTGAAACTCAACGCCAGTCGACGTTAATTCTTGTAAATCCCGATGAGCTAATGAATGCCAATTGGGTACCTCCCCACTAACTGCATAGGGCAATCCACAAATTGATAAATTAGGGTACTCATCTGCCAATAATACTTGAACTCTTAGTTGCGGTTTAAGTTCTTTGGCCTTTAAGGCCGCTGAAATACCAGCGTCACTACCACCGATGATCAATAATTTTTCTGCATCACGTACCATTTAATTAATTCCTTTCACTCCGGTTAATGAACACGTGCCCGACTTAAATCTTGCTGTAGGTAGTCTGAGAACTCTTGAAAAGTTGGATAATCTTTTTGTTTAACGATTTTACCATTGACCATAGTAATTGGTAAAATTGCGACGCCATACTTTTCTAATAAGTCATGCACTTGTTGACTATGAACAAAGGCATCTGGGTTTTGTGCTAGATTTTTACGTGTGATTCTGTTTTTGCTGTCTGCATTAACATGACGCTGAATTGCAGTCGTTTGAATAAGTTTCTTGTTAACACTTGGCCCACAAACACCAGTTGCGCAACACATTGCTGCTTCAAAAATCTCTATTTTGATCATCTTTTACCTCACCTATCAGGCGGTCAAAATGATCAAACTCTTTCTCCACTTGAGTATAGTCACGAAAATAACTAACCGCTAAATTATCTAGAATTAACTAATTGATTTGCAAAAAGGCCGTTTCCACCTGAGACAAGTTCTGTTGAATTACTAGTTCATGGCTATATTTTAATTCAAGCAGATTAATTTATTGATTGGCTTGAATCAGATACGCCGCAGAAATTGCTTCTATTTCTGCACTTACAACTTGCTTCACCAAAGTATCGATTATGTTTAGACTATTACCCAATGAATTCTGTTGCTCATATTTAGTTTGCATCATAATCAGCTATCCTTCCTTAACCAAAGATACTTAACGATAACCATAAACCACATAGTGTAATGAATAAAACTGGAATCGTGATCGTGATACCAATTTTAAAATAAGTGCCCCAAGCAATCTTAACGTCCTTTTGCGCTAGAACATGTAGCCAAACTAAAGTTGCTAATGAACCGATTGGCGTAATTTTTGGTCCTAGATCAGAACCAATAATATTAGCATAAACTAAGGTTTGGTGCATTAAGCCAGAGACATTCGCCCCTTTGATCGATAAAGCATTGATCATCACAGTTGGCATGTTATTCATGGCCGACGACAAGAACGCAGCCATATAGCCCATGCCCATGGTGGCGACAAAACGCCCACCAGTTGCCATTTTAGCAATGATTCCCGCAAGCAATGCCGTTAAGCCAACGTTTTGTAGGCCATAAACCACCACGTACATTCCAATTGAGAAGAAAACAATATTCCACGGTGCACCTTTAATAACGGCCTTGGTATTGACGTGATGACTTAGCTGACCGACTAGCAAAAAGATCAAGGCAATCGTCAAAGCAATAATCGAAACTGGAATATTTAGGAAGCTACTGCTAAAGTAACCAATCAATAACGCTGCCAGCACGACCCAAGAAAATTTAAATAATCGTTGATCCTTGATCGCCGATTTTGGTTCAGCAACTTGGCTGGCATCATAGTGTTTAGGTAACGCCTTACGAAAATATAAGTACAAAATACCGATGCTAGCAACTAATGAAAAAAGATCCGGTAGCCACATCCGTAGCGCATACTCCGAAAATGTGATACCAAAGAAATCAGCTGATACAATATTGACTAGATTACTGACAACTAACGGTAGTGATGTTGCATCAGCGATGAAGCCACTAGCAATGATAAATGGGAAAACCCGCTTTTCATCGAAATGTAACGCACGGACCATTGCCAAGACGATCGGCGTTAAAATCAACGCTGCACCATCGTTAGCAAATAAGGCGGCGACAATTGCACCTAAAACGGCGATCAGAATGAACATGCGCACGCCATTACCTTTAGCTAGCCGCGCCATATGTAAGGCAGCCCACTCGAAAAAACCAATCTCATCCAAAATTAGTGAGATCAAAATAATTGCGACGAAAGATAAAGTCGCGTTCCAAACGATTCCGGTGACAGTGCCAACATCTTTAAACGTGACCACCCGGAATAATAGTGCTAGAACGGCACCACCAATCGCAGTCCAGCCAATTGATAGTCCCTTAGGTTGCCAAATAACAAATAATAATGTCAGTAAAAATATAAAAACGGCGAAAAAGACTTGCATGGTTCCTCCCAACTACCAAAATCAGGGTATTGCTACCCTGATTAATTGATACCTTTATTTCAAATTTTAATAACGCTAAATCGTTAATAACGCCTGCTCAAAATCTGGTTGCCATTGTTCAACTGCAAAATGACCATTGGAAATCTGCTTAACCTTTTCGATCCATTCAACTTCATTTTGCGCCCGGGCCTGCAAACAAGGATGCGTTGTTTCCGTTGCCAGCATACTTTGATTGACCAACCACCAGGTGTGCGCAATTTGGGCCCGATCTAGATCATCATTCAAGCGCATCGACTCATAAACTGGCGTTGTTTCCGGTAAAGTCACCATTACAATTTCAGTCTGCGCTGGATCTTGTAGCCGCGGTAACAGATCAACGATTGCTTGAGGCACATCACCGGCAGTGCGTTTGACTTCTTTGGCATAGCTTTGAGTCGAATCCAGTAGCAGTAGCGTATGGCCGGTTGGCGCCGTATCGATGACTACAACATCACTATCATTTTGGGCGACAATGTTAGCAAAAGCGCGGAAAACGGCAATTTCTTGCGTACATGGTGAGCGTAGATCCTCAGCCACATAGTCAACATCGGCCGATTTCATGGTTTGACGCGCCGTCGTCAGCACTTCATTTTGATAGTCCTTAAGTACCTGCTGTTCATCAATATGACTGATGGTGATTGCAGGATCATCTGTGTTAAAGAAATCAAGATGATCAGCCGGATCAGTGGTGGCTAAATGAACGGTTTTATGCTGGGCCACCAGCTTTTTAGTGATCTGCACGGCCACCGTAGTTTTACCTACGCCGCCTTTACCCATGGTGAAAATAATTTTTTTGTTAGTCTTAATTAAATCAGCAACAATGGTATCTAAATTAGGATAGTGATTGGTAATTGCCGGATAAGTTGCTAAACTTGGTTGTTCCGGTTGTAAAACTAATCTCAACTTATCTAGGCCAGTAACATTGTACGCTCGTAACGGTACTTCTGCTTGGGGCAACGCCTGTAATGTTGCTGGCATCTGTTGCAAATCAGTCTGCTGCTGCTCAAAAATAGCATGGGAAGCACGATCAGTCGGTGTTTTCAACGTTCCATTAATAATTAATTGTTGATTTTGCATGCCAATATCAGCTAATTCTTGGGCTGCCCGCGCCGCTTCCAGTAATGATGCTTTTTGGGGACGCGTGACTAACATTAAGGTGGTCAATTCGCCATTACTTAAAGTAGCCACAGCCTTGGCGTAAATTGCTTTTTTGTCGCCCATCCCGGCTAGTTGGCCTAAGCATGAAGCCCCACGATCATTTTCCGCCAAGTAATTATTCCAAGCTGAGGGCAATTGCAGCATACGCAACGCATGACCAGTCGGCGCTGTATCAAAAATAATATAATCAAAGCGCTGATCGACAGCGGGATCAGTTAAAAATTTAGCGAATTCATTAAACGATGCGATCTCGACCGTACATGAACCAGACAACTGTTCCTCCATATTTTTGACTGCTGCATCCGGTAACACGCCGCGGTAAGGACCAACGACGCTTTCCCGATATTCACCGGCAGCAGTCACCGGATCAAAGTTAGCGGCAAATAGACCGGGCACACCGGTGATTGCCTTGGGTTTATTGGTCAAATCAGTATCAAATACATCCTGTAAATTACTAGCTGGATCAGTGGAGACCAGCATCACTTGCTGACCGCTATCAGCTAGATTGATGGCGGTGGCACTAGCCGTTGTGGTCTTACCGACGCCCCCTTTACCAGTGAAAAATAAATAATGAGTTAAATTAGCATTTTGTGGTTGATATTCGCGCATATATATTCTCCTAACATAGATAATCATCTATATATAATTTAAAAGAAACGGCTGTGCCATTTCTTGCTTCAACCAAAAAATTAGCAGCAGCCACTTCCACCACAACAGCCGCTTGATTGATCAGCCGGCACGAAAACTAAACCAGTATATTCCGATAACTCATCAATTGTTGGGTAAGCGCCGGTTTTAACAATTTTGCCGTCGACAACAGTGATCGGCAATGTTGCATCGGCATCATCCTTGATTGCAGCTAGAATATCGGCCCGCTGACTAAAGACATCTGGATTATTGCTAAGATTATACCGGTCGGCTTCAACGCTGGAAACACCTTGTAACGCGTCAAACGCTGAAGTGATCATTAATAGATCTTCATTGACCGCTGGCCCACAAACCCCGGTAGAACAGCACATCGCTGGTTCAAATAATTCAACTTTTTTCATTAGTGATAACAACCTTTCTGGAATGACTTGTCTGCTGATCTATGCAATCGTCACCATGACAAACGCATTCTTCATTGCTGGCTAAAAGTAGTTCAGTCCCTTGCCTAAATTTAGCCGTAAATTCAGCCTGCAATGTATAATGCTGCCACTTACCCTCTTTACGTGCCGTGACGATCCCAGCATTTTGTAAAACTTTCATGTGGTGCGATAACGTTGGTTGTGAAAAATCAAAATGTTCTAAAATATCACAGGCACAAAGCGAACCGCAGGAAAGTAAATCAATGATTTTGAGACGATTAGGGTCAGCCATTGCTTTTAGCATTAGCACATAATTTTGATAATCCATTGACGTTCTCCCCTCACAAATATAGACACGTATCTATATCTACAATATAGACCTATATCTATGTAAACGTCAAGCATTATTTCAGCTAATCTTTTTTCGATTAGTTTGCTTTTTGGGTTTCATTTTCTATTTTTATCTGTATGTATATAGTGAGCAGGCAATAACACCTGTGAGTCCTTTGAAAACTGAATATTGCTACCCTGACTTTCTGACTTTACTTGAACTGTTGATCTGCGGACGCCATGACCAGAAGTGCGAGCGCCTCCCACACTTTGATTACGATTTTTAACTGATGATCGTACAAGTTAAGTCAATAATGATACTTCCGCGAGGCTCCCACGTAAGCAGGAGAGGTGAAATTCCTATGTCCGTTAGTGACGGAACTGGGTAGCAAGTTTTCCGACACAATTGAGCTGCACTTATTCCCCAATCCTGTTAATATGGAAGCTAAGATATACGGTCTAGCTTCCAGCGAAAGGAGGCTAATTATGGTTCACGTTGTCACTATGACTAAACATGAACTTGTGGCTTTAGGATATGGACCTTGGGCTTCTAAAGACATTATCAGACGTGCAAAGCTGTTAATGGTCCAGAAAGGCTGTCCATATTACGAGTCACCAAAGCTAGGCCGCGTTCCAGTAACTGCGGTTGAAGAAGTATTAGGTCTTACGCTCAATGCGCGAACTCTTTCAGAGTTAGCTAAAATCGGTGCATCTGCGTCAGAGGAGCAATCATAATGACAAAGACAACCGAAGTAATAAAAAAAGCAAAAGACGGCACCTATTATTTCCGTGCCAACATTGGTGTGGATGAACGAACTGGTAAACGTGTCCAAAAACGCCGTAGCGGATTTAAAACAATGCGTGAAGCAAAGACTGCTTATCGTGATTTAATGGCGAATGGGGTTAAAGAAGGTTCAACAGATCAGATTACCTTTGGTGACTTCTGCCAGCAATTCTTTATTCCTTGGTATGAAGGTCATGTCAAAAAGGCTACTTTTGACAGTCGCGTTAGCGTCTTTCGAAAGCAATTCAAAGGATTTAACAAGTATTTCATTAACAAAATTACGCCGGTGGACATACAGAAATGGCAAATCATGATGAAGAGTCAAGTAAGTAATTCATACACCCGCCTAGTTCAATGCTTGTTATCTTTGGTTTTTGATCGTGCAATTGTACTAGGATTCTGTGAAGAGAATCCAACAAAAATTGTTGGCAATTTAAAGAAGGAAAAGAAGAAAGTCGATTTCTGGACTAAAGCCGAGTTTGAGAAAGTTATTTCCTTAATGGATCTTAATGACTACTATCAGCGTTTCAATTTCACCACAATTTGGCTTCTATTTATGACCGGTGCCCGCATCGGTGAAGCAACCGCTCTTCAGTGGGAAGACGTTGATTTTAAAGCCGGTACGATCCGGATCAACAAAACACTTTATTATTTAAATGCGTTTAACTATGAATTTACTTCACCCAAAACTCGCGCCAGTGCTCGGACAGTTCCGTTAGACAAAAAGACACTTGAATATCTCTCCGAGTGGAAAGAGATTCAAGCGTCTGAAGTTAAAACAGATTTTGTGCTTTCATACAATGGTGTGCCAACTACTCGCGGATCACTGTCTCAAGTAATCAACGTCTATTCTAAGGCCGCGAATGTTCATCGAATTCGTGTCCACGCGCTTCGACATTCTCATGCTTCCTTGTTAATTAGTATTGGGGAAAACCCATTAATTATTAAGGAACGTTTGGGACATGAAGACATTCAAACAACTTTAGGAACTTATGGACATCTATATCCAAATAGTAACTTTGAGACAGCACAACACCTTAATGGTCTAGTTGATTTCACTCCGGCGGATCATTCAGTCGTTGTCCCCACTCGTAATCAGTTTACGGGCAAGAAACACATTACTGGTGCCATTTCGGTGCCAGCAACGGGAAATACAGAAGAAAAGAGTCAAGAAACGCCGGTATAACGGTATTTATATCTTAGCTTCTACTATTCCCACTCGATAGTTGCCGGGGGTTTGGAAGTAATATCATAAACTACCCGATTAACATGAGCAACTTCATCAACAATTCGAACTGAGATCTCCTGCAAAACATCCCATGGAATTTTGGCAAAATCAGCCGTCATCCCATCGATCGACGTTACTGCTCGAATTCCGACAGTATAATCATACGTCCGCCCATCGCCCATTACACCGACGCTGCGGATGCCAGGTAAAACGGTAAAGTACTGCCAGATTTCCCGTTCCAGGCCATGTTTTGCGATTTCTTCCCGTAAAATATAATCGCTATCACGCACAATCTGCAGCTTTTCTTCGGTGATTTCACCAATCACCCGAATTCCAAGGCCAGGGCCGGGAAATGGCTGCCGCCAAACTAAGGCTGACGGCATCCCTAAGCGCTCACCTAATTCACGAACTTCATCCTTAAATAATGTCCGTAGTGGTTCGATTAGTTTAAATTTGATATCTTTTGGCAAGCCGCCGACATTATGGTGCGACTTAATCTTTTGCGCCGTATCGGTCCCGGATTCAATGACATCTGTATACAGCGTCCCTTGCGCCAAGAAATCAATGCCGTGCAATTTGGATGCTTCATCATTGAAAACTTGAATAAATTCATTTCCAATGATCTTACGCTTCTTTTCCGGGTCAGCCACGCCAACTAATTTTTTCATGAAACGCTCATGAGCATCAACTTGAATAATGTTCAAGCCAAACTTGCCCTTTAAGCTGTCCATTACTTGTTCAACCTCACCCTTGCGCAACAAGCCATGATCAACAAAAATACTGGTCAGTTGCTTACCGATCGCCTTATGCAACAGCACACCAACCACTGAAGAATCGACGCCACCAGAGAGGCCGAGAAGAACTTTACGATCACCAACTGTTTCCCGAATTTTGCGGATCTGCAAATCAATGAAATCATCCATTGACCAGTTATCACGTGCTTGGCAGATGTCAAAGGCAAAATGCCGTAAAATTTCATTGCCATATTCCGTATTGCGAACCTCAGCGTGGAACTGAATCCCGTAAAACTTCCGCTGATCATCGGCCATCGCTGAAATTGGACAATTCTCACTAGTTGCTAAAATCTTAAAACCATCTGGAACCTGGGTTACCAAATCACCATGACTCATCCAAACTGTTTGTTTTTCCGGTAAATCACGGAATAATTTAGCGTGTGCATCCTTGACTTGGATAATTGCCTTGCCGTATTCCTTGTTAGTTGCATTTTCAACTTTCCCCCCAATCAAATCATGGGCCATCAACTGCATGCCATAACAAATGCCCAAAATTGGAATCCCAAGCTGGAAAATTTCCGGATCAACCTGAAAAGCATTTTGATCGTAAACACTATTAGGTCCACCAGAGAAAATAATTCCCTTGGGATCCATTTGCTTGATTTCAGCGGCAGTCAATTTATGCGACAGCAGTTCTGAATAGATTCCAAATTCGCGGATCCGCCGTGTGATTAATTGATTGTACTGGCTGCCAAAATCCAGAACAATGATCTTATCAAAGTCCTGTATATCCATTTTAGTCAAGTATGTTCACCTCATTAGTTTTTTTAATACAAACTTAATTTTAACGATTGAAATCAGGCTGGTCAAACAGATTCTGTAGATTTCAGTATTTTCGTAAAAATAATTCGTTTACTAAGTGATTTTCCGTTTTATGCAAAATTAAATCCGCCCGATTCCTAGTTGGTAAAATGTAATTATCCAAATTAGGATGATTAACGTCTTCCCAAACTTGCTTAGCTAATTCGAATGCCGCTTGGCGATCACCTTGAGCGTACGGATAATAATAGTTAGTTGGATCTTGAAAGGCCGTATCCAGCAGCATTTCAAAGCGCTGCAAATACCATTTCTTGATCAACTCTTCTTGGGCATCGACGTAAATCGAAAAATCAAAGAAATCACTAACATACAGTTGCTGATTACTTGGAAGTTGCAAGACATTAATTCCTTCAACAATCAAAATATCTGGATCATCAACTAATTCATATTTTCCCGGAATCACATCATAAATTTTATGCGAGTAAACGGGTGCTTTAGCAGGCAGGCCATTCTTAACATCATTCGTAAATGACAACAAATGCGCCATATCATAGCTTTCGGGAAAACCTTTGCGATCTAACAAATGTCGCCGCTCTAATTGCGCATTGGAATATAAAAACCCATCCGTCGTTAACAGCTGTACCCGTTTATCTGGATAAATGTCTTGGAGCATTAATTGCAGCAACCGGGCAATCGTACTTTTTCCAACTGCAACGCTCCCAGCGATTCCCAACAAAAATGGAACATGAGCCGGCTTGATTCCTAAAAATCCAGCTTGCTTGGCTAACAGCTGTTTTTGTGCTGCCAGTCGCAGCCCTAATAAATGAACCAATGGCGTATAAATCTCTTGGACATCACGCAATGAGATTCGATCATTAACAGATTTGATCTGCAACAATTCTTGATTATTTAACGGAACAATATGTTTTTGGTAAAACTTTTTCCACTCATCCCGTGGAATCTGATAATAATTTAACTGATCTTTCATACAGCTAAACCTCGAGTTAGTTTTTTTAATTATTTTTCTAAATCATACAAGTTTTGATCAACACGATCAAATAAAGGTGATAATTTTTTTAATGCAATAATAACTAAGCGATGCATCGCGCGCGAACAAATCGTATATAGTAATTGGCGCTGTTCATCAGCTTGATAGTTAGCTTGGCTGGCATCCCAAACAATCACCTCGTCAAATTCTAAGCCTTTAGCTAAGAAGGCTGGGACAACAATTGTCCCTTGGGCTAATCGTTGATTTTCGGTCTTGATCAAGGTAACTTGCTGACCAGTTGCTATTAGTTGTTGGGCAACTTGTTGACACTCAGCCAGCGTTTTGCCAATAATTGCAGTCGTCTTCGCCTTGTTTTGATTTTTTTTCAGCTGTTTAAGGGCATACGTTAACATCTGCTCTTCATTGGCGGCCAAAAAAATTTGGGGGCGTCCGCCTTCGCGCGTGAAAGGCTCGATCTGTGCACCATTTTCTAAGATCTGCCGTGAGAATTCAGTGATTTGTCTAGTTGAACGATAGGATTTCGTTAACTGAACAACTTTAGTCTCGGCCGGCGAAAACAATTGTCCCAATTGATCCAAGAGACCATAGCTGGCTTTTTTGGTAAAGATTGCTTGATTCAAATCACCTAATAAAGTAAACCGAGCCCGTGGATACTGACGCTGGATAAATGCCAGCTGATAAGGCGTATAGTCCTGGACTTCATCAATAAAAACCTGCTTAATCTCTAAATTACCACGTTTACCGATAATTAAATCATACAGTTGCAAGTATGCCGCAGCGTCTTCTAGAAGGATCTGATGATTTAAAGTCCGCTGCTTAAATTCGGTGATTGCCTGTTGCCAAGCGGTCAAACTTAATTGAAATTGCTTTAAATCAAGCAGTTGCGGCACCTGCTTTAAAAAATGCCAATACTGCAACGTTATATTGACAAAACTATTGCGCTGAATTTTCTTTTGCAGCTGCTGGTATTCTTTGATAATCAATTGTCGGCCCAAGAATTTCATTTCCTGTTCCGCATTTTGAAAATTACGTGGATGATTACCGTAAAGCTCTGCCAGTTGTGCTGGCGTCACCGTCTGCAGCTGCTTTTGCACTTCATCGGAAACGGCTGCTTGATCAACGCGACGATTCAATCGGCGGATCAAACGTTCCTTAGTTGCCTCTAGGCGATTGCGCAAATGATAATTTTGATTGAAACTGTAATAAATTTTTTGAATCTGTTCGCGACTGAAGAAAACTTTTCCATGAAATTTTAGATCACGAAAACAGATTCCGCTTATTTCCAGCGTTTTTGCATAAGCCAATGTTGCTTGCTGAAAAGCTAAGCTGCTTTTTAATCGGTTAACCTGCAGCTGAGACGCGGTCATTTGCCGTTCAAACCGCTGTTGCAAAGTTTCGACTTGTAGTCTAGGCAAGCGATGCTGCGTATATTGATAATAGGTCAACTGAACCATATTTTGCTCGCCTAAATCTGGCAAGACCTGATCGATGTAATCATTGAACAACTGGTTGGGAGAAAACAAAATCAGTTGACTCGAAGTTAAATTCCCACGATAACGATACAGCAAATAAGCTGCCCGTTGCAAAACTGCCGAAGTTTTCCCGGAACCAGCTGCTCCTTGAACGAACAAGAGCTTAGCCTGCGTATCACGAATGATCTTATTCTGCTCTTTTTGAATCGTCGTGACAATACTTTTCATTTTAGTATCGGATTTTTCTCCCAAGGCTTCCAATAGCAACTGATCACCCACAGTTTGATCCGTATCAAAGACCGTCAAGATTCGTCCATTTTCAACTAAAAATTGCCGTTTTAATTTAACATCGACAGTTTGCTGACCGGCTGTCGTTTGGTAGCTGACCTTGCCCAATTGTCCATCATAATAAATACTTGAGATTGGCGCCCGCCAATCATAAATCAAAAAGTTATCCGGTCGGTCGGCAAATGAACCCAAACCAATGTAAATCGTTTCTGGCTGCTGATTAGCTGACTCTTGGAAGTCAATTCGAGCAAAATATGGTTTTCGTTCCATTTTTTTTAAAATATCAAGGCGGCGGACAGCGTGTTGCCAATCATTTTGCCGCTCGTTTAACAACTGTTGCTGCTGACGAACAGTTAACGCTGTTTCAAACATCCCCGAATAGGTTTCGGTTTTAATCCGCAAGTTATTAGGAAAATCCGCTTGGAGTTGCTGCTCATCAGCTTTTGTTTGTTTAATTTTTGCTTGATTCTTAGCTTCTGCAGTCTTGATTTTAGCAATTACTTGATCCATATGCTGCTGTTCAATTTGTTTGATCTTATCTGCTGACACTGCTTGTCCTCACTTTCTGCTGCAATAACTGGATATATAATTTTAACACCAAACAGCGACTGCCTCAATTATTATAAATTTTTGGCCACAAAAATTAACTTTAGTAAAAAATTATTAAATAATTGGCTAAATACTGGAAGTCAACTGAAATATCTTTTAAAATGTTGATAAGTAAATTAAAGGAAGTGACATCTTGATTAGTCAAATTTGGTTTTTTCTTTCACATATTTATCTCTACCTTAATCCACTGATCGGGATGTTTGGTAATTGGATTTATATTACCCTCTTCGTTTTGATCTTTATGGAAACTGGTCTAGTTGTTTTTGCTTTTTTACCTGGAGAATCTTTGATTTTTTTCTCAAGCACTTTAGCAGCAATTACTGGTTCAGCGCTGGATATTCGAATTTTGATTCCAGTTTTTTTCTTTGCCGCGTTGATCGGTGATACAGTTAACTATGAAATTGGTCGAAATCTGCATCGCTTTAAATTTTTCCAACGTTTTATGCAGACTAAGCGCTTTAGGCAGGCGCATGCTTTTTTTGAACAGCATGGCGGTAAAACTGTCATGTTTGGCCGGTTCGTTCCGTTAATTAGAACCTTTATTCCGTTGATTTCTGGCAGTGCCGGGATGAAATATCAGCAATTTTGCTTTTATAATTTTCTTGGAGTCTTGATTTGGGTAGCAGTTGGTTCATCACTGGGTTATTTCTTCGGTCAATTAGATTTTGTACAAGAGCACTTTTCACTGGTCTTCTTAGCTGTTTTAGGATTTGGCTTGATTTCAAGTATTTTGATGGCTATTTACCGATTGCTTCGTAAAAAAACTTTAGCGAATTAAAATTTATTCTTACCCGCTCTGGTGGCTTAACGCTGCACAGGGCGTTTTATTTTGCTTAAAAATTGCGGCTGTTATAATAAAACTAATCAACTTTGCTGTAAGAATTTTAATAAGGAGTTTATCATGAATCTTTCATTGATTATTGTTACTTTTGCGGCCTTAGCCACCCCTTTATTGCTGGCTCGGCTAAAAATTTCAACTCTGCCAACGGCTGTAGCTGAAATTGCTGTTGGAATCATTTTAGGGAAGAGTCTGCTAAATATTGTTAAAACTGGTGTCTTTTTGAATTTCTTAGCCACTCTAGGCGTGATCCTCTTGATTTTTTTAAGTGGAATGGAAATTGACTTTAGCCTCTTTAAAAAGGGAAATCAGCCCCAAACTCCGTTGGCCAAAAAGCAAGCCGCCCAAGCTAATAATTATTCACCATTAAAACTGGCAATCCAAGCTTATGGTGCTGTCATCATTTCTGCAATTGGTTTGGCATTGCTTTTTAAATGGAGTGGTTTATATCAAAATTTTTGGCTAGCAGCAATCCTCTTTGCAACAATTGCTTTGGGTGTTGTCATTGCAGCCTTAAAAGAAAAAGAATTGCTCAACAATCGTTTCGGACAAACATTATTACTGATTGCCGTCTTAGGTGAAGTGATTCCGATGCTGGCTTTAACGGCCTTTGCTTCGATCTATGCCGGACACGCTCAGCATCTTTGGCTGATTTTATTGCTTTTTATTGCGGCAGCTTTTCTATTCCGGCGTTTCCAAGCATTTTTTGATTTCTTTCAAAAAATCAATAAAGCTACCACCCAGTTAGATATTCGAATGGCCTTTTTTATAATTTTGACTTTAGTTTTACTAGCAGAAGAAGTCGGAGCCGAAAACATCCTTGGTGCTTTCGTAGCAGGGATTGTTATCAAACTGCTTGAACCGGAAGAATCTACGCGCGAAAAACTGGACGCAATTGGTTATGGTTTTTTGATTCCAATCTTCTTTATTACCACCGGTGTTAAGCTTGATTTACCAGCTTTGTTGCATGATCGTCAAGTACTGATCTTGATCCCGTTGTTTTTCTTAGCTTTTATCTTCAGCAAAGCGTTAATCTTTTTCGTCTTGCGGCGCTTTTTTAAGCAGGCAAATGCTTTAGCTGGGAGTTTACTCTCGGCAACAACCATCACCTTAGTCTTGGCAGTTTTGCAAGTTGCCGAAGAAGTTCATGCCATTTCAACTCGGCAATCTGGTGCTTTCTTGATAGCCGCGATTTTGACTTGTTTAGTGGGTCCGTTGATTTTTAACAAACTGTTCGTTACCGAAGCTGAAGATACCAAAAAAATTCAAGTTCATTTTATTGGTGCTAATTTATTAACTGTTTCAGCGGCAAAACAGTTGGATCATTGGTATAATATTCATTTATATACTGACCGGGAAGATAATTATCAAACTTACAACTCTGAAATTAAAGTTACTTTATTACCGCAGTTGACGGCTGACTTTTTGATTAAGCATGAGGTTTTTGATACTGATATCCTAGTCCTAGGCTACGCTGATTATCAGTTAAATTATCAGCTAGCCTTGGCAGCCAAAAAGTATGGTGTGCAACGGGTGATTACGCGCTTTGAAAGCCGTGATATTATGAATGATCTGGATGCTAAGTTATCGGTTGCGGGGATTGAGTACTTTAATCCAACTGATGTTAATGTCAGCATTTTGCGCTCTTTGATTGAAAGCCCATCGACCCTTGAAATTCTGACCGCTAATAAGTCACGGATCTTCGAAGTAATTGTCCATAATCGCCGTTTTGTCCGTAAACAAATTAAAGATTTACCGTTCATTGATCAAGTCACCATCAGTCAAATTTTTCGCAACCATCAACCAATTTCGCCACATGGCAATACCCGGCTTGAACTAAATGACCATATTATCTTCACTGGTAAATCAACTGATGTGCCAGCAATCCGCGCGGAAATTGAAAAAATGAATGAATAGCTGCTTTCTCATTTTTTTACTTCGGGTTATACTTAATTTTAGAGAATTCTTTAGGAGGAAAATTATGTCATTTACTGTCTATTTCGTTCGCCATGGTCAAACATTATTGAATAAGTTTCGCCGGATGCAAGGCTGGTGTGATTCACCACTAACTAAAAAAGGGATTGATGATGCAATCTCAGCTGGTAAGCATTTGCAAAATATCCACTTTACCAGTATTTACCGTAGTGACATGACACGAACGGCTCGGACTTGCCAATATATCATTCAAGCCAATCAACATCAATTACCACAACCAAAAGTTTTGCAAAATTTTCGCGAACAGGGTTATGGTTACTTTGAAGGTAACGATTCAGAACAAACCTGGTTTATGGTCGGTGCCCCATACAATTGTCAAAGCTATCGCCAATTAATTAGCAAATATTCAATTAAAGCTTCACGCGATCTGATGAAAGCAGCCGATCCGTTTAAAGCTGCTGAGAATGATCAAGAATTCTGGCAGCGAATCAATGGCGGCTTTGAATCGCTACGGCAAAATCAAAAAAATGGCGATCAAGTGCTAGTCGTCAGTCATGGAACAACAATTCGCAGCCTCGTTGACCGTTTTGCTCCTCAAATCAACGTAATTGACGAGTCTCCGGAAAATGGTTCAGTGACGAAAATGATCATCGATGAGGACCAAATTAACGTTGTTTATTACAATCACTATCTTGATGAACAAGCATATTAATTTTTAGGAGTTGATAAGGTGATTAATAATCTTACAATTAATGAGCCAACTGTCCCAGTGGTCAAAAGTCTGCCTAATATCACCTATCATCGTTCAGGAACTCACGAGCTGAAAATGTCCTTGTTGATCCCCCAACTGGTCAAACCTGTTCCAGCAATTCTATTTTTACCGGGCGGAGGTTTCCGTTTGGCTAATCCAAATAATTTTATTCAGTTGCGGCTGGCGCTTGCTCAGGCTGGCTATTTGGTCGCTTCGATTGAATATCAGGTTCTTCCAGCAGCTTTCCCAGCTCAGCTTTTGAGTAGTAAGTATGCACTGAATTATCTAGTAAAACATGCTGCGGAATTTGGCCTCAAGCGTGATCAAATCGCGGCAGTTGGCGTTTCGGCTGGTGGTTATTTAGCTCAATTCTTAGGAGTGACCAGTGCCACCAGCAATTTTTTACCTGTCGAGATTCCAGTTGCCAATGCTAAGATCTGGAAAGTCGTATCATTGTTTGGCTTTTCTGATTTAACTTCGCTAGCTGAAGGCCTGACTAACCAAACAGAAAAAAACTCGGTTGAACCAATTCTTGGACTTTACCTGAATGGTCTAAACTTTTTAAATGATCAAACGAAAGTCTTCACTGCTGATCCAGACGCCCTGGCGGAAGCAAGCCCGATTAATTACATTTCTGAAAAGAATCCACCATTTTTGTTAATGCACGGCAGCAAAGACCAATTGATCTCTCCTAATCAGTTAACCAAAATGACCAAGGCTTTAAGCGCCAAACACGTTGCTGTCACCGCTATTAAAGTCAAAGGTGCTGAGCATGGCAGTTGGCAATGGTCACAACCGATTATTGCCCGCCAAATTATTAAGTGGCTAAACAACAAATAAATTGTTTAAAAAAAACC
>NZ_AHYZ01000007.1 GCF_000255495.1 Liquorilactobacillus vini DSM 20605
AACTCCAGAATCTGTTGTCCAAGGCCCTGATTAAAGCTATAATCAACTGGAACATCCACAATTACCGGTCCCTTAGTTGCAAATGCTTGATCTAAAATTTGTCCTAAATCGGCTGATTGAGTAACCCGCAAACCAGTCGCGCCAAAGCTTTCAGCATACTTAACAAAATCAACAGGACCAAATTTAACTCCACCGGGCTCGCCGTATTTCAGTTCCTCCTGAAACTTAACCATATCATAGTAACCATCATTCCAAATAATATGGACGATATTCAAATTCAATCGTACTGCCGTTTCCAAATCTTGAGCAGAAAATAGAAAGCCACCGTCCCCGGACATTGAAACAATTTGCGTGTTTGGTCGAACCAAAGCCGCTGAAATTGCCCAAGGTAAAGCTACACCTAATGTCTGCATTCCATTGCTGAACAATAGATGACGTGGTGCATAACTTCTAAAATGACGTGCCATCCAAATATAAAAGCTACCGACATCAACCGTAACTGTCATCTCGTCGGTAATTCGCGACTGTAAAGCACGGATCACACTTAATGGATGATTTAAAACCTGTCCTTTTTTAACTGCCGGTGCAGCATCACGTTCTTCAAATTCTTGATGCAACTTGGCCAAATATTCTTCCGATTCAGTTGGAACTTGATAACCCTTCATATAAGGCAACAAGAAATCAAGGGTTTGCGCAATGTCGCCAATCAATTCTCTTTCTGGCTGAAAATTCTTGTCGATCTCCGCCGGCATTGTGTCGATCACCACGATATTTGCTTTGCCTTCCGCATTCCAGTTACGTGGTTCATATTCAATCGGGTCATAACCAATTGCAACCACTAAATCGCTCTTTTTCAATAAACGATCACCCGGCTGATTGCGGAAAAGACCAACCCGACCGAAGAAATCAGCTTCTAATTCACGGGGAATAATTCCAGCGCCTTGGAAGGTTTCAACGACTGGCAAATGCGTTTCAGAAATCAAGTTTCGAATTGCTTTAGTCGTTTCAGGTGAAGAAGCCCGCATCCCAAGCAACAGAACTGGTAATTTTGCTGACTTGATTCGCTGCGATAACAAAGTTGACTCGATTGGACTGGCTGGACCAAGCTTGGGAGCAATTAAAGGTTTGATTACTTTGGTTTGAACATGTGCATCGGTAACATCCTGTGGAACTGAAACAAAACCAGCACCTTGCTTGCCTGCCTCTGCCGCTTGATAAGCATTAGCTATAACTTCAGAAATGTTTTCTGGATCTTGAACTTCTGCACTATATTTAGTGATTGGGGCAAACAGTGAAGAATTAGCCATGCTTTGATGGGTCTGACGTAAAAGATCCGTCCGTTGCACCTGACCAGAAATCGCTAAAACCGGATCTCCCTCAGCTGTTGCCGTTACTAAACCAGTTGCCAAGTTGCTGGCACCAGGACCAGAAGTAGTCAATACCACCCCCGGCTTGCCAGTGATTCTATCAATTCCTGCAGCCATAAAAGCTGCGTTTTGTTCATGACGTGTCAGAATCAACTTAGGTGCCTTCGAATCAGATGGATGCGCTAATTTTTCAAAAACTCGATCAATTTTTGCACCCGGAATTCCAAAAACGTATTTAACATCGTGATTAATCAAACTATCAACAATTGCATCTGCTCCGTAATAATCTTTTTTATTTTCTGTCATTGACCGACTTACCTCCAAAGTTATCTTGATCCGCAAAAGTTTTAAATAAGTATCGCACTTCTTAATCTTACCATCAAAAACTGTTGTGAAAAAATTAATTTAAATTGGCAATCGAATTTATTTTTGAACTCTTAACTTTTGAATCTTAGGCAACACTTTTTTAGCATCATTTTGCGGATCATTCCAGTCAATCAGTGGGATCTTGGTACTACCAAAAGTATCAACAATGATCTGATAAACCGTTTTAGTTTGCAAATACTGACACCAGCGCAAATCAGCTTGGTGAAAAGCTTCATTAATTACATGTGTTGCCTCTTGCGACAACGGCCGAAAATCGCGAAAAACTAAATCAATAAAGCCAAGATCAGGGTAAGTTTTAATTTCACCTTCAGTTGCTTCAACAATTTCCAACAAAGTTATATTTTTCGGATCTTTAGCCAGCGAAAAGCCTCCATTATTACCTGAAGTTGATGTAATCAGACCTGCAATCACCAACTTGCGCAATAGTTTCTGCAAATAGCTTTGCGAGCCATTGATCCGATCATGAATCACCTGAGAAGAAATTGGAATCTGTCGATTTTGGGTGGCTAGTAAGGCAATAATACAAGCAGCCTGTTCGAATCCCTTTGTTAATTGCATAAAATCATTCC
Organism: Liquorilactobacillus vini DSM 20605; assembly: GCF_000255495.1. Taxonomy (GTDB): domain Bacteria; phylum Bacillota; class Bacilli; order Lactobacillales; family Lactobacillaceae; genus Liquorilactobacillus; species Liquorilactobacillus vini. The sequence continues at coordinate 2,324 of NZ_AHYZ01000007.1, forward strand.
TCATATTATAAAATTAATTCCCACTAAATCGCTTTATAAAAGGCAATAAACTTTTGGATCACTAAATTCGATCCCCATGGTGCTTTAAAAATACCTTGAATTTCAAAGCCATTTTTTTCTAAAACTCGTTGTGATGCCAAATTATTCCACGAAACAATGGCATCAACTCGTTTGATTCCTTGATTAGCGGCCCAATCAACTATTCCTGCAACTGCTTCAGTCATATAGCCTTGATTTTGAAAACTAGGATTAAGCGCATAGCCTAAGAGCCTTTTCTCCCGGTTAGGAGCTGCTTGGCTATTGACGGTTTCATATAAGCAAAGATTCCCAATTACTTTAGCTTTTTTTCTTTCCTCCAATACCCAGCTTTGGGAAGTGGCTAATTGTCGAATAAATTTCAAAACTGCTTGTTTTGTTTGACAACATAAAAAACCACCTGCTTGAGCAACTCTTTGATTAGAAGCATATTCAAAAATGTCTGTTAAGTCCTTTAAGGACACTTTTCTGAGAAGCAAGCGCTTGGTTGAAATCTTGTCCATTAATTACCTCTTCTTATTTGTCTTTCTCTTTAAAAGTATAGCGTTGATCTTGCAAAGATTGTGGTTGAACCATAGCAAAAATAATAAATATATCTCCCAAAGCAAAAATAAATTTAATCATGATCAGCCAAGCAGACCAACCACAATCATGCAAGCGACGAACTTGAGCTGTGGTGATCGTGATGTAAACAAAGGTTACCCATGCACTTAACATCAATCTAAAAGTTGGATCAACCAAATTGGGAGCAAACTGACTAATTGCCGTAATCACTAAGCCCAAAATTACTCCAACGGCTAAAGACATTAAGTTAAGCCCCAAAAATGCCCACCAATAATCCGCTCGACCCATTCGCTTGGAAATTTTAAAAGTATCGCGTATCAGAAGTCGAGTTGAAGTTTTTAAACCAGGATGAGCAGATTCATTTTTAGGCAGTTTGAATCCAGCTGCTGTTGCGGACCGTGAACTGCTGCGATCTGATGACTTAGCTTCTGTTGCTTGCTTTTTACTTGATTGAACAACATCTGGTTGTTGCGCTTGATAATAGAAGAATGCTTGATCTGCTCCGCAAAGGGGACAATAATTAGCATTTACTGGAATCTTTTGCTGACATTTCTTACAATTTTTTGTTTCTGCTGGCTTTTGCTCCTGTAAAACTGTGCAATAAGGGCAGGCCTTGGCATTTTCTTCAATTTGGCGGCCACATCTTTGGCAAAATTTCATATAAATCAATAACTCCTTCTTATAAAACTAGCAGAGTAAGTAAAACAATTATTAAGTTTCCAATATATTCAGCAATTTTGCGGTAACATAAAAGATAAAGATTATTTGATCTCAGGCTATCATTAAGAAACATTATACCTTAAACTACGCTCTGATTGTTAGACTAATCTTCACTGTCAGTCTTGGGTAACTAATTATATTATAGTTTAATTTTTGCTTGAAGATCAGCAGTTGCAATTATTTATGTTAAGATATCAATTGTATGCTAAGGCTAAAGGAGTCTTTTTTATGTCAGCATCTGATCCATCTCAAGAATCAACCTCGGCACGCACTCGTTTACAAAATCACTTCAAACATAAACGAAAAGCTCAGTTAATTATTTTTGGGGTAATTTTGATTTTTGTGATTTTTAGTGCC
>NZ_AHYZ01000006.1 GCF_000255495.1 Liquorilactobacillus vini DSM 20605
GGATCGGAAGCTGCCGTGCTTGAAGTAGCTCGTGAAAATGAGGATAACTAGTATTTCACTGATTATTGTCAATTATTTTCCGGGCTTTTTTGGTGATAGGCCTGAATTAGGCCTATTTGACCCGTTGGTCAAGTGGTTAAGACACCGCCCTTTCACGGCGGTAACATGGGTTCAAATCCCGTACGGGTCATTGCCAGCTTAGCTCAGTTGGTAGAGCATCGGTATCGTAAACCGAGGGTCACAGGTTCGAATCCTGCAGCTGGCATAAATACCTTATTCTAGCTTAGCCTAGCTTATCAAAAAAGCCTTTATATAGGCTTTTTTATTTTTAACTTGGTTCTAGCTTAGCCTAGTTTAAATTATTTTGTTGCAATGGTGTTGCAATTTTTGGGCCAGGGTGTTGCAATTTGTTCAAATTTTTTTCAAACAAATCATCTTGGCGTGCCTTGAATTCATCAAGCAAATAAGCATACGTATTGATCGTTGTTGAAATGTTTGAATGACCTAATCTTTTACTAATTGCATAAATTGATATACCTTGTGAGAGCAAATATGCAACGTGAGAATGCCGAAGCGAGTGAAAATGAAAGTTCTTTTTCTGCAGTCCCAACTCGTTTAACAGCTCTTTCAACATTTGATTAACTGAGTTAGAGGTGGGAACTGTTTTAAATTGACTCATAAATACCATTTCAGATCCATTAGATTTTAACTCCATCAGCCAATCGATCAACTGCTGATTGATTCTAATTATCCGTTTAGAGCTTTCATTTTTGGTATTTTTAAAATCACCTCCGCGTGTATAATCCCATGCTTTATTAATACTAATTGTTTTCCAAATCGGATTAATATCTTTCCATGTGAGTGCTTGTATCTCGTCTAAACGCATTCCAGTATAAATAGCAGTTAATATCATATATCTGCTTGGATAGTGTATATTGCGCTTTTCTGCAGTGGCATTAACAAATCGCTGCAACTCGTCTAAGTTTAGATAATCAACTTTGATGGCTTTAGTATTATTAAATGTTAGTGTGACGCCTTGTGTGAAATCTTTCTGGATCAAATCATCTAATATCGCAGACTTAACACACCCTCGGATAATTGTATTAGTTTTATTAACTGTGTCCTTAGCATGAGTAGCTCCAAACTTATTGATAAATTGCTGATAATCGTAGCGCTTAATTGATTTTGGCTGACGCTTGCCAAAATATCTAATAAGTAGCCACTGAATAATTTTATAGCGATTAATCGTCTGATTAACCAGTTTAGGCTCTTTATAAGCAGTGAACCATTGATTAAAATAATCAGTAAAAATTACATCTTTTGTACTTAGTAATCCTTGATTGGTTTCAATTTTAGCTTTTGACGCCCACAGTTGAGCATCTGCTGTAGTCTTGAACCCAGCCTTATATTTTTGATGATGTTTGCCATTAACCGTCCAATTAATACGAGCAGTCCAACCGCTGCTTAGTTTTCGAAAACTGACGGGTATGTGTTAGTGTAAAGTTTTTCTCGGTAAGGGGTTTTCAAATAAAAAGAAGGCCA
>NZ_AHYZ01000005.1 GCF_000255495.1 Liquorilactobacillus vini DSM 20605
AACAAATACGGGTTTTAAAAAGCTCAAGAAAATAATTAGTTGATCATTCTCAGTTTCAAGCGAGCAAAGCCAAAATATTTTTATCAAAATCAAAGCGGAAGAAAAAGCTATCTGACAGTTAAAAGTGCAACTTGAATTTAAAGTCACAAAGTCATTAATACTCATTGAAAAAATTTATACCAGTAGCAAATAAAAAGTAGCTATATTTTTAAAGAATAATTTTCTTGGCCAGTTAAATTTTAATTTGAATTTAGGAGGGAGAAATAAGAATGAAATTTTTATTTGAATCAAACAAGACGAGCGCTGCAATTATGCTTAGAAGTTTTCTTTCATTACTCACAGCAGTTATTGTGATTTTTAGCTGCGTTATCATTTTAGCTATTGGACATCAACTATTAGAAACTAGCAGGCAGAGTTCCGCTAATATCATCACCAGCTTACAAAAAACAGTAATCGATGGAAATCATGATTGGCAACAATGGCGTTTTAACAGTACCTTGGATACTAGTACCAGCTATGTCCGTGTCCATAATACCCGTAAAGATGCTACGACTGAATATTACTACTCTCCTGGTACTAAAAAATTGTTAAAAATCAAGCCTTCTCGAATCATTTTCATTAGAGATCTTTATTATCAATCGAGAACCGGCTTTTTATTATTTAAAACAGGTAATGCTAAAGGAATAAAATATAATCTTTGGATTAGACTGAATTCCCAAATCGAAATTTTGGAACGTGTTATTATTATTACGGTTATAATCTTAATTTTAACATTGCTTACATTGCCACTTTATATCCACTTGATTGCTCAACGTCTAACTAATCCATTAGCAAAATTAACTAAATCATCCCAAAAAATATCGGCTAATAATTTTAAAGTCAACCAAAAATTGCCGGTTCCTTCTTCTCCCAGCGAAGTCAAACAATTAGCCAAAAGCTTCAATTACTTATTGGAAAATCTATACTATCAAAACAGCAAAGAAAAACTATTCGTTGTTAATGCGGCACACGAACTGCGAACACCAATTGCTACAATTCAAAGTCATATTCAGCTGATTCAAAGACATGGTCAAAACCATCCTGAAATTGTTTCTCGCTCTTTGCAATATATTTACAGTGAATCATCCCAAATGTCTGAGCTGATTAAAGAATTGTTAATTCTTTCAAAAGCTGATGATATGAAATTAGCTTTAAAAAAATTCAATTTGAGCCAATCACTAACTGAAATTGTTACCAAAATAAAGGGAGCCATTCAACAACCGATTAGCATTCAAATTCCTGCACAAATTTTCTTAAATGCCCATCAACAATCGGTTGAACAAATTGTAACGGATTTATTGTCTAATGCCAGCAAATATTCAGAAAAAAACGCACCTATAAAACTAGTTGTTGAACAAAAAGTACATCAAATTATTATTCGAATAATTGATCAAGGAATCGGCATACCGTCTCAAGAAAAAAGCCACATATTCGAACGATTTTATCGTTCCAGTAATGTTCGCGGCTCAATTGCCGGAACTGGTTTGGGTTTAGCAATTGCCAACCAGCTAGCTGCATTAAATCACGCCCAGATTCTTGTGACTGATAATCAACCACATGGTTCAATTTTTTCAATAATTTTCCACGCTTAATCTTTAAAAAATCTTAAAAGTCAGACAATTCTTAAAAAAGTTTATTTTAGCTCTCGGCTGATCGGTCATTTCAGCCAAGAGCTTTTTTATTCTGAGAATTTTTCAGTAAATGCTAAGTTTAAATTGCTTTTTTTAGAATACCGTTTTTTATAAAATTCTAGTGAATTTAAATTAAAAACACTTTTCTTATTTTTATAACACTGGAGGATTTTTCTTATGCTAATAAATCTTTTAACAGATATTCTAGCAAACCAACCAAGTTGGGTAATCTATTTAACATTTTGGATCATAATTTTTTGCGAAACGGGTTTGATATTTTTCCCATTTTTACCTGGTGATTCATTGCTTTTTTTAGGCGGCTCACTGATCGCATTGAACAATCTTGATTTTTTCTCCTTGATTAGCTTGCTATCATTGGCTGCAATTGCCGGTGATAGTCTAAATTTTAAAATCGGCCAGTATTTTGGAAATACATTGAAGAATCCGAATTGGCAGCGTTGGATCAAGCCACAAGACTTGAGGCGAACTAATAACTTTTATTATAAATACGGCAGAATGGCCATCTTTTTAGGTAGATTCATTCCTGTCATTCGAACAATTATCCCATTTACCGCTGGAATTGGGAAGATGAAATATCAAGATTTCATTTTATTCAACCTGCTTGGCGGCTTTAGCTGGGTCTTTTTAATTACTTCTGGTGGATTTCTTTTTGGAAATCTTCCATTTGTTAAATCACATTTTGAATTGCTCTTATTAGTGATCATTTTATTTTCATTATCTCCATTTTTGATTATTTATTTTCAAAAAAGTAAAGAAAAGAGCCGACAGAAATGATTTTATTGAAAAGAGATTTTCGCTGGTTGATTGCTGGAATCGTAGCTAGCTGTTTGTTCATTTGTCTGACTTTAATAGTTAAATTAAATACTCACTGGATCAGCAAGTTTGATATATCTTTCGAAAAAATAATTTTAGCAACAGGTGGAACAAATAGCGACCAATTATTTTCAATTATTGCCTTTTTTGGCAGTCCAATTGCTAATTTGCTGTTAACCATGATTCTTGCAATCAGTATCTGGGTGAAGCAAAAAAATATTTTTAATTTGCTTTGGATTATGTTCGTTCAAGTTGGCGGCGATGCTCTTGTTCTGCTTTTCAAAATTATTATTGCTCGCCCACGACCGCAAAATCAGGTAATCACTGATTATGGTTTTAGCTATCCAAGCGGTCATACTTTTAGTACAACAATTTTTATTTTTATTATTTTATTTATTATTGTTCCGCTTCTTGATGATCAAGAAACTCAGTTTGCAGTTTCTTTACTAGCCATTTTTTGGCTTGGATTAGTTGCTTTTAGCCGCCTTTATTTAAGAAATCATTTTCCCAGCGATGTCTTGGGCAGCTTTTTCCTAGCTATTAGCTGGTGGGAATTGATGAGAAGTTTTTATTTAACTCTGAAAGTGAATTTTTCAGAAAAGATGGGAGAGTAAAGTATGGAAAAATTAACAATTGTCGTACCGGCATTTAATGAAGAAGAAGTTTTGCCAACAACTATTCAGATATTATCAAAAATCGAAAATCAGCTGATTGAAAAAAAGTTGCTCGATCGAGCTTCAAATATTTTAATTGTTGATGATGGATCAGTTGATCGAACTTGGCAAATAATTGAGCAGGAGCACCAAATTCGAAAAAATATTGCTGGTATCAGATTCAGCCGCAATTTTGGTCATCAAAATGCCTTAGTTGCCGGAATGAAAGCCGCCAGCAAAACCGCTAAGCTAATTGTTACGATTGATGCCGACTTACAAGATGACCCTCATAAAATTGGTGATATGATTGATAAATTTTTTCAAGGTGCTGACATCGTTTTAGGTGTTCGTAATAATCGATCCGCTGACACTTGGTTCAAAAGATCCTCAGCCAACTGCTTTTACAAATTTTTGAACCTGATAGGTGTGAAATTAGTTCCGAATCACGCTGATTTTCGGCTAATGTCTCAACGTGCCGTCCAAACATTCTTGCAGTACCGAGAACGTAATTTATTTATTCGAGGAATCATTCCGCTGCTTGGATTTAAGACAGCTAAAGTTTTTTATAAAAGATCGCCGCGTTTGGCTGGAAAATCAAAATACCCGCTAAAAAAGATGCTAGCTTTTGCCTGGGATGGGATTACATCATTTTCAGTTGCTCCGGTCAGATTGATCTTGATTCTGGGTATTTTAGCTAGTTCATGGGGAATAGTCATGCTGTCATATTCTTTGATTACCAAATTTCTTGGATTGACTGTTCATGGCTGGTCTTCATTAATGATTTCGATTTGGATTTTAGGCGGGTTGCAAATGATCAGTTTAGGCATTATTGGAGAATATATCGGGAAAATAACCCTTGAGGTTAAACAGCGGCCACGCTACATTATTCAGACATATTTGAAATAGGAGGCTGACTATGAACTCTATCCAGCATAGACTTAGATTTTTTCCGATAACTTTGATTGGATGCTTAACAATTGGAATTTTCAGCAATCTTTTATGGAAAAGCTCATTACTCAACAGCGTTTTGCTTTTAATTATCATTTGGTTGATTTGGATAATCCTAACACCTTTATCAAAATTTTTTGATCGTTTATCCAGCACAAAAATATTATCTTTAGTAGTCGTTGCAACTTTGTTTATATTTTTGTTTCAGCTTATTATATTAAGTTATTTTCCAGTTTCTGTTTATCATGATCCTTACCGAGTCTTGACCCAAGCTGAACAATTAGCAACTGGCAATCACAGTTGGAATGAAAGCACCTATTTCTGGCGTTATCCCAATAATGTTGCCTTAACTTATTTTTTGTCTTGCTGGTTTCGCTTAACCTTTTTTTTCAAAGCTGATACAAATCTTTCTTTAAACATACTAAATCTTGGACTTTTAGATAGTTTTATTATCCTTCTTTTATCAACTCTTTGGAAAATAAGTCATAACAAAAGCTTAATGATCGGTACTCTAGCTTTTGTTGGTTTGAGCTCATTTGCTTATACGTATTTTTTGCAAATTTTTTATTCTGATTTGCCTGCTATGCTGGGGTTGCTAATCATTTTTCGAATTTTGCTTTTCTGGCAGTCAAAAACAAAAAAGCAAAAATATCTTTGCGGACTAATTTTATTTATAATTGTTCTTTTAACCCAAATTATCAAACCAAATACGATTGTTTTACTACCGGCGATTATTTTACTTATTATTTTATGGCAGTCCAAACATCTTTTAAAAAATTACCAAATGCTGATTCCCCTTGTACTGATCATTTTTGGCTTGATATCCGTTTTCCCAGCAAACGACATAATCCAGAAAATAACTGGTTTCCAATCTAATTCAGCTTATGAGCTACCGGTTTCTTCTTGGATTTTAACTGGTCAAACCAAAAATGGTATTTATGAACGCAGCATTATTTCTCAAGAATTAAAACTGCCAAACAAAGCCGTCCGCAACAAAATAAATCAAAAAAAGATTTTAACGATCCTCAAAAAATCCACTGCCAATGATTTATTAAAACGCTGGTTCCTTAAACTAAGTATTTTCTTAAATGTTTCTTCAATTTCCTCTTGGTACAATGGTGGTTTTCGGGCAGCTCCTGCTTGGTATCAAGCATATGCTTTAATCATACAGCAAATTGTTGATGACAGTTATCAAATTGCAGTAATTATTTTGAATCTTTTGCTGCTCAAACGATTAAGTAAATGGCAACCACAGCTAAAGCGGTGGTCGGATTCAATAGCTATTCTGCTTGTAATCACAACTCTGGGATTTATTGCTTTTCATACTCTGTTATGGGAAACTGAGTCTCGTTATGGGCAAATAATTATTCCGTTACTGCTATTGCAGTTAGGAATCTTTTCAGCTGGTAAAAATCAAATCCAGTCGCAAAAAAGCAGATCAAAAAGCGGGTTTCTTTTGACTATTGTAATGCTGACTTTATTTTTGGCTTTTTTACGTTTACCTAACAGTAGCTTGAAGCCAAAATCACTAGTTGTTGCAGCTCAGCGCAGTCAGATTTCTACTCAATATCAATTGCGGTCTGACTATATCAATAGCAAAAATATTATCAGTCAAAGAGTTGTTTTTAAGCATAAAGTTAATAAAATAAAAATCGCCATTCCAAAGAATTCACAATTAACCATTTATTTAGAAGCTTTGGATTCAGGAAAAAAAATTAAAATCAAAGCTAATGCTAATAATTTTTTTACACCGGGAAACTATAAATTAATTTTGAAAAATAATACTGGACGACCGCAAAAAATAACGATTAGTCACAATAAATTTTATCAGCTTGCTCCCTACCCACTGATAATCAACAAAAAAATTTTGGCTCATTCTTCTTTAGTTTATCAAGCCTTATGGATAAACCAAAAAATAGATAAAACACCTGAAGTACAATAGAAAAGTTAGACAAATTATTGTATTTTGAGTTAAGTTGTCATGGTTTTACGCCTTTGATTTTGATAACCAACCAGCTGTTGAGTACTGATCAGTTTGAAATAGCAATGGTCAATGACGAAATCTCTTGCGTTTTCCTTTTAGCGTTGATTTCAATGAATTCTTCTTGAATGTCGGGCGATTAAGTTTAATTTGACAAACATTTCCTGACCTCCTTTCGTTTTCAGCTTATCTGAATTTACTTGTAACAACCAGTTAATTCAACTAAATGGTCACTTTAAGCTGCTGAATGGTTTTTATTATAAAAAAAGCTCCCACCAAAATATAGCAGGAGTAAAATTAAATTTAATTTTCAGTCTTTCATAAATCAGGCATAAATATTTTCATGCGAAATCTCAAAATGTGCTTCCTGATCAAAGTCACTGAGCTTTTTGCGTGTCCAGCGATTTGTATCATAAGGCTTGATATAGAAGGTTCGCTCTGACAGATCATAACCGGACCAGTACTGAGTGCTGTCGCTGTCAGTCGATGTCTTAGTTACTTTTTCAACACCTTTTGGGACCATGACTGTCGTATATGTACTGAATAAAACATTGATCCCATCTTGGCTGTCAAAATCATCAATGAAGCGCGACAAAAAGGCAGCTCGAACAAAACGGGAAGTCGAAGTATAGTCACCTGGCAAGCCTAACAGACCAGATCCATAGCCAATTTGTTTCAATAAAACATCACTATTATTCAATGTTGGAGCTAAGGTCGGATTACCAACATTATAGCCTTGCAATTGAACATAATTACGCAAATTTGTGATCTGCCAATCATATTCTGGACTATTGGTCATTACTCCGATACTGGTATAAACCTTGAAGCGTCCATGATTGACCGGTTCAAGCACGATGCCGTCTCCTGAAGGATCAACAAAGGTATAATGTGAGGCGATCCGCTTCATTAAATCACTGTTTTTAGCTGGAGCAAAATCAACATCAGCCAATGCGAATTCCTTAATATATATGTGCTTTGATCTCGGCAACGGTCTTAAAATGGCTCAAGAAATAAGTAATTACCTCCTCGGCCATCAGTGGTTTCTGACCGGCTGCTTCGATTTCCGCTTGATCAGCCCAAGTGCATTCTTCCAACACATTAAGCTCACCAGCCAAGCCAGCATCATTGATTCCGTCAAGCATTGCCACCGAACCTTTGATACCGATTCCACCTACTGCATACTTGGCTTCCCAATCTTCTAATTGTCCATGCAGCTGAGTACCCTTAGGATAAATCGAGATTCGCGGTTTAAGCGGTGAATCATCATCATAAAAGTTTGGAAAAAAATCCAATGTCCGGCCGAAAAAGTAGTGACCGTCTTTTGATTTAATTGTAATTGAAGTACACATAGCAAAGCCTCCTTGATTAGAATTAAAGTAATTATAATCTTTTATTTATTTCTTAACAACCCTCAAAACTTTATAAAGTTACATCTGC
>NZ_AHYZ01000004.1 GCF_000255495.1 Liquorilactobacillus vini DSM 20605
GGTGCGCCCGGCATGGGTGAATACTAGGCGGTGAAGGTCCGCTGTGGGCCGTAGTAGTCGGAACCACGAGCCAAAGGCAAAGGTGTCCACCGTGAGATGGAATCTGAAGGAAGCCCTAGGCAAACTGCTGAACTGATGTACAAGAAGTGGCTATAAGGCTGGACAAGCTGGACAAGATTGCCAAACAAATCGAAATCCAATACTACTCAAAGCGAACTCCAGTAAAGCCAACAGTTGCATGGCAGGAAAGCATTCATTCTTACCCGGGGAGGTCTGTTCGATATGTTTCTACTAGCAGAACGGAAAGTTTTGCGGAGACAAGCTGGTCAGTGATGGCCGGTTGAACTGAACAGAAGTCAGCCGAAGTCATAGTAGTGACACACAGTGCCATGAAGGACTGAACAATAACAACTCACATTGATTTGAAGAGGTGGAAATTGTGCGAAAATCGCAGAAAACAGAACAACAAGCTGACCGCCGGTGGAGAATAAGTCCAGAAGACTCAAGGCAAACCGGGGCGCGTAGTACCATTTCTGGTGAGCAAACAATGATGAGTGGCACAAAGTTTCAAGCCCGAGTATTGGACCGTAATAACCTCAATCAGGCTTATTTACAGGTCAAACGCAACAAGGGTGTCG
>NZ_AHYZ01000003.1 GCF_000255495.1 Liquorilactobacillus vini DSM 20605
TACATTATAGCATGACTATAATTGACTTTCGACTATTTTTAATCAGCTTTCTGCCAGTTTTTAGGGAACACACGTTTGCTTTATATGCTACAATACAGGTAAAAGCTAACGGAAGTGATCTAAATGTTTTTTGATGATGAACCGCATGGCGTGTTCTTCTTAATCGATAACAAGTCCTTTTATGCTAGTTGCGAAGCCGTTGCCCGGGGGCTAAATCCCTTAAAAGTCCCATTAGTGGTCCTTAGTGAAGCTGAAAATACTAATGGCGGGCTCATTTTAGCCACGTCACCCGAAGCTAAGCACTTATTTCATCTTAAAGCCAACGTCTCCCGTAAACGTGACTTACCCAATGACCCCAGGTTGTGGGTCGTGCCACCGCGCATGAACCTTTATATTCAACGCAATTTGCAGATCAATCAGATCTTTCATCAATTTACCACTGAAAAAGAAGTTTGGCCGTATTCGATTGATGAAAGCATTTTGGATATGACCCATACTTGGCGGTTGTTTGGCAATTCTGTTCGTGAAGTGGCGCGCTTGATTCAAAAGACAGTTCGGCAAAAGCTAGGCTTGTATACCACCGTGGGGATTGGTGACAATCCGGTGCAAGCCAAATTAGCCTTAGACCTTTACGCTAAACATAATCATGAATTGATCGGTGAAATCCATTACGAAACTGTGCCGGATAAAATTTGGTCAATTACTGAATTAACGGACGTTTGGGGCATTGGCCCCCGTATGGCTAAACGTTTGAACCGCCTTCAAATTCACAATATGTATGAGCTAGCCCACACCAACCCTTATTTACTCAAACAGCAGCTTGGCGTCATTGGTAGTCAATTATTTGCTACGGCCTGGGGAATTGATCGCGCGCAAGTTACGGCACCAACTAAGGTTAAAGAAGCTAGCCTGGGTAATTCGCAAGTGCTACCGCGGGACTATTTTAACCAAGCCGAAATTGAAACGGTCATTAAAGAAATTGGTGAACAGGTGGCGGCTCGTCTCCGGCACCACCATAAACTAGCGGGGTGCCTATCGCTAAGCATTGGGTTTTCTTATGCCGCGGCCGAGGCCGATGGCCGCGGTGGTTTCAACCAGGCTTTAAAAATTGAACCGACTAATGACAATCAAGTTTTGACACAACAATTATTGTGGTTATTCCGTCAGAATTGGGACGGTCAAGCTGTCCGGAATATTGGTGTTTATAGCAGTAAACTAAGTGCCAACTCCGGCCAACAACTTAATTTATTTGAAACACCGCGTAACCAAATTCGCCGTAGCCGGTTAAACCAGGTGATTGATGAAATTCACCGGCAATTTGGGTTCACCAAACTAGTTTACGCGACCAGTTTATTAAAAGGGGGCACCGCTATCAAGCGGGCTTCACTAGTGGGCGGACATAATGGAGGCAATAGCTATGAATAACGATATAGAGATTATTAAGGGGCGGTTAACCCTATTGTTTAAGCGACGTCCCAAAACCCGCTATTGGTTAATGTTGACTAATGACACCTATGATCGGACCTATAATCTGTTTTTTAACAGTCAACGGGCTAACGAGCGCTTGCAATCCGTTCCTTTACATAAATTAGCACACTATGATTTAGCTGATTTAGAAAAGCTGTTAAAAGCATTACGACAAGATATAAAACTAACGATCGAATTTGTTGGCTTTACTGGGGAACGGTGGCCGGCAAGCCAAAAGCTGATTCAACGAAAGCGGGTGCCACTTGAATAACCAAGACGTTGATTTAGACACGGTTAAATATTTTTTTGAACATGATTACCATGACCGGGGCATGATGAAATGGCAGGGCTTCTATTTATCTGATCATACTGCCGCTTTAAACCAACAGAACCAGCAGCTTAATAAAATATACGTTCCACGACCGCAACAATCATTAGCAACAATTACCGAGGTATTGGCTGACGCATACCAGCGTCAGCGACCGGTGACCATTCAACTAAAAACGGTTGACCAAAACAACCGTCATTGGCCAGATATCACCACCTTGATTCATGGTTACAATGCCAATGATATTGTGGTTGATGCTGATCGGTTTATCCCACTACAAGGAATTCGCAATGTGGCATACAAAAAAGACGGAGAAGCTATAAATACTTAGATCTCCGTCTTTTTAGAAACTGTTGAAAGTTTTTAAACAAAACAGGTAATTAAACGATAATCAGATGTTGTGGCAAGATTGTAAAGAAACTGAAAATTTTTACATAAAGATGATTTAAAATCTTCTTGGCTTTTACTTCCTACGTTTTTTCTCTTATAACGCTTTGTGAACATTCCTTGCTTAATTTTAAGAAACTCATTTGTAGACCCACATAGGATATCTGCTAATTGAATTCCTAATAAGTCTTTGGAATCACTAGTATCTATATGTTTTACATATTTAAAAATAATAGGATTGTTATCAGCGTCTGGCCTATTAAGTGCTATTTTATTCAGTTCCTTCCAGTAGTTATTCATATATTGTTTTGTATCCCCATCAGCATGTACATAAATATTGTCGTTTAAAGCTTTTCCTAACTTTTCAATTTCTGTAAAAAGTGCACTAACTGTTAGAGACGCTAATTCAGCAGAATAAGCCATCTTACGATTTTTACTATCTTTACTATACAAATCATATAATATATCTTCTCTATTTACTTTATTAAGAAATTGTTCATATTTTTTTTGTGAATTAGGATTTTCAGGGAAAATATTTATTGTTTTTAAAACTTGAATACAGTCTTCTAAGTCCTGTTTCAAATTAGTATCTTTTGTGGCAAATAAATTATTTAACTTTATTAGCAGTGAGTTGTTATGAATAAACTTTTTCTTTATCAATGCTGATAAAATAACTATAAAGTTTTGATTAAAAGAAAGCATATCGATGAATGGTTTGAATTCATCAGGAGCATAATAAGAATCAAAAATCGCATATTGAAGTTGTTCGCAAAGTATTGTTTTCTTGTTTGCGACAATTAAGAAAGGCAAAACTAAATTTGGGGTTTTCAATTGCTGGAATTCATTTGCATCTTTCGCAATCTTTAACGATAAGTCATTAGCCTTCTTTGCCAGCTTAATTGACATTTTTTTATAATGTAATTCATCGGCCTTAAATTTCAAGTTAGAAATATACTTATCAATTTTTTCCTTGTAATTATCATCCATAATCCACCCACCATATACAAAATATGGTTGATCTTCATCTAATAAATTAGAACCCGTATTACCGCTTTCGTCTATATCCTGAATTATTCATAGTTCATTAAAAGCCCGTCAGTTTTCGTGTTTTTTCGAAAACTGACGGGTATGTTTTTATCTTTTGTTGAAATACGATGTTTATCAGTTCTAGCTAGTGAGATCTTTCAA
>NZ_AHYZ01000002.1 GCF_000255495.1 Liquorilactobacillus vini DSM 20605
CAGGTCTTGATGGTATGTCCGTCGATGACCTATTACCATATCTGAAAGCACATCGGCAGAAATTACTCGATTCATTGGCAAATGGGACTTATCGTCCCATGCCGGTAAAACGAGTTGAAATTCCCAAGCCTAATGGTGGTAAGCGAAAGCTTGGTATTCCCACAGTCGTAGATCGGCTGGTCCAGCAAGCTGTAGCTCAGGTTCTAACCCCCATCTTTGAGCAAGTGTTTTCAGATAGCAGCTTTGGTTTTCGACCGCATCGAAGTGCTCATGACGCCATTCGGCAAGTGATTGATCTTTATAATCAAGGCTATCACTGGGTGGTTGATCTTGACTTAAAGGCTTACTTCGATACAGTCAACCATGATTTAATGATGAAATTTGTTAGTCAGTATGTTCAGGACCCATGGTTATTGAAGCTGATTCGTCGGTTCTTGACTAGTGGTGTCATGAATGGTCACGTCTTCGAACCTGGAATTAAGGGAACACCACAAGGTGGGCCTTTGTCACCACTACTGGCTAACATTTACCTCAATGAACTCGATAAATTACTCGTTAGTCGGGGCCACAAATTTGTGCGCTACGCTGATGACTGTAATATTTATGTTAAAAGTAAACGTGCGGGCCAACGAGTTCTTGTCTCTGTTAGCCGTTTTCTAGAACGTAACTTGAAACTAACTGTTAATCGGGAGAAAACACAAGTTGGCTCACCCTTGAAATTAAAGTTTCTGGGTTTCTCGCTAGGTGTCAACCGGAATGGTACGTATGCCCGTCCCGCCAAAACGTCTAAGCAAAGAATTAAACAGGCCCTAAAGCAAATCACTAAACGTAATCGTGGAATTTCTCTTGAGCGAATATTCAGAGAGATTTGGCAGAAAATGCGCGGCTGGTTGCAATATTACGGTCTTGGCAAACTACAAGCTTTCATCAAACGGCTAGACCAGTGGTTACGTTCACGTATTCGCCAGTACATTTGGAAATCATGGAAGAAAATCAAAACTCGAATTAAGCGACTGAGACAACTAGGTGAATCATTAAGAGAGGCTTATATTTACGCAAATACGCGTAAAGGGCCTTGGCATACAGCCCACACGGGTGTATTGGAATACACCTTAACGAATGAAAAGTTGGAAGGTCTTGGACTAATAAACATGTCCAAAACTCTCCAGCAAATCCAGAGTGCTTAAGTTATTGAACCGCCGTATACGGAACCGTACGTACGGTGGTGTGAGAGGTCGGCGGGGTGACCCGCCTCCTACTCGATTC
>NZ_AHYZ01000001.1 GCF_000255495.1 Liquorilactobacillus vini DSM 20605
AAGAGTGAAAATCAATTTGTATTTTGATTGTAATCAAAAAGTTTTATTTATTTGTTTTTCTAGAACAGTACTGGATTTTCCATGACAATTAGCAAACTAAGAATAAAAATAACCTCGTTTTTTTGCTCAAAGCGGTATAAAATAAACGTTACATGTTAAAAATTATGAAGGAGTGATGACGATGGCTTTTTCAAAAGAAACCAAGCAAGTAGTTGAAACGGTTATGAAACAGCGGGCTTGTTCGTATGAAGAAGCAATTGCTTATTTAATTGAAGTACTGAATAAACAAGAAACATATTAGTTAATTTTAAGCTGCGAATTTAGTCGCTGGTTAGTAGCAAGCCGCTGCAGGTTACTTTTTTTTCGTGTAGGATATATTTGACAGACAGCGATTTCTTCAGAAGTCTCCGGCTTTAATTTTGGTAACTGACAATGCTTATTTAATGCAACAAAGGTTAAAAAGGCGGTGGCACCTAGAAATGGTTTACCATGACTGGCCGGATAACCGATTATTTTTGCGAAGACTTCCAATGAACGAGTTCCAACACCACTTACATAACTAATGATACGAAATGAATCCTTTAACTTAAAAGGTGCAATGAAATTAAATTGATCAACTGAAGCCGTGACTAATTGTTGCTGAGCAAACTTGGTTGCAGAGATCGATGCTGTACCATCAAGAACTTCTAATAATTTTCCTCCATAAACTGTATTA
Source organism: Liquorilactobacillus vini DSM 20605 (assembly GCF_000255495.1). Lineage (GTDB taxonomy): Bacteria > Bacillota > Bacilli > Lactobacillales > Lactobacillaceae > Liquorilactobacillus > Liquorilactobacillus vini. The sequence goes on from NZ_AHYZ01000001.1 coordinate 716, forward strand.
TGTTCATTCAGATCACCATTCAAAACCCGATGATCAGTGATAGCTACGGTTTGTTGACATGTAATGTACGTAAGCAGAATGAATCCTCTCCTTAAAAATTGAAATGTTATCTATTATTTTGAAACTTTCAGTGATTTTTTTCAAGCCGGACAACTATTAAGGATAAGTT